>CAJXOS010000001.1 GCA_913057725.1 uncultured Lewinella sp.
ATGATTTAGTACACAACTCTAAGCTATCCAACATTGGTTAGTTGGTTAGTTGGTTAGTTGGAAAATATAACCTTAACTAAACACTCCATTTCTAAGCCTCTACTTCTTCCATTTTTTCCACCTTGCTCAGTATTCCTAGAAGTACCTCTTTGGCCTCCTTCAAGCTACTTACATCTTCCTTGATCACAATGAGATGACGCGGAGCCTGCTTTAGGCGCAGTCCGCGGAGCTTGCCTTCAGTAGTGATTAACTGCATGATGTTATTAAAGCGCTTTGTCTCGTAGTACATGCTTTGAGGGTCCTCAACAAAGAACGCGCGAAGTTTATCACTCTTCAATACGATGCGTTCAAAGCCTAACTTCTTACACTCCCACCGTAGACGTAATCCATCAAACAACTCTTCCACTTGTATTGGGATAGGACCAAAGCGATCTCGAAGTGCTTTAGCAAAAGCGATAAGCCCTTCTTCTGTTTGGATATCATCCAGTTGTGTATAGAGGTTTAAGCGTTCCTGGATATTTACCACATAAGCATCCGGGATCAGCATTTCTACATCGGTATCTACCTGTACATCTCGGACGAAATCGAGGCTCTTTTCCAGGTCTTCTCGGAAGAGGTCTTGGAATTCTTTTTCCTTGAGTTCACGGACTGCTTCATCTAATACCCGCTGATACGTTTCGTATCCAATATCAGAGATAAATCCACTTTGCTCTCCTCCCAATAGGTTACCAGCTCCTCGGATATCCAAGTCGCGCATTGCTATATTAAATCCACTTCCTAGTTCACTGAATTCTTCCAGTGTACGTAGTCTTCTCCGAGCCTCTGGTGTAAGAACACTCAATGGTGGCGCCATCAAATAGCAGAATGCTCGCTTATTAGATCGTCCCACCCGGCCACGGAGCTGGTGTAAATCACTTAATCCAAATTGATGTGCATTATTGATGATCATCGTGTTGGCATTCGGAATATCCAGACCCGTTTCGATGATATTGGTACAAATCAATACTTCGTGGCGGCGATCAATGAAGTCTAATAGTACACGCTCCAACTCCTTAGGCTCCATTTGTCCGTGCGCTACCGCTACATCCACATCTGGTACTAGTCGCCTAACGAGCGCAGCCATATCTGCCAGGCTCTTTACTCGGTTATGCACAAAGAACACTTGTCCACCTCGCTGCACCTCGTAATAGATAGCGTCCTTTATGAGTTCTTCTTTGAAAACACGAACCTCCGTATGAATCGGTCGGCGATTTGGTGGAGCAGTCCGAATGATGGATAAATCACGTGCTGCCATCAAGCTAAACTGAAGGGTACGGGGAATTGGCGTCGCCGTGAGTGTAAGCGTATCCACATTGACCTTCATGTTACGCAACTTCTCTTTTGCAGCTACACCAAACTTCTGTTCCTCATCAATAATTAATAAGCCAAGGTCTTTAAACTTGAGCTTCTTGTTCAACAAGGCATGCGTACCAATCAACAAATCTACCTCACCTGCTTCGGTGGCTTTAAAGACTTTGTTTCGTTCGCCCGTCGTCCGGAAGCGATTCACGTAATCTACATTTACTCCAAACTCTTCCAAGCGCCCTTTAAAAGTTCGAAAATGCTGCAAGGCGAGAATCGTAGTCGGCACTAGAATTGCCACTTGCTTTCCTCCTACAACGGCTTTAAAAGCTGCTCGTACCGCAATCTCCGTTTTACCAAAACCAACATCTCCACAAATCAGGCGATCCATCGGATACGCCTTCATCATGTCCGCCTTTACATCCTGCGTTGCCGTAAACTGGTCTGGTGTATCCTCGTACATGAAGCTTGCTTCTAGCTCATTTTGCAGATAGCCATCTGGCGGAAAGGGGTGCCCTTCACTGGCTTTCCGTTTTGCGTAAAGCTTGATCAGAGAAGCCGCAATATCCTTAACCTTCTTCTTGGTTCGTGCCTTTAGCGTTTTCCAAGCATCGGATCCAAGTTTGTTCAATCGCGGAGCCTGTGCTGCCTCCTTGCTAGAGTGCTTAGAAAGCTTATGCAGGGAGTTGATTCCTACATACAGTAGGTCATTATTTTTATAGACAATCCGAACGGATTCCTGACTTCTTCCGTTTACATCCAGCTTCTCCAGACCACTAAAGCGTCCGACACCATGGTCGATGTGAACCACAAAATCTCCGGGTTCTAATTCCCGTAGCATTTTCAAGTTCAGCGCCTGATCTTTCGTAAAGCCCCGCTTAAGTTTATAGCGATGAAAACGCTCAAAGATCTGGTGATCTGTATAGCAAGCAACACCCAAATCTACATCTACAAACCCCTCATGCATCGCCTTAATGATGGGGTGGAATTGGACATGCGCCTCTAGGTCATTAAAGATGCTATAGAAACGTTCTACCTGTTTGGGGTTATCCGTAAATAGGAAGTTCTCTCTGCCATCAGCGGTATTACCGTTCAGATCTTTAATGAGCAGGTCAAAATTCTTATTGAAACTTGGTTGAGGACGGGCATTGTAACTGATCTTCTGCTGCACCGGAATAGGCTGAGCGTGATCGGTCAGAAGAACGATTGGATGATCGGACACATCCGCAGCTACCTCACCTGGACGAATAAATGCTCGGTCGCGGAATATTTCTGCTAAGTCGCCTTCATCGAGTATTGTAATAGTCTTGGCAAACTCCTCCGCCTTTTCAAAGCAAGTCTGTAGTTTATCCAAGAGTACTTGTATATCATTGATCCATATCACTGTATCCGTCGGCAAGACCTGAAATAGAGATACTTTTTCTTCTTGGCTAAACTTGGTATTGATATTAGGCACAATCGACACTTGACGGATTGTGCGGACCGACAATTGATCAAGTGGATTGAACGTACGGATAGTCTCTACCTCATCGTCAAATAACTCTACTCGGTAGGGATACTCATTACCATAAGAAAAGATATCTATGATGCCTCCACGTATGCTGAACTGCCCGGGTTCGTAGACAAAGTCTTCTCTGCTAAAACCGTATTCCGTCAACAGTTCGATCATCGTTGGCACATCGACCGTTTCTCCTACCTGGATATTAATCCGATTCTCATTGAGCACGTTGGGAGATACTACCTTCTCGAATAGGGCCTCCGGGTAGGTAACAACAACCTCTCCTTTTGCTTTCGACTGCGTGAGTTTATTGACGGTTTCCGTGCGCTGAAGTACATGATTAGTATCCAGTACCTCAAAGTATAGTGGTCGCTTAAATGAATCAGGGAAAAAGCGGACCGGCTTAGGCTCTAGCAAGCCAGCTATTGTGTTCTGTAAGTAGGCGGCCTCTTCTTTATCGTTGGCTACCACTAAGTGATGTTGTCCTGCTTTTTGATAAGCTGAACTAATCACGAAGCTACTCAAGCTTCCTTTCAATCCTAATAACTGCAGCCGCGGGTATACCCCGTCAGCCTCCGTATTAAGAGCTGTCAATAATTGTGTTAAGCGCTCATCCTCCTGGTAACGCTGCAATAAATCTTCTAAATTTCCCACTATACTTGGATACGCTTGAAATGTGCGGCAAAGATACGCATTGGAAACGTGCACAGCTCTAATATGTTTGAAAGCAGGCATAAAGTTCAACCGATCCCCTTGCACTACTGTTCTACCATCAGCACACCCAACTCCATTCATGGACAGTCTTACTCAAATCACGCTAGGCGCTGCCGTTGGCGAAGTAGTCCTTGGCAAGAAAGCCGGCAACAGAGCAATGCTCTGGGGCGCGATCGCCGGTACATTCCCAGATCTTGACATTCTGGCGAACGCTGTGACCGACCCCATTAGTTCTTTGGCTTATCACCGAGCTTTCACGCATTCCATTGCGTTTGCCATCATTGTACCCCTCGGCTTGGGTATGCTTGTACACCGTATTTATGGTGGTCGAGAAGGTCCTCTTCCACAACAAAAAGGTGCGGCACTTTTGGCTGGCTGGCTCTTCTTTTTTGCCACCATCTATATTGGTAGCAGCTTAATGCCACTCGAGATGTATGGAACGGGGTGGATTGCATTAGCCGTAAGTTTGGCAATGGTCGCATTTCCACTTGTGATTTACTTAAGAGAATTAGGTCGAAAGACACCTACCACCAATGAGAATCCCGGCTGGCTTAGTTGGGCCCACTTGTTCTTTTGGGCTATCTTGACTCATCCATTGCTCGATGCCTGCACCACTTACGGCACTCAGCTCTTCGAGCCTTTCAGCACCCTGCGAGTAGCATGGAATGTAATCTCCGTAGCTGATCCTCTCTACACGGCTCCTTTCTTGATTTGCCTGATATTGGCTAGTCGGAGAATGCGAGGCAGTCGAGAACGAGCACGCTATAATTGGTCAGGTATTTTGATAAGCACGTTCTACCTCCTGATTTGCACCGGCATTTATTCCTATGCTCACAGCCGTATGGCTGCTACCCTAGAAAAAGACAGCATTAAGGCCGAACGCTATGTCATTGGACCTACAATTCTGAATAGTATCCTATGGCAAGGCACTGCTGAAACAGCGGACAATTTCTATACAGGTCAGTATTCCTTACTCGACCAAGAA
The DNA here is from genome assembly GCA_913057725.1 of uncultured Lewinella sp. GTDB lineage: Bacteria > Bacteroidota > Bacteroidia > Chitinophagales > Saprospiraceae > Lewinella. The sequence goes on from CAJXOS010000001.1 coordinate 4,539, forward strand.
CCCTATTTTAAATTACAAGAAGTACCCAAAAATCACTCACTAGTAAAAGATGCCATGGATGACCGTGACGTCTCAATTTTACGATGGTTTACAGACGGCTACTTCAGCGTTGAGCAAGTCGGAGATTCGCTCTATCGGCTAAATGATATGCGCTATGGCCAAGTGGACATCCCCGGAAAAGATCGCCCACAGCACATTTTTTACTTCGTCCTTAAAGAAGTAGATGGTGAATTGCGTTCGGTACATGTACAACAAGGACCAGAAGATCGCCAAGCCATTATGGGACGTTTAGTGGATCGAATAATGGGGGAGTAGGAGTACCCGATGTTTAACAAAGCGCTTACCTTGTGCCGCCAGACTTCAAAAGGGAGCAAAAGCAAGCAGCAGCTCTAATTAGTACTACTTGAAAAATCAAAATCGGTACGTTAATTTTCCTGCGATCTATATGGAACTTAATCATAAGACTTTCGGTCAAGGACCTCCACTGCTAATCTTACATGGATTATTTGGGACTCTGGACAATTGGCAAACACTAGGCAAGAAGTGGGCTGAACACTACACCGTAGTGCTAATTGACCAACGCAACCATGGCCGTTCTCCTCACCTGGATGCTCATAATTATCCACTCATGGCAGAAGACCTAAAAGCCTTTATGGAAGCCAATTGGATGTATGAGGCAACCTTACTGGGGCATTCTATGGGTGGAAAAACAGTTATGCAATTTGCCACGCACTACCCAGAGATGGTGGAGAAAATGGTTATTGTAGATATAGGCCCCAAAACCTATCCTGGTGGGCATGAGGTCATTATTAAAGCCCTCAATGATTTACCACTGGATCAAATTGATGATCGTAAAGAAGCAGATGCTTTTTTAGCAGAAAGAATCGATGATTTCGGTATCCGACAATTTCTACTCAAGAACTTGACTCGTGAAAAGACAGGTGGTTATCGCTGGAAGATGAATCTGCCTGTACTAACCAGAGACTACCAAGCTATTCTGGAAAACATTGAACCGGAAGAGTCTTATGAAGGACCAAGCCTATTTGTGCGCGGAGCGAAATCAAAATATGTACAAGACGAGGATTATGGAACGATTCAGTCGCTCTTCCCGGCAGCCGAATTAGTGACTATTCCAGATGCTGGGCACTGGGTGCACGCGGAGCAACCTCAAGCGCTTTTTACTGCTGTAAACACCTTCTTAGGGTAAGAAAACGGCTGCTTGTCATAGGGCTTTCATTGCAAAGCTATTGTCAATATTCGCGCAGCTTACAACAATCATTTATATTGAACGTATAGAATTAGTGTAACATCCGCGGTCTTAATAGAGGGTATTCCTTGAAAATTCTTAAGTAAATGAATAAGCGTATTTTTCTTATTGCCGGCCTTATCGGCACCTTCCTTCTTGGCACTGCCTTTACGGTTAGCAGTGACAAAGACAAGTACTTCGAGATTATCAAGAATATCGAAATATTCACCAACCTCTATAAAGAAGTCAACACTAACTATGTGGATGACATCGACCCTGGTCAACTCATGCGCACCGGACTAGAGGCTATGGTAGGTTCGCTGGACCCCTTCACGAATTACATCAGCGAAGCTGATATCGAAGGTTATCGTTTTATCAGCGAGGGACGCTATCATGGTATTGGCACCAAGCAGAAGCGGATGGGGGAGTATGTTACCATTACCGAACTCTACAAAGACCAACCTGCAGATAAAGCAGGTCTCAAGCCGGGCGATCAGTTCATTTCGGTAGATGGGCAGAGTGCAGTAGGTCGTTCGCTCGAAGAACTAGATGAGATCATGCGCGGCTTCCCAGGCACAACCATGAATCTCGTGATCCGTCGACCAGGAGTGGATGAGAATCTCAATATTGAGCTTATCCGTGGCGACGTGGAGATCAACAATGTTCCCTACTACGGAATGGTTAGTGACAATGTAGGTTACATCAACCTTTCTGTCTTCAGCCGTAATGCTGGGCGGAATATTCTAAATGCTTTTAATGACCTCAAGAAGAATAACCCCGATATGGGTGGTATCATTATTGACCTTCGTGGCAATGGTGGTGGTCTATTGAACGAGGCAATCAATATCAGTAATATTTTCATCCCTCGTGACCAAGTAGTGGTTACTACGCGTGGGAAGGTAAAAGACTGGGACCGTACTTATAAGACCGTTAATCAGCCGATTGATACTGAAATCCCTGTAGCGGTGCTGGTAAACAAAGGATCTGCGTCTGCTTCAGAAATTGTCAGTGGTGTTATGCAGGACTACGATCGCGGCATTCTAATTGGTCAGCGAACGTATGGAAAAGGGCTTGTACAAAACACGATGGAAGTAGGTTATAATGCTCGCGTGAAGATCACTACCGCGAAGTATTATATTCCTAGTGAGCGCTGTATTCAAAGTGTTGAATATGAGAACGGAGAGCCCGTAGCTATTGCGGATGACAAACGTGCTCGTTTCCAGACGAGTAATGGCCGTACAGTATTGGACGGTGGTGGTGTGAAGCCTGATGTCCTGACAGAACCAGCAGAAGAAAAAGGAATCGTCAAAGCCTTGATTGACGAAAACATGCTTTTCAATTACGTTACGGAGTGGTCATTAGCCAACCCAAATATCGACTCAACCGATACCTTCCGTTTTACGGAGTATGATGGTTTCCAGCAATTCCTCAATACGGAGAACTTTGAGTATCAGAGCGCAGCAGAAAAGATGTTGATGAAGCTATCTGAAGTTGCTGGCGACGAAACCGTTAGTATCGACTCCGAAGCAAAAGCTATTCGTCAAAAATTGGATGCAGCTCAAGAAGCAGAGCTAACTAAGAATAAAGACTTGATCATTCGCTTAATCGAAAAAGAAATTGCTGGTCGCTATTACTACCAGCGTGGTAAGGTGCAGATTGGCTTGCGTAATGACCCGGAGGTTAACGAAGCGATCAGTATCCTAAATGATGATAAGCGTTACAACGAAATCTTGGGCAACTAACCTAAGCGACTAAACATAAAAAAGGCCGAACCGCTAAAGCAGTTCGGCCTTTTTTATTGGTATATGATTGACTTAGAAGAACCGGTTGCCGTTGCTGGTATCCAGCTGTTCTTTGTCTTGTCCAAATTGTAGGTTAGCACCAATGCGGAAGTTAGCCAAGTGCGCATCTTCAGGACGGAAAGCTGAAATAATATTATCCGTTGCTAAAAGAAGACGAACCGGGCCAAGACTAATCGTTGCATTAGCGCCCAGGTTATCAAAACGCTCATTACGCAAACCATAAAATGCACCTACTCTCAATAGTGGTGAGAAGTTGATACTACCGGTCACCGCTAAGCCCGTTGTGCTCACATTGCGATAATCGTCGGTGTAGCCAATTAAGCCCACGCTAATCTCATTATTCAACTCGTATTGTCCGCTGAAGTAGTACTTAGCTCCAATACTTGTAGTATAGCTACGATTCGTTTCTACTGGATCATAGGTTGCATAGAGCGAGTCAACAATGGAACCAAAGGACTCTTCATTGTCCAATAGATCTTGGGCGATATCCAAGCCTTCAAACTCGTAAAGGCCATCTAGTGTAAAGTTGGATACACCCTGGTCCCAGGTAAGATCAGCTCCTAGATCAATGGCACTTACTGCTATTTGCAGACGGTCAAGCTTCACTGCAACCCCAAGGTCGAATGCCATTCCGGAGTTACCTCCAAATAGCTCTTCGGTTGAGAAATTTCCGAAGTTAAAATCCAAATTAACATCTCGCAGACCATCATAAGAGAGGCTGCCAGCAGAGTTAACTACATAATCGGCATTCATTTCTAGTTGGTACACGTCTCCGCTGGTGGTAAGCTCCAGATCATTGCGCTCCGTATTGACATTAGCAGCGCCACTCAAGAACTTCACTCGACCGCCGAATTTGATATTATCTCCTAACTGATAGGAAGCTCCAATAGCAAACTCATGATACGCGGTGAGATCAAAAGCAGGGCCGAAGCTGACCGTCTCACCAATGAACTGTGCGTTACCCTCCCAGATCAATTGAGCCAATGTCTTAGGATAATCGATTAGTGCATTAAAACGCAAACGGTGGCCAATATTCAGGCCTAGTGCTCCGAATTGAACGCCAAGACCAATTGTTTCGATATCTAGATCTTCACGAAGAAAGTTCTGCGCACCCATTTGATCAATGGCGTTGCTGATATCTAGAACTTGGCGTCCGCCTTCCTCTACAAGAAGGTCGTTAAATGTGATATTAGTAACCCAAAGGTTGTTGTAAACTCCAGGCAGGTTAACTACGATGCCATTTGGCTGAAGCGCTGGATTGACATTCATGTTTTGCCAGCTGTTCACCAACATCAGACTACTTAAATCATTCTGAGCCTGCATCAAGGTTGTACCAAGGCAGGAGAACAGCAGCAAGCAAAGCGCGTGCTTGGTTAAATGTGATACCATGATTTTCAGTTTAAAGGGGGTCTATTAATTTCCACTTACGCCCAAGATCGCTCCGAGTCGAACCTTCACATCTTGGTCGCCGAGAATTTGCACGGATTGTTGTCCATCAGTGGTTGTAAAGAACGTCGCTACTACCTCCAATTCCGAGGCATTCTTAATTTTCGTAAAACGCTCCGCTGGAAAATCACTGAACGTGACCGTTTCCTGTACTGCTGTTGGTCGTCCAACTGCATCAACAGGTGCTCCTTCAATCACGCGAATTGAGTTTTCATAAAGGGAGTCCAGTACATTGCCTTGAGCATCGCGGAAATAACCTTGCACACCAATAGATACTGGCATCGCATTTTCCGTGACCATTTTGAACTCAGCATAGTCGGCGCCATCCAGATCACTCAGACTCAAATCGAAAGTGTCTCGTACACCAAAATTGACGGCCCAACCGTAGAGCGGTAAGTCAACTTCAACCTGCACTATGTATTGAGAACTATCCGTAACGAATCCACGAACATCTGTATCTCCATCCGGGTTGGTGTCAGCACTTACGTCGTAAAAGATCGCTACTGGTCCAGAGCTTAAAATCTCGCGGATATTTGAATTGTCTTTATCAAAAACAAAGTCCGTTGATTTCGTCTGTCCTACCTCATCCAAGGTTGGAAATGGAAAATCAATACCATTGGTAATAAACTCACTTTGTAGTGGCAAAGTATCACCGTCTACAGATATGACGTCGAAACGATCCACCACTGCGCGGGTTGGAATTCCAAAGGAGTTAGTGAAGTTGAAAGTAATCACCGGATCCTCAAAAAAGACATCTCCTCGAATCCAGTTATCGAAGAAGTCAATATCAATACGATCAGGATCAGAAGAGTGATTAATCTGCCCCAAGTATCCTTCAGCATAACTAAATGCTAGGCCTGAGATCAGGATACCTACGCCTTCTGCCGGTGCAATCTCCATCCCATCGCTATCCTCTGCGTAGTATTCCACATAAATAGAATCATTTTCTGTGGTGATAATATAATCGGCGAGGTTGATAGGATTGAAGAAATTATTTAGTTCTACACATTCACCTTCTCCGCTATATGGCCCCAGTGTCCGTACAATAGTAAGCGGCTCTCCGTCTTTCTTGACGGTAGGAAAGGTCATGGTAGTCGTAATTTCCTTTTCGTGACAATTGACAAGGCTCCAGAACATAAGGCCATCTTTCAGATCCATTTGGTCAATAATCAAGCCGTCAGGTCCAGAAAACGGTAAGGCTTCTCTATTGCTCTCAATAGCAATACCACCTAGTCCGGAAAGCGTAGTATTGATGGCCTCAAATACATCATCGGCGTTTTCTGTCAAAACACTTCCACTGTACTGCAAGCGTAGTAAACCATCAGGAAGCACTGTGAGTACAGAATTTTCCTCAAAATTTTCCAGCAGGTCGTTCATAGAAAAGCTGGTATTCAACAATGGGATAGCATACTCTGCTTGGTAGCGAGAACCATCAGCATCTTCCAGATCAGCGAACTGGTTACAGCCCACTAATAGGAGCATCAGCACACCAATTGAACTCATCCCAATTGTCGAAAAAACGTTTTTTGGTAGTTTCATAAGTCTCGTAGCAATTTCATTAAAGCGGACCTTTCCGGACATACCTTGGACTGATGTGTCAGTAAAGGTTTAACACAACTCAAAAGGGAAGTTCTTCAGTAAATCCGGGGAATTGGCAGTAAGTGGATGTTGCGGCAGCAAGCCAGAACAAGCATTTGTAACGCCCATTCTGTTTCTATAACGGTAAAGATACACGAAATGCTGCAAGTGATCTTTATTCTCTGATTGGAAAACGCAGGGGAGAAGACAAAAATTATATGTTGATTCAAGTACAAGTAACTATCTTGGCAATCCAACACTTCCCTCCATGGAAATAGACTTGGTAATTAAGGACGATGCATTAACAGCTGCGGTGCGAAGACGCACGGCGGAGCTAAGCCTTCAACACCAAGATTCTCGCCAATTATTGCACAATGATCAGTTGGCGGCCTATCTCGAACTTCATGTAGAACGGTTTGGCCAAAATGATGGCCTTAGTGAGGAAGACCGAAAGCTAGCCCGCATCGCTGCTTTATTCTATCCCATTGGAATACAAATAGACTCAGCTAAGCCTGGCAATGCATTGGGTGCTATTATTCCACAGCTTATGACGGAACAACATTCGGAGACGTACAGCTCCGAAGTGCAAGGTATCCTGAGCGAAGTGTATCAAGGCGCACCCGCACATGCTGCCAGCAAATTATTGATGGATGCTTTAATCGGTACACATTGCAATGATGAGCCACATCGCTGGGCGGACATACGCCAATTGGAGCAGGATCTACATCAAGGACCACAAGATCGTCTGCAACAGGCTCAGGTGCGTATGCAAGAATTACTGAGTATCCGTTTTCATACCACTGCAGGAAGGGCCTACTGGCAAGAAAAGGTCGCGCAAGCGATTTTGACTCACAAGAAAAAACTAGAAAAGCTAAGCCGAGGTATTCCGGAAGAGGTTGACGAAGTACCTTTTGCTGGCCTAGAACCACAGCTCCCTGTCAGAGGGGCGCAAACTTATTTTCGGGCCGTTTACCGAAATCATATTAACCTGAGTGCTATCGCGGATAACAAGGCAAACATCATGATCAGTGTTAACTCTATTCTGATCAGTGTACTCATCACCTTTTTATCTTATCGAAATATAGCGGAGACCCAGCCGGCAGTACTGCTGCCAGTAGTTATTTTCTTGGTAACCGGTCTAACCTCACTAATTTTTGCGGTGCTATCAGCACGCCCAAAAGTAACAAACAGTAATGCTGACAATATTCAAAACCCTACTACAGGTTTGGCATTCTTTGGCAGCTTTGTTCATTTGGATCGCGATGCTTTCACAGAAGCTGTAGATGACATGTTTCAAAGTAGCAACCAGCTCTATACCAATATGGTGCAAGACTTGTATCATTTGGGAAAAGTGTTGGACAAAAAATATCGCTACCTCTCCATTGCCTACAATATTTTTATGGTTGGCTTAATTGTAACTGTTGTACTGTTCCTTTTCACCTTATTTGCCTTTTAGTCTTATTACCCATGCAAGATCAAGCTGTAGAAGTTAGAAATGGTGAGGAGCTCGACAAGGAGCGACTGTCACACTATTTGCAACAACACGTCCCTGATTTTACTCACATTGAGAACATCAAGCAATTTCCTGGTGGTTTCTCAAATTTGACCTACCTCCTAGAGACCAACATAGGGGAGTGGGTTTTACGCCGTCCGCCGAAGGGCGCAAAGATTAAATCGGCTCACGATATGGGACGTGAGTATAGAGTCTTAGAAAGACTTCAGCCTATTTATGGACGAATTCCTGCACCTATCCACCTTTGCGAAAACGAGGAGGAACTTGGTTACACCTTCTACACGATGGAAAGGGTAAAGGGAATTATTCTCAGAAATAAACCGCCAAAAGGTCTAGATCTTTCGGCAGAGCGAATGCGGGCGATTTCCGAAGCTACAGTAGACAATTTAGCACTGCTGCATCAGATTGACATCAACACTACTTCTGTTGGTGATATTGGCAAGCCCGAAGGATATGTAGCACGGCAAGTGGCTGGTTGGATCAAACGTTATCGGAATGCACAAACCGATGACATCAAATCAATGGACGAAGTTGCGCAATGGATGGAGGCCAACCAACCTGCCGACGGCGCCCCGGGCCTGATTCACAACGACTACAAATACGACAATTTAGTTTTAGACCATAACGAGCCAGCTCGTATTCTGGCGGTGCTGGATTGGGAAATGGCCACGGTAGGGGATACCCGAATGGATTTGGGCACCACACTGGCGTATTGGACGGAGGCTAGCGAAGCTAAAGTCATGCAATTGGCCGCTGGAAACCTAACTTGGCTACCTGGCAATTTAAACAGGGCACAAGTCGTAGAACGGTACCAACAAACAACAGGCCAAGACCTCGGCCCAGTACTGTTTTACTATGTATATGGTGCCTTCAAGATTGCTGTTATTGTGCAACAAATCTACCGGCGCTGGAAACAAGGACATAGTAAAGACCCTCGTTTCAGTCAACTCATTCATGCGGTTCATTACTTTGGTAACCTGGCAAGTCTGGCTATCAATAAGAATCGTATCAGTGATTTATTATAGGCTTAAGGCGTTAAAAAAACGCTAATAAGTCGAAGTTTATAAAATACTACAATCGTCCAGCAACGTTTATAGCATACTTTAGAGAGTATCCGTGCTGAAAAACCTGTAGTGATGCGTACCAAAACCTGCTTGTTTATTGTCTTGATCGCCATTTGTTTTGCGGATTTAACCGCGCAGCAAAGTGAGACCCAATTGGCGTACATCAATCGTTATAAGGATATCGCCGTCCGAGAAATGGATCGGGCTGGTATTCCTGCTAGTATTAAACTAGCACAGGGTATCCTGGAGTCTAATTCTGGCCAGAGTGTACTTGCTCGTCGTGCTAACAATCACTTCGGCATCAAGTGTGGTGCAAACTGGGAAGGCGGCACTGTCTACCGGGAAGATGATGATTATGATGCAAATGGCAAATTGATAAAGAGTTGTTTCCGTTCTTATAAGAACAGTGATGCCTCTTATATCGCACACTCCGAATTCTTGCGTGACCCTCGCAAAGCATTTCGTTATGGCTTCCTTTTCCGTTTAGATCCTCGTGATTATCGTCGTTGGGCACACGGTTTAAAGCAAGCTGGATATGCGACAAGTCCAACTTATCCAGAGAAGTTGATTTCAATTATTGAGCGTTATGAGCTCTTCCGTTATGACGATGCTACATCAGTAGATGTTGACACCCCTGCAGATATCGTGGCTAGCGGAATTCTTGACAATAATGATGTCCGCTACGTGGTTGCCAATGATGGCGAAACACTAGAGGATATTGCCCGTCGGGTAAACATCAGTGTTCGCAACCTGATTAACTATAACGAAGAGTTAAAAGATGCTCAGCAAAATGTAGATCGGGGAGAGTGGGTATACCTACAACCAAAGCGTAACAGCTATCGTGGTCGAGATCGATACCACACCGTTGTAGCAGGGGAAAGTCTCTTTGATATTTCGCAGAAATATGGCGTAAAGCTTAGTAAGCTTTTTAAGCGAAACCGACTATCATCTGGGCAAGAGCCTGCGGTAGGGGAAAGAATAAAACTCCGTGGCGGAAAGGTAAAGGACCGTCCTAAACTACAGCAAGAAGTAGAGGAAGAGCCAGCAGTGATATCAGATGACGCTCCTACCTTGCCAAATGGAGAAATTGATTTTGACGAGCCAATTGAAGAAGAGGATACCGTGCCGGCACCAACACCAAGTCCTGCTCCGCCAGCAAACCCAGTTATTGTTCAACCGGAGGCACCAGCAGGCGGTGATCAGCCAGAAGTACCTATTATCATCATTGATCCTAATAGTGAGCCAGCTCCTCCTCCGTCAACAGAACCTACGCAGCCGACGAATCCGGCACCAGCGCCACCAAGCAATACAGATCCTGCTCCAGTGATTACTCCAGGGCAGCCTCCTGCACCGACACCGCCGCCGCCAAGTTCAGGCGATGGCCCAGTTTATCATACTGTCGTAGGGGGAGAGACACTATATGGAATTTCGCGCCGCTATAATACTACGGTAGATCAGCTAAAGGCCCTAAACGGCCTCACTACCAATACAATCCAAGCGGGAATGCAACTGCGAGTCCAGTAAGGAGATAGTATATTTTGCTATGCGTGGGGGAAGGCTTATGTTTGTGTTCTGACTAGTCTATAACAGTATGCAACTCAGAATACTACTTATCATAAGCCTTCTTTCGTGTGGTCTAATGGCCCAGGCACAAGGCACTTATTTCGGCCTCAAAGGTGGGTTGACCGTTGGAACTCAGCAATGGAATTCCTTCGATCGGGATCCCTTAATTGCTTACCACGGAATTCTATCTATTGAGAGTTTTCCCGAACAAGGTAGATTCTCTTTGTTCGCACAAGCAGGTTATCATCTAAAGGGTAGTGCTATCCGCCAGAGTCTATTTGGCAACCCGTTCAATTCTAGCTTTGTTTCTTTTCCTGCTCAGCGTTTTGAATTTCAAAATATCAGCCTCTCTGTAGGTGCTAAGCAAGTAATAAGCGAAGTGGGTAGCGGGCAACTGTACTATATGTTCGGTATCCGTGGTGACTACACTATTGACACGAACCTAGATGAGTACGAGCGCTTCGTAGAGCGCAATCAGATTACTGCTGGCATCTATCCACTGGATGTCTATTTCACAGGCGAAACCTTATTAGGCGTAAGAAGGTTAAATTATGGTTTCCTTGCCGGCGGTGGTCTCAACTTTCCGTTTTCTGAATATGTTGAAGGACTAATTGAATTTACCGTCAACCCAGACTTTTCACTACAATACGAACAACCAGCAATTCCCAACGTTATTGACCCAATTACAGGGCAAAACAGAACGTTGCCGGAGCGCAAGATTCGCAACCTAACTTTCGAAATCACAGTAGGTGCTCGATTCTTGCGAAAGGTTGAATACATAGACTAGCGATTACATGATACTCAGAAGCGAAAACCTGGTCAAAATTTATGGCCGACGCAAAGTCGTAAGAGAGGTCTCACTACAAGTACACCAAGGTGAGATCGTGGGTCTACTAGGGCCTAACGGAGCTGGTAAAACTACCACCTTCTATATGACAGTGGGTTTTATTAAACCTAACGAAGGCCGGGTTTTCCTAAACGATGAAGACATCACCGATTTGCCGATGTATCAACGTGCTCGTAGAGGAATCGGTTATTTACCACAAGAGCCTTCCGTATTTCGCAAGTTGAGCGTGGAAGACAACATCAAGGCAGTGCTTGAGATGACCGCCTTGAGCAAAAGCGAGCAGCGCGACAAACTGGAGTCGTTGATTGATGAGTTTAGCTTAGAAAAAGTACGCAAGTCTTTCGGTGACACCCTTTCAGGGGGTGAGCGGCGGCGTACTGAAATTGCCAGAGCATTGGCCACTAACCCTAAATTTATCCTACTTGATGAGCCTTTTGCGGGTATCGACCCCATTGCCGTAGAGGACATCCAGTACATTGTAGCTAAGCTTAAAACCAAGAACATCGGTATTCTCATCACGGACCACAATGTACAGGAGACCCTGAGTATTACCGATCGGGCATACCTCATGTTTGAAGGAAGTATCCTAAAGGCAGGAACAGCTGAAGAATTAGCAGCAGATGAAGTCGTTCGAAAGGTTTACTTAGGTAAGCACTTCGAATTGCGTCGGAAGGTCATTGATGTAAACGAGCGCTAATGAAGTTATTCCGCTTAACCATATTAGCTCTTATTATTATCAGTTTAAGCTTAAGTGCTTGCGGCTCTAAAGACACCGCTGTTAATTTACGCTTAACGCCCACCGAACGTAATCGAATCGATACTATATACACTGCTCGCCTTGATAGTCTTCGTCCGATCTGGGATAGCTTGTGCGAGATCAATTATCCCGGCATAGTTGAGCAGGCAGTAGATAGTATCGTGCAACAGCGTTTGGAGGAAGAGGCACGCCTCCGAGCCCGAATCACCGATTAATTGACTATGCGGATCCTACTTATTTCCATATTACTGATCTTCTGTTCTTGTGAAAGTGCTACACACGTAGACATTGACGCAGTCATTGAGGAAAAAGTACAGGAACGCCTTAATGAGTTTCAGAGAGTTGTTATGCAGCGTTGCCGTGATCGTGCAATGGCAGAGGCAGGAGATTTGGCTGATTCCATCATCATAGAACAAGCTCGACGCTTACGTGATACCACTGCCCGCCCAATAAAGCCGCTGCGCCCAGATCAACCGGAACTTAAAACGTTGGAAGACAGTCTTGAGTTAGCTCCGCTTTTTGATACTACGCTCAATCTTCCACCGGTTAAAGAAAAGGAGTTGAAGTCTAGAGGGAACTAGCCCTTAATCAATAACTCGCATGCCCAGCCAAATAGCGATCAAACCAAACGCCAGACTCATCATCAGATAGGTAAATGCAGAAAGATAGTCTGCTTGCCGGAGCATTTGAACCAGTTCATTAGAAAAGGTGGAAAAGGTGGAAAACCCTCCACAGAAACCCGTCATTAATAAGAGACGCATCTCGACACTGAGGCTCTGCTTAGACGCCCAACCCACCAGTACTCCCAGTATAATACAGGCCAAGCCATTTGCTAACAAGGTTCCCCAAGGATATTCTCCGCTACGATTTAACCATTGCCCCAAGCCAAATCGGCAAAGGCTCCCAATACCTCCTCCTACAAAAACCCAAAAGTAGGTCATATAGTCGCTTTTATATTTCGGAGCGCTACTGCAATTCCTGCGGCTAAGCGAGCATTATTCATAACGAGCTCGATATTAGAAACCAAACTTCTGCCTTCTGTGAGTTCTTTAATTTTGGCAAGCAAATAAGGAGTAACTGCTTTTCCTTTGACACCTTCAGAAGCCGCTAAGGCCAACGCCTTTTCTATAGTGGCATTTAAATAGGTTGGATCCATGCTGAATTCTTCCGGGACCGGATTTGCAACAATGGCTCCACCACAAAGCCCTAACTCCCACTTAATGTGCAACATCTCAGCAATAGCCTCTGCCGAATCCATTCGTGCATCGACCGATAAGCCGCTTTGACGAGTGTAAAAGGCAGGAAACTCTTCCGTTTGATACCCGAGCACTGGTACGCCAAAGGTTTCTAAATATTCCAGCGTTAACGGCAGATCTAAAATGGATTTAGCTCCTGCGCAAACGACTGCCACTTTAGTCTGCGCCAACTCCTGAAGATCTGCTGAGATATCAAAATCTTGAGCTCCGCCACGGTGTACTCCACCTATGCCCCCCGTAGCGAAAACAGGTATTCCCGCAGCAGCAGCAACAATCATAGTAGCAGCTACCGTAGTAGCGCCTAATTGCTTCCTTTGTATCAAAAGTGGGATATCTCTCCGGCTGGCTTTCGTCACTGATAATCCGCTGCGGCCAAGTAACTCCAGCTGATCCGTTGTTAGGCCCGCTTGCATTTTGCCATCCATTATGGCAATGGTAGCAGGTATCGCACCAGCCTCTCGGATGGTTTGCTCAACCTGCAGTGCCGTTTCCACATTTTCTGGATAAGGCATACCATGAGATATAATCGTAGACTCCAGCGCTACAACTGCTTCGCCAGCTTCCAAGGCGGAGGCAACCTCCGGACTTAATCTGAGATAAGGATTCATAATCGTATTAACAGAACTTCCGAATATATTCAAGTAAGGTGGCTTCCGACAGGTCAGGACTCGTAGCCAATTCCGATCGAACCGCAATAGTAGAGGCCGCTAATCCGGCCCGACAACAGTCTTCTAAAGACCACCTCCGGCGGCTTGCCCACAAAAGGCCCGCATGGAATGCATCTCCAGCACCAGTCGTGTTAGCTACTTTCACCTTAGCTGCAGCCAGGTGAACAGAGTTTTCTTGATCCGCTGCAAATGCCCCTTGGCTACCAAGCGTTATAAAGACTCGCTGAACGCCTTGATCCAATAATTTAGCAGCCGCTTTCTTCATATCCTCGAGATTCAATACTCGACCACCCGTTAATATCTCAGCCTGTCGACGATTGGCTTTAATCGTATGAAATCGTCCAATATGAGGTTGCACCCGGGCTGCCAGATGACTGGAAACAGGATCAAGGTAAATGGGTATTTCCCATTCCTGTGTCAACAACCAATCGATTGCCTCCGGTGGCATATTTGTTTCTAAACATAGAGCCTCCGATTGCTCCATTGCCTCCTTTTGTTGCTCTAGATAATCGGCCGAAAGTACAGACAAAACCGACAAGTCAGCTATGCCGGCGTAAAGGTCTTTTCGTTCATCTAGTACCGCCAAGTGAATTGCTCCTTTGTGACCATTGGCCAATATGCTATGCCGCACGCCAATATTTAGATCTTGACAATTTTGCAGCAACGCACGGCCGTCTTTGTCATCTCCAAAAGCTGCAACCAATTCTACGTTTAGCCCCAGGCGAACTAAATTCTCTGCAAGATTACGTCCTACACCGCCCGGCGCTTTAGTGACAACTCCAGGAACAGAATCTGTTGGCAGTGGTCTTCCTAACGGAAATCCCATCATATCCGTAATAGCAGCACCTAAGACAAAAATTGGTTTGCTCATGCGTGATAGGTCTTTGGTTTTGGGGTAAAATCTCTCCTTCAAATGTACTACACAAGCGGTACTTTTGTACAGATCGATCAAACTTATTCTAGTATGCCTGTTCCTTTTTCTGAACTCTTTGGCGCGCAAAAGCCGTTGATTGCTATGATTCACGTCCCTGCACTGCCTGGTACTCCAGCCTATGAAGGAAACTGGCAAAAGGTTTTGCAAAAAGTTCGAGAGGAAGCGGACCTCCTCAGATCTGCGGGTGTAGATGCTTTAATGTTGGAGAACATGCACGACACCCCTTATCTCAATCGTACGGTAGGTCCGGAAATTGTGAGTGGGATGACGGCAGCAGCTATTGCCGTTAGAGGCGTTGCACCTGACTTACCCTGCGGCATACAAGTTTTGGCAGGTGCCAATCAGGCTGCGCTAGCGGTGGCGCTGGCCGCCGATTGTCAGTTTATTAGAGCCGAAGGATTCGTCTTTGGTCATCTGGCAGATGAAGGCTGGATGAACAGTGATGCTGGAGCACTGCTACGATACCGGAAATCAATCAATGCCGAACATATCAGTGTCTATACCGACATTAAGAAGAAGCACAGCTCCCATACCATTAGTTCTGATGTAGACTTGGGTGAGACGGCCAAAGCGGCTCATTTCTTTAAATCAAATGGTTTAATCGTCACCGGTACAGCAACTGGAAGCCAAGCTGAAATATCAGACCTGAGGGCGGTTAAAGAAGCTTGTCCTGACTTACCAGTCCTGGTTGGAAGTGGCATAACGGCGGATAATGCCTCCGAATACAAAGAAGTTGCTGATGGCGTTATTGTAGGTTCCTTCCTTAAGGAGAGTGGGCATTGGATGAATGAGTTGTCTACGGTGCGTGTTCAGCAGTTGGTTTCAAGATGGAATAATAGCTAGCAACCTAATTTTTCTACATCAACTTAGTCCATTACTGTATTTTTGTTTTAGTGTTGAGCTAATATATTAGCTTGGAATTCTCTCTCTTTTCGATTTTTTATTCAATTGCGCTCTTATGAAAAAGATCAAAAGTCTATTTCTAATTCTATCTCTACCTTTTATAGCCATAGCCCAACCAGAAGCCTACAACTGGTACTTTGGGGATCAATTTGGATTAAACTTCAGTTCCGGTGAACCGGTAGTCGTATCTGAAAGTGCTATTCGCACCCGTAAAGGATCGGCCACGGTCAGCGATGCGGAAGGGAATCTGCTCTTTTACACGAATGGTGGAAGACCATTCAACAATCCCTTTGGTTTACCTGGTCAGATATGGAATCGAAATCATGAGGTCATGTATGATATGGGGCTCATTTTTGGCGGAAGTTCAGAAGCTACGCAATCATCCCTGATCATACCAAAACCAGGACAGGATTCAGTATATATCCTTTTCACTGTAGAGGATTCTAACTGGGATGAGGGCCCCAATACTCCGAGTGGTTATCCTTTGGGTCGAGGCTTTCGTTATTTCGAAATAGATATGCGGCTTAATGATGGCCTTGGTGGTGTTACAGTAACCAATCGAAGGCTACATATCCCCGCTCATCAAGCACTTGCAGGTACACTTCATGCCGATGGTGAACGGTATTGGATACTGACTCTTGATTGGACGGAGGATAGCTTTGTACGCCTCTTAGTAGATGGCAGTGATTTCATGTTTCCGACCGACGTAGAACTTGTACCAACACCATTTGATCCTCCTTTTGCTCCGGAAATCAAGATCTCTCCCGATGGTAAATGGATCGTTTGCGCTACCAGAATTATGTCTTTTGATAATGCTACGGGTGAGATTGGTAATGTAACAGCGGTGCTTCCAAATGCCTATAGTTTTGCGGGCACTTTTAGTCCAGGAAGTCGCTACTATTATTACCGCAACTTAAGTGGTTTTATTGGACGTGTTGATTTGAATGCGCCGAATATCCCAGAATCATTGGAAGCCTTGTCGCCTATTAATGAACAGCATGGAATAGGCAGTATGCGGCTAGGGCCCTTTAATAGAATCTATTTCTCTACCAATGACCATGATGACACAACCAGAATAGGGGAGATTCGTTGCCCTGATACTCCGAGCCCAATTATCAATGAAGAACTTTTTATTATTCCTCCGGAGGAAGGGAGAATTCGGCGAGTTAGTGGTTTCCCAAATTTTACGGACCACATCTTCATGAGAGAACCCAATAAAGATACCCTCCCACCAGAAAACCTAACGTTTTGCGCTGGAGATGAACTCATCCTTGAGTCGCGCATTATCAATCCCTCCTACGAATACGAGTGGAATACCGGTAGCACAAACGAACAGATAACCATCAGTGAAGGTGGAGTGTATTATCTGAATATTACCGATGAGTGCGGCGTAACCACCTACGATGAGAAGAACGTGGTTATTGTAAATCCACCAAGCATCGGGTTTGGTGAACTTGCCCTGGATGAGCTATGCATTGATGAAACCTATACGCTGAATCTATTGACAGATTCAGGAAATGATATCATATGGTCTTCGGGTGAATCAACTGACAATATCCTCCTATCAGAATCGACAACTTTATCCGTTACAGTCAGCAACGATTGTGGAATAGCTAGTGCGGAGATCACGGCCGAATTCATTGACTGCCTTGAAGATTGTGAACTCATTTTTCCAGATATTATCTCGCCGAATGGCGACGGTATTAACGACACCTTTGGAGGCTTTAATAATTGCGCCCCCATTAGTTATGAGTTGCAAGTCTACAACCGATGGGGTAAACTAGTTTTTGAATCAGACAATATTGCCAATGCTTGGGATGGACGCTTAGATGGCACAACAGTTCCATCAGATGTATACATTTTCCGTGCTCAATATCGCTTTTCAGAAGAGGAAGACTACCAAGTCAATACTGGTCAACTGACAATACTCAGATAAATTAGACCTTTCTTCCTTTCCATCGAGAAGAGATCGGCAAGAGGGCTAAGGAACCTACTAGTACTACATACAACATATGCAAACCAAGTGCTGGAATGAACCAATTTATCCATTTTGGATTACCTAATTCTTGGCTAGCAAAGCGCAGATAATAGTATTCTGAGAAAGCTTTTATCAAGTAGGCGCCGACCAAAATCGACACATAATAGCTAGCGGTAAATAGCAATGGAATTCCCAGAAGCAGTCCTAGGTTCAGGATATACACCGCTGCCTGAAATAGGATTAGGTACTTATCGGTATACCCACTGGTTTTGCCTGCCCACCGCAATCGCTGCCAGAAAAACTCGGACCAACGAATAGCCGGCGGCGTTTGAACACTAGCCTTTTTATCGAATGCAAAAGCAATCTTAACCTGAGGGCTTTTGACCGCCTTTTGAAGTAAAAAAATGTCATCACCAGATGCTCGATGGGTATTCCCAATAAAGCCATCTAATTCTATAAAAAGTGACCTACTAATGGCGAGGTTTGCACCATTAGCTAGTATGGGACTCCCTGCTTGTACGGCTGCTCCAGTAAGCAACAGCGTGCCACATACATCTAGGCCTTGAAACGCTTCCAATAGGTTTGATCTTGCGCTTAGTTGTACTGGCGCCAAAATCATATTGTTCCCGGCAAGAATTAATTGAGATATCTGATTGAGCCAATCTGGACCGGCTATACAGTCGGCATCCGTGAAGACCAATATGTCACCTTTAGCGAGCCCAATTGCTTTGGTTATGGCTGCCTTTTTACCATGGTCCTCACCAGATAACTGTAAGAACTGGATTCGTTCATCAGCAATTGCTTGTACTTGTACAGAAGTTCCATCTTCAGAATGGTCGTCCACAACAATGATCTCTACCCTTTCTCTTGGGTATGACTGAGTAAGTACAGCACTTAAACAGGCTTGAATGGTAGTGACTTCATTCCTGGCAGGAATAATGACGGAAAAAAAAGGTAGCTCATTTACTTGTGGCCTTAACGGTGCCTTTTTACCAGCACTCCAATAAGTAGCAACCTTATAGAGGAACAGGGCATAGAATAAGCTGCCCACAAGAAGGGCAATGCTGAATATCATTATTATTGAATCCAACCCTCTGGATTGAGGCGTTCTTTTTGACGCCACACTTCGAAATGCAGTTCGCCTGCCTGCTTACTGATTTGCCCTAAAGACTGGCCCGCACGTAGCTCAGTACCACTATTAACGCTGACTGTTTCCAGATTAGAGTATACTGTATAATAATTGCCGTGTCGCACAAGGACCATATTACGATAACCGGGAACAAAGTGCGTACTGACAACTGTACCATCAGCGACTACCGCTACATCGGTCCGGCCACTTACGCTGATGTCAATACCGTTATTAGAAATCTCTACACCCTTAACGGTAGGGTGGGGCTGCCTGCCAAAACGCTTAGTGATCTCTCCTTCAACAGGCCAGGGTAAGTTTCCTTTTAAACGAGAGAATGTTCCATCTTCAGCAGAAGCTTTATTTGAAGAAGTACTAGCCGTCGCTCCGCTGGTACGAGAGGCACGTTCTTCCCGACGAATTCGCGCCATCTCAGCGGCAATGGCCTTTTCGATCGCTTGGTTAAGTTCCTCCTTCGCTGCTTCTTGCTCTTTCAAGTGAGCAAGGATACTGGCCTCACTCTTCTTCAGCTGATTCAAAAGCTGATCTTGCGCATTCTTTTCCCGTCCGAGCGCAGTTTGTTGATTTTGCTCCGTAGTTAAAAGGACAGCTTTTTCTTCTCGGTCCTTTTCCATCTGCGTCAGCTTCGACTGCAGAGATTCCTGAGTAGCTAATATGAGTTTAGCTTGGCGAGAACGGAACCGTTGATATTGCCGGAGGTATTGCCAGCGACGAAAGGCCTCGTTAAAGCTGCGAGAAGATAAGATGAAGGTGAGCCAAGAATGTTGTAGACGGGCCCGATATGCAGCACGAACCAGTTCGCTGTATTCATTCTT
Source organism: uncultured Lewinella sp. (assembly GCA_913057725.1). GTDB lineage: Bacteria > Bacteroidota > Bacteroidia > Chitinophagales > Saprospiraceae > Lewinella. The sequence goes on from CAJXOS010000001.1 coordinate 24,056, forward strand.
CAAGCGACTAATATCATCGCTTAAAGCCAGTACTACTTCATTAGTACGTGAGATACTGTTTTCCGTCTGTTGTACTTCTTGCTGAAGGGTAAGGATGAGTTCCTCCCGATTGCGGATCTGCTTTTGCAGGAGTGCAACCTGCACCAATGCTGCCTCTTTGTTACGACGAGTATCTCCGAGGCGACGCGTGTTCTCCTTAATCTCAGCCTGTAACGCTTCCCTTTTTTGACGTAGTTCGTTCGTGGATTGGCCCCACAAACTGAACGTTACCAGTAAGAGGCAAGCGCTAATTAGACATTTTCTGATAACGAGACGGTACGCTAAACTTGATATCGGTAGGAACGTTGAGTTCAACTTTTGTGAATTCTATTTCAATATCTGCTTTACCTGTTTCGCGGCTGTTTACCGCTATCTTACGAAGGTAAGAAAAATCGCGATTGGCCCCTGCGTCCTGATAGTTCTGCAGATCAATGGCCAAGGTCCGTTGCTGTGAGGTTTGCTCTACCTCCATGCGTTCTAGCAAATAGTTAGGTAAGGAAAACCAATAATCGTTCTTTGCATTGGTGCCACTGGCTGACCAGCGAAGTTGCTCGCCTTGGGCTAGTGCTTTTGCCGATGCTTGAGTAAGGAATATTGGATTTCCCAGAAGCATCTGCTGGAGCGTAGTGATATCTCCTGGCAGGTTATATTTTTCCGAGATGTAGCTAATAGGCTCAGCCGCATACTCTTTGTTGAAGCGATCCAGAATAAAGAGCGAATCTGGAGTTATCATCGCCCGAGCGATCTCAAATCCAAATTTCTTTACACTCATCCAGATGGCTTTGTCTTTTTCCATCTTGATCGTAGCTGTAGCACCTACGGCCATACTACCATCATCGTAAGACAACTTTGCACTGGCATTAAGCCAATCTGCTTGTAGTTGTTGTTGGATGATGTTTTCTAGATAAGCTTCCGCCGAACTTGGTGCCTCCTCTACTACAACTTCCTCGGTAGCTTTTTTTCCTGTATTACAGGCCAGGCCTACCAAAACGATATGTGCTAGCAATAAAAAAGATGAAAAACGGGATATACGAGCGAACATCATAGACTTCGATTAGCAATTTTATCTAGTAAACGCTGACTATTCTCTCCTAGTGTCTTAGCAGCTTCCCAATATTCCACAGCTTGGTCGGTATTCTTCAATTGATACTGAATATCACCTGATAGTTCCAGGGCTGCAGGCCAATATTTCGCTCCTGCAACTCGTGCTTTAGCCATCGATTCCTCTGCATCCTCATAACGTCCTTGCTGGTAAGCAATTCGAGCCACGAGTTCATTATAATAAGGATGAGTAGGTACACGCTCAGCCGCTTTTCTGCTGGCTGCTCTTGCATCTTTCACATCCCCTTTTTCAAATAAAAAGGCAGCGTAGCGATAATTCACATCAGGAGAATCGCCAGCTAGATCGAGGGCTTCATCAAAGGCACTTTGCGCTCCCGACCGATCCCCTTGATGACTCAAAACTTGACCCTCAAGTGCTTTTATCTCTCCTTTCAGTGCAGGGTTACGGCCACTCATCATATCAGCCATACTTATTGCATCCAATGCGTCGTCATATTCTTCTGTTGCATCCGCACCAATTGCCAAATAGTACTGAATGATCGACCGATTAGGGAAGACATCAAGCGCATCATTGGCTGTATCATATAAACCGGCCGCATCTCCAACCTCATAAAGAGATGCTAAGAGTTGTTCCCAAACTGGAAATACGTTCTCGTCGCGCTCTAGCGTTGCGCGATACTTTTCAATCGCTTCTTTTTTACGGCCACTATGGTATAGCAGGTCACCTGCAGCTGAGAACGGTTTAGGATCACTACCGTGTAGCTCCTCCATAATACTTGTCAACTCCAGCGCTGCATCTGCAATCACTACATCGCCCGTTTCAGCTACTTGTGAGATAAAAGGATAGAGTTTGCTGATCTTTAAATCAACAGCTACATCACTACGTTCAAATGCAGGTCGAAGGTCTGCTAAGTAACGTAACTCATCTTGGCGCATATTGGACCCACCAGCCAATGCGAGTTGTGCTTTAGGGTCTTCTGGATTTTGCTCAATAATCTGCTGGTATACTTCTTTCGCTGCCTCTTGATCTCCCTGGCTTTCATAAAAGGACGCCAACAGGTGCTTGTATTCTAGTACTTGTGGAAATGCCTCCATTAGATCAGCGAGTGCTCTAGCAGCTCGTTTGGTATCACCAAGGCCTAGAAATAGCGTATGCTTGCGCCGAGCAATTTCTTCATTAACCCCCACTTCCTTTTCTAAATCCTCATAGACATTGATCGCTTTGTCAATTTCTTGTGCTCGTACTAAGAAATACGCCAAGCGAAATGCCAAGTATTGGTTATCTGGTGACTGCTCAACTAGTTTTTCGTAGAGATCGGCTCCTTCTTGATTGCGGCCTTCTTGCTGATAGACATCAGCTAAGAATTTTAGATACCATTCATTGGATGGCTCTTCGTCCACTGCCGTTTTCAGATAACGGACAGCTTCTTCCAACTGGCCTTCAGCATGCAATAAGCGACCAAGCTCGTAAGCTAATGCGGCCTTATTATCTTCATTCTCTTGGCGAAAAAGTTCCCGCAACATCGTGATGGCCTTATCATAGTTGCCCAGGAGTTTTTCCCGATTAGCTTCAATGAGAAGCTTTTCCCGATTTACTTCCTCTTCTGTAATCTGTTCTTGAGCCCAAGCAGGGGAAAGAAAGAGCAGTAGTAGTAAGAATGTTAAACTAGTTCGAATCACAACTTCGGGTTATCTTAAGTATTCCTGCAAATTTACCATTGTTTTGGCCATTTGCCTGCTATTTCAGCGCAGAGTGCAAAGTGCACTTATTTCTTACAACAACGAAAAATCCTTAGTGGTTATTAGGCTTTCGACTTACTTAAGCATTAAAGCGTTTTATCTTTGCAGCAAATGACGTTTCTATGAAACAAACATGCTTTTCTTCAATCACACATTCGTACTAGCGGCTGATTAAAGAAGACCATGTAAGAGCGCAGTGGTTGCATAAATGCAGTCCCGATAGCTATCGAGATTCTGCAGTTTATCAAGCTGCAAAAAAAACTTTCAAATACATGAAAATCGAGCATCTTGGAATTGCCGTGAAGGATATCGATTCTGCGAATGAACTGTACACCTCTTTACTAGGAAGTGGCCCCTACAAAGCAGAAGAAGTAGCTAGTGAGAAAGTACTGACCTCCTTTTTCCAAACAGGAGAGTCAAAGATTGAGCTTCTAGCTGCTACTGCTCCAGATAGTGCCATTGCCAAGTACATTGAAAAACGAGGTGAAGGCATTCATCATGTCGCCTTTCGAGTAGAGGATATTCGGGCAGAAATGGAACGTCTCCGAGAAGCCGGGTTCCGTCTACTCAATGAAGAACCTAAGCGTGGTGCAGATAATATGTGGGTTTGTTTTGTACACCCAAAATCTGCCAATGGGGTATTAGTAGAGCTATGTCAACCCATTGAAGCAGACGCTGAATAACAACTAACAATTTCTTTTACCCAAAGCCAAACGGTGCATCATGGGATATCAAAGTAGAAAAACAAAATACCGTACCCCACGGGAAAAAAATGCCATAACCTGGCGAAACACCAAGCTAATTTCCCTCTTCTTGTTCTTAGGAGCCTTGGTGTGGATCTTCAAAAATCGCTATGAATATTGGGCTTGGATCAAGACCTATTTCTATTAGTACTAATAGTAGTATCTTTGACTATTAGCTTGTCTAAATAACGCAGTCCCTTATATGAGTAATTTCGTCGTTTCGGCCCGTAAATATCGCCCCCAGCGCTTTGATGAAGTCGTGGGGCAAAAGCACGTGTCGCAAACGCTGAAGAATGCGCTCCAGAGCGATCATTTGGCACATGCGTTCTTGTTCTGTGGACCACGAGGAGTAGGTAAAACAACCTGCGCCCGTATCCTGGCGAAGGTATTAAATTGCCAAAATCCAACCAGCGATTTTGAGCCTTGCAACACCTGTGACAATTGTGTTTCCTTCAGTGGTAATGCCTCATTCAACATCACTGAATTAGATGCCGCCAGTAACAACTCCGTAGAACACATCCGGGCTTTAATTGAGCAGGTTCGTTTCCAACCACAACAAGGAAAGTATAAAGTATTCATCATTGATGAGGTACACATGCTCTCGCAAGCGGCATTCAATGCTTTCTTGAAAACACTGGAAGAGCCACCTCCCTACGCCATTTTCATTCTGGCTACGACGGAGAAGCACAAGATAATACCAACGATCTTGTCGCGCTGTCAGATTTTCGACTTTAAGCGGATCCAGAGTCCGGATATGGTAGCTCATTTAGCAGGCATTTGCGAACAGGAAAAGATCGAAGCGGATCCTGATGCATTACATATCATTGCCCAGAAGGCAGATGGTGCATTGCGAGATGCTTTATCCATTTTCGATCGCATTGTGTCTTTTTCCGGCAAGAGCATTTCTTACGAGGATGTAATTACCAACCTCAATGTTCTCGACTACGACTACTTCTTTCGGGTGGTAGAAGCTTTGCTGACAGAAGATATCCAGCAGACGCTTCTAATTTTTGATGACATTCAACGCAAAGGCTTTGATGGCGATTTGTTCATGACGGGCTTGGCCCAGCATTTACGCAATATTCTGGTGTGTAAAGACGAACAAACGCTAAGCCTACTAGATGCTAGCGACAGTTTGAGAGATCGATACCGCAGCCAAGCTCAAATATCTGGCAGTGATTTTCTTTTGACTTGCCTTAATCTTGCCAATGAGTGCGACATCAACTATAAACTCGCACGGAATAAAAGGCTCCACGTAGAAATGAGCCTGATCAAGATGGCTAGCGTTGGTCGAGCTTTTCGTATTGCTTCCATGCCAACGACCGCAGAACCGGAAAAAAAAACGCTTGACGGAACTGAGCAACGTCCCGAAGTAGCTAATGTCACCGATGTTCCAACGGTAGGAGCAGCACCACAACCTCATCCCACCCAACCGACCGCGAGCAAAGACGATAGCAACGCTCGGCAAGCCAACTCTTCAACCGCTCTAAGTGAGCCCGAGCAGCCTACACCTGCGGCACCAATTGCTGTACAACAAAAAGCAAATACACTAGCTAAGGCAAACTTGAGCAGCATGCTCAAAGAGCTAAAAGCGGAGGAAGAGCAGGTTACAGATAGTGTCGAATCTGTAACGCTAGAAGATGTCCAAGCCGCCTGGAAGACCTACGCCGAAGCAGTAGAACGTGATAGTCTTCGATTCCAACTACAAAGTGCCCAATTGGAAGTAGATGAACTTACAATTACCGTTAAGGTGGGATCATCATTGGTAGAGGGTGCCTTACGCGAGGAGCATGGACTTACAGATAGCCTTAGAAAAACATTGAAGGCACCAGGCTTAATGCTTAAAATTGAGATTGACCCCTCAATGCGTAAAGAAGAAGTAAAGACTAAACCCAAAGTGCTCAATGCCCGTGAAAAATACATCATGATGGCTGAGCAAAATCCTGCAGTCAAAGAACTGGTTAAGCGGTTTGAGCTAAAACCAGATGAATAAATATTGATTACTAGAAGTAGTTCTTTGATCTACTTTCGTATTATCCTTTGTCCTCCTCCTTTCTATACTTGATTCACTTTCAGCATAATAGTACGCTCTATCGTAGAGTATACATTGATGACGATATACTGAAACAACTAATGTAAACCGTCAAAGTGGCGACATGTCTATATTAGAGTACTAGGTAGAAGCAACTAATAAAATGCATCAAAACTTCCTCTGATATAGAACTAAGCTTGACCGAAGTTTCTTTTATGAATATCATAATTAGTGATAGTCTAGTAAACACTATCCGTTCTTACGAGCTTTTAATATTGAAGTAAAGACAATATTCATCGATACCGGCAACAACCATGGACAGAAGTAATTCATTGTGGCACCTTGAGAATATTGATATCAGCGGCATTTTTTGTCCACAGAAAGTGGAATCTGGCGCTTTAGATCAACAAAAACATAGAGATCACAAACGTGGAGAGTATATCTTCTTGCCAGAAGAAGATGCAGATAAGGTATATTTCATTTCTGAAGGCCGTGTCAAAATTGGCAGCTATAACGAGGAAGGAAAGGAAATAACGAAGGCTATCCTTGGTCCAGGTGAGGTGTTTGGTGAGCTATCAGTATTGAGTAAGGAGCATGAAACCAGGCGCGATTTTGCCTATGCCATGGAAAAGACCAGTACTTGCATCCTCAGCATGGATGAAATCGCTTCTCTTATGCGGGAGTATACTGGCTTTAGTCTATTCATGATGAAACTCATGGGGCGCAGAATCTTACAAATGGAAAAACGCCTGGAGTCCTTAGTCTTTAAAGATAGTCGTACCAGAATTATCGAATTCCTTTACAATCTAGCAAATGACAAAGGACAGCGAGTAGGTTATGAAGTAGTAGTGCGCAAGTTTATGACCCACCAAGAGATTGCTAACCTAACAGCTACCTCTCGTCAAACGGTCACTACCATTCTCAATGATCTTCGAAATCGAAACATCCTAACTTTTAATCGGAAACGCTTATTGGTAAGAGATATGGATTTGCTTGAAAAAGAGATGTCAAGCACCGGCGTGTAATCCTTGAGCTACGCTAAACTTTGATCCTTCTTTAAGGCCATTTCTCACCCGAAAAATCAATATCCTTAATCATTAATTGGAGTTTGGTTTTTCCTCCCCAGTGATTTTCCTCAATGGAATAAGCGATAGTAAATTGTTGATTTACAGCAAATTGCTCATAATAATTCCGCATGCCGAAAGCAATAGCATGAAGGGGCGTTGAGCCATCTTGAGTTACTTGCAAGCGAATGTGCTCATCCTTAAGTAAATCAATGGAACCAAAGGCTTCTACATTCTTACTAACAAATACCGGGTTGTGATTAGCGGGCCCAAAAGGAGCAAATTGGCGTAGGATTTTATAGAAATCTGAGGTAACATGCCCCAACTCTAGCTCAGCAGCAATATCAATCTTAGGTTGCAATCCATCTTCTGGCATGGTTTGATCGATCGCATTCTCAAACCGCTTGGTGAAGGCAGGCCAATTTTTTTCTTCCATTGATAAGCCAGCAGCATTCGTATGCCCACCATAACTTAGCAAGAGGTCTTCACAAGATTCAATAGCCTCAAAAAGGTTAACGTTTCCTGCTGAGCGGGCAGAACCAATCAATACATCATCGGATTTAGTGAGAATGATCGTCGGTCGGTGAAAATCCGTTGACAAGCGAGCTGCCACGATTCCAATAACTCCTTTATGCCAATGAGGCTGATAAAGAACCAAACTATTCTTTTCCTCCCAGTTATCAGTATCCGTTACCTCCTCACGTGCTTCGTCCGCTGTTCGCTTATCGTATTCCTTGCGCAATTCATTCCGGTTGCGTAATTGCTCGGCATATTCTTTGGCAACGGATAGAGTTCGGGCTAACATCAACTTCACCACTAGACCAGCGTCTGCCATTCGACCCGATGCATTAATGATGGGGCCAATACCAAATACGATATCACTAATCCGAAAAGGGCGTTTTCGATTGGTGACGCGTATAAGCGCTTGTAGCCCGGCTTTGCGATTAGTATTTAATTGTCGGAGACCATAACTAGCTAATATCCGGTTTTCTCCAACTACCGGCATCACATCACTAGCAATGCTAATTGCTACAAAATCAGCAAGTTCTTGCAAAGAAGTATCTGGCTTATCCCAACTTCGGAGTAATCCTTGTGCTAGTTTAAATGCAACTCCACACCCGCTAAGATTTTCGTTCGGGTAGTTGCAATCAGGGCGTTTAGGATCGAGTACCGCCGTAGCAAAAGGCCATTCATCGCCAGGTAAATGGTGGTCGCAAATAATCACGTCCATTCCCTTTCCTCTAGCACTATCAACCTGTTCCTGGGCACGAATACCACAGTCTACCGTAATCAATAGAGACACTCCTTGCTCAGCTGCATGCTCTACTCCCTCTTCAGAAAGTCCATACCCTTCTTTGTAACGATCCGGAATGTAGAATTCCAATGATCGATGACCAACATCAAGAAGAAACTGATAGAGAAAAGATACCGACATGGTACCATCGACATCATAATCACCGTAAATCATGATTTTTTCATCACGGCGAATGGCCAAATCCAAACGATCAACCGCGCGATCCATGTCTTTCATTAAGAATGGATCATACAATTGGTCCCAGTGTGGCTTAAAAAAAGGCTTGACTTCCTCCGCCTCTGTAATTCCACGCTGCACCAATAGCTGACCTACAACCGGATGAAGTTCCAGTTGCTGCGTCAACTCAGCTGCCTTGTCAGAATCAGCGGCTACCGGAAGCCAGATGGGACTTTGCATGTTTACTGATTAGCCTATACTTGAGCGTATTCTTGCCGTGAAATTCCGAAGGTATGACTTTCTCTATCGCTTACAAAATGGTTTACCAGGCTTGCTTGTATTTTGCCTGGGTATCTTGAAGATTAGAAAGTTGATTAGAATTTTCGATCATCATACGATCGCAATACTAACAAAGAATCGTTTACGAAGGTTCTTAAATAGCGAAAGCCGGATTTGCAATGCAAACCCGGCTTCACCTTTGGTATTAGTAAGTTGCTTTACAGCAATAAAAGCCTAGTTATTACCACCAGCAGCTTTCAATACACCACCCAAGTCTGGGTTAGGTGCAACTACAGTACGGCGGTTTTCGGAACGGCCTTCAGTAGTCTCGTTGTCACCAGTTGGCATAGTGTCACCGTGACCAGCGATAGTGATCTGAGATGGATCAACACCACCCTTGATCAAACGAGTAGCAACAGCCTTAGCACGAGCGTAGCTCAAGTCCCAGTTGTCAGTACCAGCGTCCGCAGCAAATTTGCGATCGTCAGTGTGACCTTCTACCAATACTTTGATAGCTGGGTTAGCTTTCATCTTCTCAGCCATAGCGTCGATAGCGTCACGCTGATCTTTGTTCAGGCGAGAAGAGCTGTTACGGAAGTTAACAGGCTGCTCAGTAACAAGGTACAAACGACCTTCACGCTCTTCCATAGTAAGACCAGCGTCTGAGTAACCAGCAAACATGCCGTTAATTTCGTCTTGTACAGCTTTCAATTCAGCTTCAGTCATGCTCAACTTCTCGTTAAGCTGGCCGATCTGAGTGTTCATATCTGTGCGCAAGTCTGCCAATTCGCCATTTAGGCGCTCCTTTTCAGAAGCCATTTCAGCAGCCAATGCAGCATTATCGTCTTCTAGGCCCTTTACTTGAGCTTGAGTTTCTGCAAGAGCTTGATCAGTAGCATCCTTAGCAGCTTGTAGTTCGTCGAATTTTTTCTTTGATACGCAAGACTGGAAAGAACCCGCTAGCATAACGAAGATCAACGCAGTGAGTATAAAACGCATGTTCCCTTTAAATTTGATTTAAAAATTTTTTTTGAGCCTCTTTTAAAAGAGGCGACAAGTTACTTATTGGTTTGTTCGCTTTTGCAACTCCTTGCAAAGCAAAACATATTTTTTGAATAAAACAAAGTTTATCTTCTCCAATTATCCACAGAAGGAACGGAAGCCGGTAGAATAACCGGTTGTTAGGGGTGTAATTTTCAGTTTTAAACAAAAGTTACTCAGTAGCTATTGTTCTACGCAAATATACGGGCTTATACAGATATTGTATTAGTGGATAAGGCCTAAAAACGCTATTTTTGCAAAAAATCGCTTATTCTCGCCTTTTTTTACCACCTAACGACGAAGTTGAGTACCCATTGCAACTGACATTGCCTTAATATACTACATGGAATACCAAATTATCGAGGAGGAGAAGTTCCAATACATTGAGACGAAAGGAGGACAAAGGACGCTCTTGTTACTGCATGGGCTATTTGGAGCATTGAGTAATTTCTCAGGAATACTGCAACATTTTGGCACCCGCTTCAATGTGGTTGTACCTATGTTACCCATCTTTGAATTGCCCCTCCGCAAGGTCTCATTGGCAGGTCTAGTTGATCATGTCGCAAAATTCGTTGAAGCCAAAGGTTATGAGAATGTCCATGTATTGGGCAATTCCCTTGGTGGTCACGTGTCCTTATTATATACACTAGCTCATCCTGAACGAGTAAGTACAGTATGCCTAACCGGAAGTTCTGGCCTATTTGAAAACTCTATGGGAAATTCTTTCCCGCGCCGTGGCGACTATGAGTTTATCCGAAACAAGACCGAGAAGACTTTCTTTGACCCGACGGTTGCTACAAAAGAACTAGTCGACGAGGTATTCAATACGGTAAATGATCGAAACCGAGCTATCCGTATTATTGCTACGGCAAAATCTGCCGTTCGTCATAACCTCAGTGACAAGCTCGATCAGATCAAAGTCCCAACCCTTCTCATCTGGGGTAAGCAGGATATCATCACCCCTCCTTTTGTCGGTGAAAAATTCAATGAACTCATCGATGATTCAACGCTACACTTAGTAGACGAATGCGGACACGCGCCGATGATGGAACATCCCGAGACATTTAACAGTATTCTCGAGGATTTTCTTGAAAAATATTAAGCTCGGCCACACCATGTGGCACCTATATACCATCTACCCCACCAAGAAAACAATGCTTGTATGAATCGATTATTAGCATTAGCCACTATCCTTTTCCTCTCGGCATGCGGTACCCCAAGGGTTGCTACGATTGAGGAACCACTCGAAATTGAAGAGCGTCAGCTCGACACCTTAGTCATCACCGCTCCCGCGATTACTGACGAAGAGAAGGAAGAAGAGGAAGACTACCAGCTCCCTGTCTACAATGCTAGCCATACACAGACAATTGATCTCATCCACACAAAGCTAGAACTCGCTTTCGACTGGTCAGAAGAACAAGTCATCGGTTTGGCTACTTTGCAATTGCGTCCGTACTTCTATCCAATTAGTGATTTCATCTTGGATGCTAAGAACATGAAGTTCAATAGTATTCAGCTAGAAGATGGAACAGCGTTGGAATATGAGAACAATGGCGTTCAAGTTGAGATCATGCTTCCTCGCACTTATACTCGCGACGAAGAAATTACACTGTTAATTGATTATTTAGCTACGCCTCGCGCTGATGGTGGCAGTGACGCTATCACCTCCGATAAGGGTCTTTTCTTCATTAACCCACGAGGTGAAGAAGGAACAAAACCTCAACAGATCTGGACTCAAGGTGAGACAGAAAACAACTCACGTTGGTTTCCTACAGTAGACAAACCTAATGAGCGTTGCACCCAAGAGATGTACGTGACGGTTGAAGATCGTTTCGCAACCTTGTCTAACGGTCTACTCATTTCTTCAGAAGACAATGAAGATGGCACCCGGACTGACTATTGGAAAATGGATGAGCCACATGCACCATATCTGTTCATGTTGGCTATTGGTGAATTTGCAATAGTAGAGGATACACCTTATAAAGGTAAGCCTGTAAACTACTACGTGGAACCAGAATATGAAGAGCACGCAAAGGCGATTTACCCACATACTCCAGAGATGCTTTCTTTCTTCTCTGATGTAACTGGCGTAGACTACCCGTGGTCGAAATATTCTCAGGTGGTAGTACGCGACTACGTGTCTGGGGCCATGGAAAATACGACGGGAGTTATCTTCGGCGAATTCATGCAACATACTGAGCGTGAATTGATTGACGTACTTATTAACGACAAGATCGTTGCTCACGAAATGTTCCACCATTGGTTTGGTGATTATGTTACTTGTGAGAGCTGGGCCAACTTGACCTTAAATGAAGGCTTTGCCAACTACAGTGAATATTTGTGGTTGGAACACCATTATGGTCGTGACGAAGCGGACCAACATATGATGGAAGAGTGGCAAGGTTATCTTGGTTCCATTCGCAATGGCGGTGCACACCCTCTTATTCATTATGGCTATGATGATAAGGAAGATATGTTTGATGCCCACAGCTATAACAAGGGAGGGTCAGCACTACATATGCTTCGCAAAATCATTGGTGATGATGCTTTCTTTGCTGGTTTCGAACGCTACTTAGTCGACAACGCATTGTCGGCAGTTGAAGTTGATGAGCTTCGTATGGCATATGAAGAGGTCACTGGCCAAGATCTTCAGTGGTTCTTTGACCAGTGGTACATGAGTGAAGGGCATCCATATATTGAACTCAATTATGATTACGATGCGGATAGCAAAGAGGCTATCATCATGGTTGAGCAAACCCAAGATGGCCGGTCTATGCCGCCGATCTTTCAGTTGCCAACTAGCGTAGATATCTATTTTACAGGTAAAGCGGAGCCTGTCCGTCATGAGGTATTCGTGAACCAACGCAAACAAGAAATTCGGCTACCAGCTAGTTCCGAACCAGCTCTCATGATCTTCGATCCCGAGCGTAGCATTCTTGCTCAATGGGATGATAACAAAACCCATGAGCAACTAGCATATCAACTAAAGCATGCACCACGATTCTTGGATCGTTTCCAAGCCGTTAATGGTCTGGATGCTGAAGCTGAAGATTATCTAGAATTGGTAGAACTAGCATTGAAAGACCCATTCTATGGTATCCGTTCTGCTGGCTTAAGCAACTTGCCTTCTGAAGATCTACCAGAAAGCCTTACCAATACCATTGCCAATATTGCCGAAAACGATGAGCACTCGGAGGTAAGATCAATCGCACTTATGGTGCTTGCAGAAATGGCTTACCCCGGTGTCGATGCCCTGGCACAAAAAGCCTTAGAAGCAGAACCATACCCTGTAGTGGGTACGGGTTTGGATGTCCTCTATATGAGAAGTCCCGAATTGGCACTGGATGCAGCTAATCAATTAGCCGATGAAACTAATACTGATATTGTAGAAGTGATCGGTTCTATTTATGCCGATACTGGAGATGCAGAATACCTCCCGTACTTCACTAAGAGTTTAGAGTCATTGGATGGCTTTGCTGCTATTTCTTTTTACGAAAGTTATGGTGTATTGCTATTGGAGGTCAAAGGTGACTACTTAAATAAAGGTGTAAAGCAATTGCGCACCATTGGGGTTGATCAAGGGCAATCACCTTGGTGTCGACTTTCATCAATCAAGACTTTGAGTGAAGTAGCAGGTGAGCTTTCTGAGGAAACAGAATCTGACCAGATTACAAGAATTCAAGAAGCGATTGACGCTATCAAGGCTGCCGAAACCAATCCGCAATTGAAAGGCATCTACCAACAGTTCTAAACAACCGAAAGTAGAAATAGAAGAGCGGCCTGGTTCCAAGATGTGAATCAGGCCGCTCTTTCATTTTATGTAATCGTATAAATTGCAGGTTACTCGTCGGAATTACTGTAGATATTTCTGCTTTTCAAGACACACAGGAGTGCTCATTTTTAGATACATTTATCGCTTCATTTTTTTAGGTCACTGCTAGTTCTTTTCCCTAACCCATTGTAGTGATTCGCTGGGTAAAAATCATAATATTATGAAAGTGCTGAAATTCGGCGGCTCGTCTGTAGCCAAACCGGAGCGTATACGCGCTATTGTGGAAATACTTAACTCGTATTACGCTGATGGAGAACACTTTACAGTAGTATTCTCTGCTTTTGGTGGCGTAACAGATATGCTCATTGAAATGAGTGAGCTAGCAGCAAAAGGGGAAGAAGATTATCAAAATCTCTTTGACGCCTTTAGTGAGCGGCATACCCTGGCTGTCAAAGACTTACTCTCTGAGGAATATCAAAAAGAAGTACTTCCGCAACTAGATCGCAATCACGAAGTTTTGCGAAACCTGCTGCACGGCATCTATCTTGTTCGGGAAGCATCACCTCGGACAATGGATTATGTCCTCAGCTTTGGTGAACGTAATTCAGCTTTCATCATTTCATATGTCTTGCGCCAGGCAGGTATCAAAGCTGCTTATCTAGACGCACGAAAGGTGATCAAGACTGACAAGCAATTCAATTCAGCCAAGGTTGATTTCGATGTAACGTATGATAAGATCCATACCTACTATACTGAGCATCCAGAGATACAAATCGTCACTGGATTTATTGCTTCTGCAAAGGGTGGATTAACGACTACTTTAGGTCGGGGAGGTTCGGACTATACGGCTTCTCTTTTAGCTGCTGGCCTGGGTGCAAAAGTTATCGAGATCTGGACAGATGTAGATGGAGTACTTACAGCTGACCCTCGAAAGGTGAAGAAAGCTTTTACGATTGAAAACATGACCTATGCAGAGGCCATGGAAATGTCGCACTTCGGAGCTAAGGTTATTTATCCACCAACCTTACAGCCTGCCTTAAAGAAGCAGATTCCTCTTTATATAAAGAATACCTTTAACCCGAATTACCGGGGTACCTATATTTCTGGACAGTCAGATCCGGAAGGGACTCCTGTTAAGGGTATTTCTTCTATTGGTGACGTAGCATTGCTCACCCTTTCCGGTAGCGGTCTTTTTGGTGTTCACGGAATTGCTGCTCGCCTATTCAGCTCCCTTGCTCAGGCAGAGATCAACATAATTTTGATTACCCAAGGTTCAAGTGAGCACGCAATTAGCTTTGCCATTCAACCCAAGTTTGCGAAGAAAGCAAAGCGTTATGTCGAAGAGGCATTTCAGTACGAAATAGATCGGGGAGTAGTAGATCCTATTAAGATAGAGGAAGACTTATCGGTAGTTGCCATTATCGGTGAAAACATGCGTTATCGCACCGGCATCTCCGGACGACTCTTTCAAGCATTAGGTAAGAATGGTATCAATATTATTGCCATTGCCCAAGGGTCGAGTGAGTTGAACATATCTGTCGTCATTCCAAAGACCGACGAGACCAAAGCACTCAATGCTTTACATGAAGCCTTCTTCCTAAGCGACACCCAAGAGCTGCACGTATTTATGGTTGGTGTTGGCTTGATTGGTAGTACGCTATTAAAACAACTTAAAGAACAAACTGCCTTTCTATTAGAAAAGCGTTCATTAGAAATCAAGGTCGTTGGCTTAGCCAACACGAAGAAGATGATCTTTGACTCTGAAGGTATCGATCTTGATAATTGGAAAGAGAGTCTAGATCAATCAGAGCAGGTAAGTGACTTACCGATCTTTATTGCAGAGATGAAAAACCGGAATCTCACGAACAGTATCTTTATTGACAATACTGCAAACGAGACGGTAGCTAGCTATTATGAGTCCATCTTGGATCATAGTATTTCAGTATCGACGCCAAACAAGATTGCAACCTCTTCTTCATTCCTCCAATATCAACGTCTAAAAACCATTGCCAACAAACGTGGGGTAGCCTTCAGGTATGAGACTAATGTTGGAGCTGGCTTACCTGTGATTTCCACACTCAATGACCTCATTGAAAGTGGAGACCAAATCCTGGGAATAGAAGGAGTATTATCAGGTTCACTATCATTCATCTTTAATCAGTTTGATGGCAGCCGACCATTCAGTGAAATCGTGCAAGAAGCTAGAGAGCGGGGATATACTGAGCCTGATCCTAGAGTGGACTTAAGTGGTAAGGATGTACGTCGCAAGATCTTGATCCTGGCCCGGGAAGCTGGTTGGCCACTTGAACAAGATGATGTAGAAATTGAATCCATTTTACCACAGGCAGTCCAGGAAGCATCTTCCGTTGAAGACTTCTTCACTCAACTAGCAGCACACGATGATCATTTTGAGCAATTAAGATTAGAGGCAGAAAAAGCAAACAAGATGCTTCGGGTCATCGCTTCACTTGATGAAAACGGGAAAGCAAATATTCAATTGGCTGCCGTTGAAAATAGCAGTCCTTTCTATTTCTTAAGTGGCAGTGACAATATGATTGTATTCACTACAGGCAGATACAAGGACAGACCATTAGTCGTACGTGGTCCTGGTGCAGGAGCAGAAGTAACTGCAGCGGGAGTTTTTGCAGAGATCATTTCTATCGGTCAATTCCTACATTAACAGTAAAACTACTATAAAAGATGGTAAAACTCCGAAATGAAAATACTCAATGAAGTTCGTGTCTTTGCCCCAGCTACTGTAGCCAATGTAGCCGTGGGGTTTGACATTCTGGGTTTTGCGTTCCATGGACCGGGAGATGAAGTTGTTCTTAGACGTTCGACACAAGCGGGCTTAAAGATCACGACCATCACAGGAACAGGGGACAAGAAACTTCCACTGGAGCCAGAACGAAATACCGCTGGTTTTGCAGCACTAGGATTGCTTCGTCATCTTGGTCAAGAAGATCTGGGGCTGGAGATGGAGATACATAAAAAAATGCCTTTTGGCAGTGGTTTAGGATCAAGTGCGGCCAGTGCTGCTGCGGGAGTTTTTGCAGCGAACACACTACTAGGATCACCTCTTTCAAAAGAAGAACTCTTGCCATTTGCAGTTGCGGGTGAAGAGATTGCTGATGGTGCATACCATGCTGACAATGTTGGACCTGCTTTGTTAGGAGGTATCCTTTTTATTCGTGAAAACAAAACGCTTGATGTACATAAACTGCCTGTACCTGAAGAACTACATGTAGCCGTAGTATATCCACACATTGAAGTTCTAACTAAAGATGCGAGGGCAGTACTTAGTAATCAATTAGAGCTATCTCAGCATATCCAGCAGAATGGAAACCTCGGGGCATTGATCATCGGCTTGTATGAAAACAATTATGACTTAATAGGCAGAGCCTTAGAGGATGTTATTATTGAGCCTCAGCGAGCTCAGCTCATCTCGGGTTTTGCCGATGTAAAAGCTTCCGCTATTACTCAAGGTGCATTGGGTGCGAGTATCTCCGGTGCTGGCCCAAGTGTATTTGCCTTATGTAGAGGAGAAGCTACCGCCAAGCATGTAGCTCAAGAAATGAAATCTGCATTCCAGAAATATGGTATAATGAGTGACGGATACGCATCGCCCATTAATACCGCGGGCGCCATTCAAATGTAAACTTCTCCTCTACCCTATCTAAACAGACAATTATTATGCAGCTATATAGTACCAAAAACCTCGACCATAAAGTTGATCTCAAGAGAGCGGTCTTCGAAGGATTGCCTCCAGACAATGGCCTATACATGCCTGTCTCTATTCCAAAACTCCCTTCATCCTTCTTCGAAAAACTCCCAGATCTCAATATCACTGAGATAGGAATTGAAGTTTGCCGTTGCCTCTTAGGCGATACTATTGCGGAGACAGACCTGCGAAACATAGTTGAAACAGCGATTAACTTCCCAGCACCGGTAATGCAGCTAGATGAGCAAAAGGCAATTTTGGAATTATTCCATGGCCCTTCTTTAGCTTTCAAAGATTTCGGTGCTCGATTTATGGCTCAATTGATGAGCTACTTCAACCAGGGAGAGGAACAAGATCTGACTATTCTAGTAGCAACTTCAGGTGATACTGGAGGTGCAGTTGCGGCAGGGTTCTACCAGACTCCAGGGATACGAGTGGTTATCCTCTACCCTTCTGGCAAAGTGAGTCCTTTACAAGAAAAGCAACTCACTACGCTTGGTCACAATATCACAGCACTGGAAGTAGATGGCACATTCGACGATTGCCAAGCCTTAGTCAAACAAGCTTTTCTTGACCAAGATCTAAGGAGTAAGATTCGTATTAGTTCGGCTAATTCAATTAATATTTCTCGTCTGATTCCTCAATCATTCTACTATTTCGATGCCTATCGTCAAGTCATGGACCAAGGCAAAAAGCTTGTCTTTTGCGTACCATCAGGTAACTTTGGCAATTTGACTGCAGGACTTTTAGCGCATAAAATGGGCTTACCTGTTCATCACTTCATTGCGGCCACTAACAGCAACGATGTAGTTCCAGCTTATTTACGAGAAGGAGATTACATCCCACGGCCTTCTGTTCGGACAATTTCTAATGCAAT
Source organism: uncultured Lewinella sp. (assembly GCA_913057725.1). Taxonomy (GTDB): domain Bacteria; phylum Bacteroidota; class Bacteroidia; order Chitinophagales; family Saprospiraceae; genus Lewinella. Next base: position 41,897 of record CAJXOS010000001.1, read on the forward strand.
GGACGTAGGCAATCCAAGTAATTTTGCTCGAATGATTGACCTTTTTAGTACTGCAAAAGGACGTGGTGTACCTACCGATAATGGTATATGGAAAGACATGAAAGGCATGATTTCAGGTTATGCCTTCGATGACCCTACCACCGAAAAGGCAGTGCAGTCTGTAAAAACAACTTACAACTACACTATCGATCCTCATGGTGCAGTGGGTTATTTGGCGCTAGATTCATATCAAGCGGATCATCCAGACACCCTTGGACTCATTTTGGAAACGGCTCACCCAGCCAAATTCCGAGAAGATATGGAGCGCATAATGGATGGTCCAATCCACATTCCAGAACGTCTTGCCGCCATCGAAAACGACATAAAGGTATCCGTGAAGATGGGAATTGGGTATAAAGAATTCTCTTCCTGGCTAAAGGACAACCTTCTCTAAGAAAGAAAAAACGCTTGATCTAAAGCCCCTGTTACTTGGTAGCAGGGGCTTTTCTTATGATGTTCCACGTGGAACATTAGGCACAAAAAAGCCGTTTTTATGTAAACATTTGCCCCCCTTTTTCACTTCTTATTACACTAATTTCAGTGCAATGTTCCACGTGGAACACGCACATGCTTGTGCAATTTATCACCTTTGTGCTTGTCAAAAAACGCTACCATGAGTCTTAAAAAACTTTCCTTCTTCAGCTTCATTGCGCTACTTGGGCTTACACTATCTGCCCAAGATAAGCGCTACAATCACAGCAAGTTTAAACAACTTCAGTACGAACTATCAACTCCAAATGTATACCGGACTGCCTCTGGTGCACCAGGTCATATGTACTGGCAACAGCAAGCAGACTATGTAATTTCCGTCGAACTGGACGATGAAAACCAGCGCATCTCCGGAGACGAGACCATCACATACCATAACAACTCACCAGACGCACTGTCCTTTTTATGGGTTCAACTCGATCAAAACATGCGAGCGAAGGACTCTGACACCTATAAGGTGCGGACCAATAGCATTGATGATCGCATGTCATTGCGTGGCATCAATGGTCTTGAACCATGGTTTGACGGTGGCTTCAAACTTGAACATGTGAGAGATGGGTCGAATAGTCCCCTCCCCTATACCATCGTAAAAACCATGATGCGCATTGATTTACCCGAGCCATTAAAGGCCGGAGAAAAGACTACTTTGAAAATTAAGTGGTCTTATAATATCAATGATCGTATGAAAATCGGTGGACGTTCAGGTTTTGAATACTTCGAAGAAGACGATAATTACCTATATACTATAGCTCAGTTCTTCCCAAGAATGGCTGTATACAGTGATAATGAGGGATGGCAAAACAAGCAATTCCTAGGTAGCGGTGAATTCACTTTGCCTTTCGGAAACTACGATGTAAAGATCACTGTACCTTCTGATCACAAAGTTGCATCAACCGGAGTACTACAAAATCCAAAGGATGTACTCTCTAAAGAAGAGCAAGATCGATTCGCAGAAGCAAAGAAAGCTAGAGAAGAACCCGTAATTATTGTTACGGAAGAAGAAGCAATTGCTAACGAAAAAGAGAAAGCTACCACTACTAGCACCTGGCACTTTAAAGCAGAGAATGTACGTGACTTCGCTTTTGCATCTTCTCGGAAATTTATCTGGGATGCGATGGGGGTAGATCAAGAAGATGGTTCAGTAGTATTGGCAATGTCAATGTACCCTAAGGAAGGTAATCCACTTTGGGAACAATACTCAACTAAAGCAGTAGCACATACACTAAAGTGGTACAGCCATTATACCTTCCCCTACCCTTACCCAGTTGCATGGTCTATTCACGCTGCTCGTATAGGTATGGAGTACCCAATGATTTGCTTCAACTTCGGACGTCCTGAGAAAGATGGAACTTACTCTCAACGGACTAAGTATGGTATGATTGGTGTAATCATTCACGAAGTAGGCCACAACTATTTCCCAATGATTGTAAACTCTGATGAGCGCCAATGGACCTGGATGGATGAAGGGCTGAACTCATTCTTGCAGTACCTTACCGAGCAACAGTGGGAACGTGACTACCCTAGTCGCCGTGGTCCAGCAAAGAATATTGTATCATACATGAGTGGTGATAAAGATGGCATTGTACCAATTATGACCAACTCTGAATCTGTTCTTCAGTTTGGAAACAATGCTTATGGTAAGCCAGCAACAGCATTGAATATTCTTCGGGAGACAGTCATGGGTCGTGAGCTCTTTGATTATGCCTTTAAAGAATATTCAAATCGTTGGATGTTCAAGCATCCTTCTCCAGATGATTTCTTCCGCACGATGGAAGATGCTTCAGCAGTAGATCTTGATTGGTTCTGGCGTGGATGGTTTTTCACCAATGATCATGTAGACATTGCTTTGAGTGATGTCAAGTGGTACCAAATCAGTACTAACGATCCTGATGTAGAAAATGCCTTGGCTCGTCAGAAAGAAGAGGAAGACCCTCGCCGCATTGGTAGTATTCGTAATGAGGAGCAGATTGCACAAACACAGGATGAGATTGATACAAGCCTTCGTGACTTCTATACAGAGTATGATCCACTGGAAGTAAGTGTTCTTGACCGACAAGATTATGAGCGTTTTGTCTCTTCTCTTTCCGATGATGAAAAAGCTGTACTAGAGGCAAACAAGAATTACTATGAACTCACCTTCGATAATGAAGGAGGTCTAGTAATGCCAATTCTTATCCAGTTGGAGTTCGTAGATGGTAGTACGGAAGATCACCATATCCCTGCTGAGATCTGGCGTCGTAACAATGACAGAGTAACTAAAGTTTTAGTTACAGATCGTGAAGTATCCTCTATTGTTATCGATCCATACCTAGAAACAGCTGACACAGATCGTAGTGACAACTACTTCCCTGCTCGCAGAGAATCAAACCGCTTTGAACTTTACCGTCGCCAGAATTGGGGTGGTGGTGAAAACCCAATGCAACGTGCCCGCCGAGCAAAGGAAGCTCAGGGCTCAAACTAGGAAATATTAGTTTGCAGTGAGTAGGCTCGCCTTAGGATGACACATCCTGGGGCGAGCCTTTTTTTAGATAATTCCGTCGAGTACGAAAGTCTTGGATGTAACCACGTTTCGCATTGGAAGCCAATAAGGATCGTTCAACTAATTGTACAACCTCGTCTGTTTTCTCCAGATAACTATCCAGAAGTTTTGCCGTTCGCTTGGGCCGCATCTGCCAACGTTGCGCTAGCTCCACAAAATCAGCATAGGCAGGATGGCCTTGTTTTATCCATTCCTCCGAACGATGATCATCAGCAAAGAGACCAGCACTCAGCGCAAAGTCGGTATCGTCTACGTGGAGACGAGTATTCAACAAATCATATGCAGGACTTAAGAAGTAATCCCCTTGTGGACTCTCGAGTACAGAGAAATTCTTCAAATGTGCATCACCATTAGAAAACAGGTAATTGAACACTACTAATTGAAAGAGTTTCTCGATCTCTACTCGCCACGCAGGCAAGAACTCCTGTAGTACTAATCCGAGTGCCTCATAACTATAATTATACTTGAAGTTAGGTCCCGCATTTTCACTAGTTTTTCCGGCTAGTGATGCAAAGTCCTCACTCCCCCATTTATGTCCATCGGCTCCCAGGTCAAATCGTCTTGTTAAATATGCTGGTGTTCCGTCAGCAAAAAAAACAAGTGCATTTGCTGCAGTACGAATTCCAAACACTTGCTCAGCAATCTGCATCGTCAAGTGCTCATTCATAGGAGCCTGGTCTACCCTCTTTAAATCTCTCGGGATCGGCTTGAGGATATATTGTCCTTGTTCATGAGCATGAGTCAGTCGCAAAGATTTCCCATCTAAAACCATACTTGATTTTTCCTGAACGCCAGAAACCGAGAGCCTTTTACGATTATCAATGAACGCTGCAGCCGTTTCTTCATTTACTGTTGGTGGAGCAAATGGTAAAACATGCGAGACTCGTGCACCATCAAATAGACGGCGTAGAGCAACTGGACTGTAAGTAGTATAACCTTCAGCCAAAGTACTAGGACAATATTGTAGTTGTTCCAGATTCATGTTTCTTTATTCTTCTGCTTCCACAGTAATTGCTCCAATCGTATCATGAACTGCCGTAGCAAGTAGTAATCCAAAATGATCATTTTCATCAATCTTCAACTGCTGACTTTGCAAACGCCGATTCACACCTTCACTTAACATGTTGAAGAAAAAAGGAAATAGGTAGTCACTCTCATATGCTCCTATTCGCTTTGGCAAACGTAAGCTTACAGCTGAAGCTTTAGGATCCACAACCCAAGCTTCATCATAAGTAAAAACATAACCACCTCCAGCACGCTCAGCCAATGTACCCACCCGTTTTCCATTGCGATAGACAATCGCTCTACGTTCCATGATCAGTCATTTTCTTCACTTGCAATACCAACTCTAAGCCTAAAACTTCGGTTAGCTTTTCCAATACCTCAAGCGTTGGATTATTCTGACCACGCTCCAATTTATAGAGGGTATTTATACTGATATCAGCCAACTCCGCTAAATGAGGTTGAGTAAGGCCTAATGACTTTCGCCTAGCCTTAATAATTGTTCCTATTTGCTCAACTAACACTATAGTGTGATTTTTACTTAAAATAAGGGGTTCTTCTATACTTGTCAAGTCTAAATCACACCTTAATGTGATTTTAATCTAAATAAGTAAAATTTAAGCTTTCAAACTACCAAAATCATATTTTAATGTGATTTCAGCTACCATGCATTAATATCCATGCAGTATTGTCCTGAAGTCCGCTTCAGAATGAACCAAACAGATGCTTCACTCATATTAAGACTATCTTTGGCACATCAAAGCCATCTGTATCATCAATGGAGTATAGTAATCCAAAACTCATACTGGATAGTAGTACGATTGAAGCCGGCAAAATTCGTTGGCGTAGTCCGAGTAATATTGCCCTCGTCAAATACTGGGGTAAGTACGGTCAACAGCAGCCGCGTAATCCATCTATTAGTTTAACGCTATCGCAAGCAGCAACTGATACAACTCTCAGTTACGGACCAAAGCAAGCAGATCGAGACATTGATCTTGAATTCTATTTTGCCGGAGAGTCACGTCCTGACTTTGCGCAGAAGGTCGAAAAATACTTCCTCTCTCTGCTTCCAGTTTTTCCTTTCCTAAAGCAGCTTCACCTTAGGATCGATACAGACAATAGCTTTCCCCACTCTGCGGGTATTGCTTCTTCCGCATCAGCGATGAGTGCGTTAGCGCTTATTCTTTGTGGCATGGAAAAACGCTTCTTCAATACACTTTCGGAAGAATCCGAATTCTTACAAAAAGCATCTTATCTATCTCGCTTGGGTTCAGGTAGTGCATGCCGCTCAGTTTATCCGCATGTTGCTATCTGGGGAGATACGGCTAGTGCTCCCGCAGCCAGCAATGATTTTGCTATTCCATATGCAGATGAGGTAGATCCAATTTTCCAGAGTTATCATGATGATATATTAATCATTAGCCGCGCCGAGAAAAGTGTTAGTAGTAGAGCTGGACACCAGTTAATGGAGGATAACCTGTATGCAGAAAATCGCTACCAACAAGCACGTCAAAGACTGACTCGCCTAATCGATGCAATGAAGGAGGGTGACCTGGAGACTTTCGGGAAAATCACCGAATCGGAGGCACTTACCTTGCACGCCTTAATGATGACCTCTAATCCGCCTTACCTACTTATGGAGCCAAATAGTATTGCAGCTATTCGCAAGGTTCAGGATTTTCGGGCTGATACTGGCCATCCATTGTATTTCACTTTGGATGCAGGTCCAAATCTACATTTACTCTATCCGGATAATATTGCGGAGCCCGTAAAGGAGTTCATTCGCACTGAATTGGTACCGCTTTGTCAAGATGGATTATACATTGCTGACCGTTGTGGTGCCGGACCAGAAGAATTAGAAGCTTAAGTCAATGTAGAGATAGTAAATCCGAACCTTTTTTACTTCCCGCTGAAAACTCTTCTTGCCTTTAATTCTGACCAAACGCTTATCTTTGCATCTTAATCCTAACAAAACGAAGCCATAAATCTAAGGGCTTCAAAAAGTGTGTCTTATGGATTTATTTGCAAAGATGAAAGCAGACCGGGGGCCACTCGGTAAATACTCAGAGTTTGCTCACGGCTACTATACCTTTCCAAAACTTGAAGGTGAACTTGGCAGTCGAATGAAATTCCAAGGCAAGGAGATGATTGTCTGGAGTGTCAACAATTACCTTGGTTTAGGTAACCACCCTGAAGTACGTAAGGCTGATGCCGATGCGGCTAAGGATTGGGGGTTGGCTTACCCAATGGGTAGCCGAATGATGTCAGGTGAAACTAAGTACCACGAGGAGCTCGAGCAAAAGTTGGCAGATCACGTGCAGAAGGAAGAAGGCCTACTGCTCAACTTTGGTTATCAAGGTATCATGTCTATTGTGGATGCATTGCTGACTCGTCGTGATGTAGTTGTCTACGACAAAGACAACCATGCATGTATCTATGATGGTATCCGCATGCACATCGGACCACGTTATGCTTTTGAGCACAATGATATTGATAGCTTTAAAAAGCAAATGGAGAAAGCTACTGCCAAAGCAGAAGAAACTGGCGGTGGTATCCTTGTTATTACTGAGGGTGTATTTGGTATGCGTGGTGAACAAGGTATCCTAAAGGAGATTGTTGCTACTCGTGATCAGTATGACTTCCGTCTACTTGTAGATGATGCTCACGGTTATGGTACATTAGGTGCTACTGGCGCTGGTGCTGGTGAGGAGCAAGGTGTACAAGATGAGATCGATATCTACTTCAGCACATTCGCAAAATCAATGGCTGGAATAGGCGCCTTTGCTGCCGGTGATGCCGACGTTATCAACTTCCTACGTTATAACCTTCGTTCACAGATCTACGCGAAGTCACTTCCTATGCCAATGGTAATTGGTGCATTGAAGCGTTTCGAGTTGATGCGAGCTATGCCAGAATTGAAAGAACGTCTTTGGCGTAATGTGAACATGTTGCAGAAGGGGCTACAAGATGCTGGTTTCTATATCGGAAATACTGGTGCCTGTGTTACACCTGTATACATGAAAGGTAGTGTAGGTGAAGCCATTGCACTGGTTAAAGACCTACGTGAAAACTTTGGTATCTTCTGTTCAATCGTGGTTTATCCAGTTATCCCGAAGGGGCAAATGATCTTGCGTCTGATCCCTACTGCTTCGCACACCGAAGAGGATATCACAACTACTTTGGAAGCCTTCAAAGCTATTCGTACTAAGTTAGAGGACGGTATCTATGCTGCTGAAGGAGCCTTAGTTACTGATGATTAATTGATACTTTTCATCAATATAGAAGAAGCGGCCCGGAACATCACTGATGATTCGGGCCGCTTTGATTATGAGGCTTTTAGGAATTAATTTGAGGCATTATCGGATGCTTACAGGGAGCCAAATTTCACTAGCTCAAACTCAGGTGTCGATTCAAATTGCTGCTTAAGAATTCCCAGGTGGCCAGCACCAAATAGCACAAGTACTCGATCGTCTTCTTGGATATCAAGACGTTGAATTTTCCGAAAAATCCGCAGATTGCGGTTATACCAATAGGTAGCTAAAAAGTCTGGCCCGATCGTTTCTCCCAGGGTAAAATCACCAATGAGATAAGCTCCATGTCCCCGGCGAATGACGTCATCGCGATTCATATACTTAAATACTTCCAGCAAGGACAATTCATTTTCGAGATAGGTTTCGTAGTCGTAAAAAGTAGTGTATAGGGAGTCAAATAAACCCTCGCTTTGCCAATCATAATCCTTGAACATTTCTTCAAATACTGGACGAACACTAGCAAAACGCTCATCCTCTTGCATATCTCCCAGTATTGACCCAGCATCACATCCATAGATGGTATCTAATCCCATCCGGTGCATTAGGCGAATACCGATTTGATCACGCTCATTGCGCTTAAGTTCTTCTTCCCCCTTCAACCAACGCTCGTAACGACGCATTAAATAACCGGTATTCGCACCAGATTCAACTACAATTTTCGTCGGTTTAAAGCGTGCCAGGTAGTCCAATAGCTCGCGTACTTCGGCTTGCTTCTCTTGCGACTTCACGTCAATTTGATCCTCTTCCGCAATCTTGTGTGCATCCAGATTTGGATAGGAAAAATGAAAGGTCCCGACGAGCAAAACCTGTGGTAATTGTCGATCTCCAACTAAGATTGAGTCGGGTGAAGACTGCGCTTGAAGATCTGCTGTACCAAATACAACTAGCAACAAAAGTGCGGCAAATGAATATCTAAAGTTCATAACAAAATACAGTTTGGTTAATCGGATACTTCAAATGTAAAGGCTTGATTAACAGGTCAAAAGCGCGATCGATAATTCCTGGGATGCAATCGGCGAATCACAGACCAGCACAAAATCTAAATTCACCGATTGAATTAGGTAATTCACCGATAGTTGGCTCTAGTACTACCTTTAAAGAGTAATTTTATAGTATGAAACGGAAGATTGGCAGCCTGCTACTTTACACATTCCTATTCTATCAAGTATTCGGTCCACTCAGGGAATATTTGGAGGGAGACGATCCATATGAGATATGGAACTGGTTCGACACGACACAAGCATTTCTCTTAGTGTCTACTAGTATTTTGGCCTTTATGGCCTACAGCTTAGGAGCTTATCTAGTCCTATACTATTGCTATAAAAAAGTACCCACTTGGTTACTCGCAATTCTCATTGTTTTAGTAGTCCCGGTATCGATTGCTTTCCGATATCTGCTTCAAGAAGTTTTGATGTATTGGCTGACAGGAGAGGGAAATTATACCGAAGGCTACCCTTTAGATATCTACTTCATTGATAACCTTTACTATGCTTTCGTCTTTGTCAGTTTCGGTGTAATTATCTACTTCTTACATTACTCTCAATACAAGGAAAAACAAGAACAACAGCTCCAAATTGAAAACCAAAAAATTCAATTGTCATTACTTCGCTCTCAAATAAACCCGCATTTTCTCTTCAATGCGTTGAATAATATTTACGCACTTGTGAATGAAAATAATAAGCAATCTCTTCCTGCTTTAGAAAAGCTTTCCAGCATACTTCGTTACAGTCTTTACGAACAATCGGAGTTCGTACCATTTGATAAAGAGTGGCAAAAAATCGAAGATTATATCACCTTAGAGAGCATGCGTTTACCGTATCGTCCAGCATTTCTTTTGGACGTTCCTCCTACTCTACCAGCAGTTTGCATCCCTCCGTTTCTATTTATTGGACTAGTAGAAAACACTTTCAAGCATGGGCAATTAGACCAAGCTGAAAGCCCTGCTCGCATCAAAATTAGCCAAGAAAACGAACTACTCCGCTTTCAAATCAGTAATGGAATAGCACAAAAAACCAAAGATGAAATAGGAGGAATTGGGCTACAGAATATCCGAGATCGACTCGCTTTAATCTATCCCAATACACATGTATTTGAAGTCGAAAATATTGAGCAACAATTCTCTGTTCTTATCGAAATCCCCGCTAAACCATGTTAAAGTGTATCATCATCGATGACGAGCCCCTGGCAGTAAAACTCCTATTAGACTACGCGAGTAAAACTCCTGATTTAGAGGCTGTTGCACATTACAGTAATCCAATCACTGGCATACAGGAATTAGAACAATTTCAGCCAGATGTGATTCTATTAGATGTACAAATGCCAGAATTAAGTGGGATACAGTTTGCTAAAATCGTTCAAGGAAAATACCCTGTAATTCTCACTACAGCGTATGAGCAATATGCATTAGAGGGCTATGATTTGAATGTGGTAGATTACCTCTTAAAGCCTATTTCTCTGGAACGTTTTCAACAGGCAATTGATAAGCTTCAAGAACGCCTCACTCCTTCTACTAAAAGTATAAGCACAGTAGATACGACTCAATATATCTTCGTCAAAAGTGGCTACAAAACGGTTCGTATAGATCTCGCCGACATACTCTACTTGGAAGGACTCAGTGATTATGTTCGGATCCAAACGACAAAGGAGTCTATTCTTACACTCGATACGATGAAACATCTGCTTGCAGAACTGCCATCAGATCGTTTCATGCGAGTGCATCGTTCTCACATTATTGCCTTGGATAAAATTGACTTTATCGAACGAAATAGGATAATCATTCAAGAGAAATATATCCCGATTAGTGCTTCCTATTTAGATGAGTTTTGGGCACGTATTAAACCAACTTCTTAAGTGCCATCATGGTTCCCAAGTGCATTGCTTCGTGCGCCAGGTTGAATTGAAAAGCCTCTTCTATTCGACTCAATTCTACACCATAGCTCGTAGGGTACACCTTGAAGGTTTGAAACATACCTTGAGCATAGTCAGTCTCAAACTGCGTCAAAGCAGTGTCGCTCAAGCTTTGTAGTTCTTGATAAGCAGCTTCATCTACGAAACCATCAGGAGCAGTTCCTTTACGATAGGCCTCAATAAGCGCTTTATCCACAACCGGCTTTTGACCTGACAAGCTATAGCAAAGCAGTTGCTGCGTAACAATGATATGTCCGAAATTCCAGATCAGGTTATTACGAAATCCTTGTGGAATTGCGTTTAGCTGTTCAATACTCAGGCCTTGCATTAAGCCTAACATATTTGCCCTGGTCTGGCGTACTCCCTTCAGGATGAATTGAAAGTTGGCTATAGTCATTGCTATCTACTTGATTGGTAATGCGTTGCCCAAAGTTAATATTATGCGGTAAGGATCGCAGAAAAATTAACTGACCAATTTCGACATTTCAATCGTGAACAGAATGGCCCATTCTAAGCGCGTTCACAATTGGAATGTCGTTTTGGAAATTGATAAGTTATTTTTCAGGTAGTACTAAACATCCAGTAGCTTTCTATTTTTGCTGCGTATTAAAAACAGAAATCATGCGGGTTGTCATTCAGCGAGTAAGTGAGGCTTCAGTAACCATCGACGGAAATGTAAAATCGGCTATCGGAGATGGTCTGTTGGTACTATTAGGTATTGAGCATGAAGATGAGCAGGATGATATCAATTGGCTATGTAAGAAGATCGTACAGCTACGGATCTTTGGAGATGAAGAGGGAAAGATGAATCGTTCCGTATTGGATATTAACGGAGATATTCTGGTCATCAGTCAATTTACCCTACATGCAAGTACCAAGAAAGGAAATAGGCCTAGCTATATAAAAGCGGCTCGTCCAGAGGTAGCAATCTCCCTCTACGAGCGATTCCTGGATCAACTGAGTCTTAGTCTGGGCAAACCAGTTGGTAGTGGTGAATTTGGTGCCGACATGAAAATACGCCTCCTCAATGACGGCCCCGTCACCATTTGGATTGATTCCCGCAACCGGGAATAACGCTAGTTTATAAATAGAATCTTAGCTACAGATGCATCTGGTTGTGCCAAGCCTGCCTCACGTGGATTGGTACTACTAAATACCAAATAGACGCCGGTCTGAACTTTGCGCCCATTATAATCCCGACCATCCCAAATTGCTTGTCCACCAAGGGCTTGTGTTTCATAAACCAGCTTGCCGTTTACATCCGTAATTTTCACTTCAGCATTAACAGCAAGGCCTCGTACGGTAATTGGGCCATTGTACTCTGGCCGTACCGGATTAGGAAATACCAGTGGATTGGCACTGAACACTCGATTACCTTCGGTAGCATCACCCTGATAAGAAACAATCCCTTTATCCGTACCGATAAACACCTCACCGGTGCGATTATTCAATGCGATCGAACGCACGGTATTATCCGGTAGTGGTGAGTTTTCTACCGTAAAATGAAGGAGTTCTTCTTTACCGTCTGGAGAAAGCAGATAAGCGCCACTAGCAGTGCCCACCCATTTGCGATTAGCTCCATCAACAGCAATTGTAAGTACGGTTTGAGTTTTGAACAGAAACTCCAAAAAACCATCAAGGTCTACTGTACGCAGAGAACCTATACAATTATCATCAAATGCCGCACCACCACATTCAAAAATGACGATACCTTGCTCCGTACCTACCCACACATCACCATCCTGATCAATGGCAAGGCAATTGGTATCATTGGTAGGAACATTGGAATTATTAGAGGTGAATGCACGACAACGATCATCATCCAGATTATTCAAATCTCCTTCATCAAAAAGGAGTACACCCGAGGTATTGCCCCCCGTAATGATCCATTTAAATCCGTTCGGATCTATCTCAATTTGGAACAAGTCATTTTGTCCACAGGTCTCATTAAAAGAAACCCAAGTACCATCAGGCGCTAGGCGATGCAGTGGACGTCCTTCCAGTGCACGATAATTACTTACCCACAATCCTCCTTCTTCATCAACCGCTAAGCCACTTACTCGAGTACGGTTCTCATCGCCTGTGGTATTACTCAAAGGCGAGTTGGTATCATTAAATAGGCGCGTTTCTGCTCCATCAATCTCAACCAAGCCGGTATAATAAGAGGCACCATAAACCTTATTTGTCACTTCATTTTTGATGGCCTCAATAACTGCGAATACATCATCATCGCGAAAATCACTTGCCGTATTGAATCCTTTGAAAGTCTCGTTGGTCCATCGGTTATAGATGGTCCAACTTCCTCCTCCGAAGGATGCCATGCCATGATCGGTAGCAACCGGCGTACGCGTAGAACTGAATGCACCCGCAGCCATCCATAAGGTATCATCATACACCTCCATATTCCAGACGCGCTGGCTGTAAGGTGAGTTAATCTCGAAGTTATTACAGAATTCATCAGCGGTATTATCCAACCAACGGAAGCCCATCCACTCATCACCAAACCAAAAGCGGCCGGATTGGTCTTCGATCGCATAATTCGTACGACCAACACAACCTCTGGCAAGTTCGCCACCAGTACCATCCTCAGAAAAATAAAGTACCTGGCCATTGCCACAATCACCATTACAGCGGTAGCCAGCTAGCAGATAATTACCCTCTGCAGAGAAGTATCGTAGTTCGAAATCCTCGCTCTGGTCAGAGAACAAAACAGGCGCTCCATCTTCTAGTCGATAGATATCTTCATTGATACCGATGTAAAGCTGATTTTGATAAACAGCTAAAGCTCCAGTAGTATAGTCGTCAGGGAACCCTTCATCCATACCTAGAAAATCCCAAGTCCCGAAATCATCCGCGGCAGGGTTAGTAACACCAGTACGGTAAATTCCTTCCACTGTTCCGGCATAAATATTCCCTTCAAATACTGCAACGGAAAGTACATTGGCATCACCCATGAAAGTGGTAAATGGAAAAGAGGCATTGTCTAAACGAAAAGCAGATACCCCATAGCTTCCCGCTAGGAATACCAGATTATCATCAAACTCAAAGATGTCATTGACTGTCTTTTCCCCGGTGATATTGGTGAAGTTCTTGATAGAGCTTACTGTGCGAATATCTCCCTCTTTATAGAGATCGATAATACCATCCTCATACACGATAATTAACTGCTCTGTAGGCTCATGATAACGGATCATGCGAAAGTCTACTCCAGTCAGACCATCAACTGTGGTTCTGAATTTTGGAGCAATCTCATTCTTATCAGTAATCATTAATGCCGCCCGAGTGGTATAGAAAATCTGGTCTGTACTTTGAGTTACAGATTCTCCTACCCGTTTCGGAGGAAAAGAGCGCCAAGAACCAATAGGCATAACATTCTGGCCAGCCAAAAAGAAAGGTAATGTGGCCAAGAGCAAGAGTAGCTTGTTTCTCATAAACACTAGTGCATGAATTCTAGAAGGTAAACCCAGAAGCAGCAAAATGTATTGCTTCTTTGCCCAAAATTAGCATCTTAAGTTAAGTCAGCGACACAAGATGGCGTTAGAATAAAGTCAAAGGGTCATCACTCACTGCCTGATGCAGCTCAGGACCATTATTCCGAACTGAATTTACCTGCTGACTGATACGATAATACTTCAACACATCGTCGGGTGGAGTCTGCAATAATTCTAAGGTATCTTCTAGTGGTAAGTCATCCAGCCAGCGCTGTTGAGAATTCTGATCTAACAATAGTACCGGCATTCTATTATGGATTCCTTCCATTTCTGCATTAGGCTCGGTAGTGATGACAGAGAACGACTTTACGCGTTGCCCATCTTGTTGCCAAATCTCCCAGATTCCCGCCATCACGAGCACCTCATCATTAGACCTTAATATACGGTAGGGAAGTTTCTGTTGGCCAGAGCGACGCCATTCGTAAAAGCTATCCGCAAATACCAGGCAGCGTCTTTGACGAATAGCGATCCGGAACGACGGTTTAGTAGCAATCCCTTCCCGCCTCGCATTGATAAGGCGTGCCCCATAACTGATGTCTTTTGACCAATGTGGAATAAGCCCCCAGCGTAGTGCCTGTAAGGTGTTGGGCTGATCATTGGTTAAGACTATTGCGTCCTGCGTAGGAGCTACATTATAATTAGCAGGAATACTAACCGCACTAGAGAGCGGAATCTGCAGTTGTTGCTCTAATTGTTCAAAACTATAGACCTGTGAATAACGGCCACACATAGGCTAAATTAACTGGACAAAAGTTTTCCACACGCTATTTTCAGCGATTTGCCTAAGTACGTAAAAAACAGCACTTTATCCAAATCTATTTTCCACAGCAGGCGTGGATAAACTCGGGGAAAACTTCTAGTTTTTTGACATTCACTAACAGCTCTTAACAGAACTATGACAACGAATAATCCGATTTGCCGTTTTTGGTGAAAAACTATTTCAGTTATTGACATTAAAAGGTCAAAAATCAAGGCCCGTTTTTAAAAAAGTTATTCTGTTGACAATTATTAACGGTAGTGTGAATAAGTTTGCATTCCCTTGTTTTATAAGGGTTCTGGCTGTGGAGAAAATGTGTATAGCAAAGGAATTACTCTTAACAGTGAATTAACCTAGCATTAACCTAGATTTTTCTCCACCAAACTAACAGCACTAATAATAATAAGGGAATTCAAAAAAAATTATAATAATCTATTAATAGGGACTATTACCGAACACGGTTTTGAAGCCTATTTGAAGTATAAAAGCACACTTTTATGAGCAGTATGTCTGCCAAGGCCGGGAATTCTGAATTTCATTATCGACCAATAGTCAAATGGTGGCTTGTCGTGGGTGTTATCATGATTATCGGCCAGGTTGTAATCGGGGGAATTACCCGATTGACTGGATCTGGCTTGTCTATCACTAAGTGGGAGATCGTAACGGGAACACTTCCTCCGATGAATGCCGAGCAATGGGAATCAGAATTTGATTTGTATAAGGCTACCCCTCAATATGAGAAGATAAACGAGGGAATGTCTATCGGCGAATTCAAGTTTATTTACTTCTGGGAGTATTTTCATCGCCTCTGGGCGCGTTTAATGGGATTTGTGTTCGCAATCCCCTTTGTCATCTTTTGGCGCAAAGGATGGCTTGACAAGCCTTTAATGCGAAGATTAGGGATTACGGTGCTCCTGGCGGCCATCGTAGCTTCTTTTGGCTGGATAATGGTCGCTAGTGGGCTTATAGAGCGTCCCTGGGTAAATGCTTACAAGTTGACAATGCACTTATCCTTAGCCTGTATACTGTATGCATACCTTTTATGGACTGTATTTAAGGTGTTTCAACCCAATCCTGTAGGTTTTCCACATTCAGTGTTGAAAACCTGGGCCAAGGTCATTACCGTACTCACTGCGATACAGATTATTCTGGGTGGAATTATGTCTGGCGCTAAAGCTGGACTGTTCTATCCTACGTGGCCAGATATGAACGGAGAGTTGATTCCTTCGATACTTCGTGATGGAAGTATGTGGAATGTGGAAAACTTTGTGAACTATGACGCTACTTTGTTCCTTTCTGCATTCATTCAGGTTACCCATAGAGGAGTAGCTTACTTACTGACAATCATTGTTTTATACTTTGTATGGCGACTGCTAAAAAGTACGTCAGCAGGAATTATTCACAAAGCTGCATACCTGTTAGTAAGTATGTTGATAATTCAAGTATTGTTAGGAATCCTTACCGTTATTAACTGTGTAGGAGTTATTCCGGTAGGGTTAGGTGTAATGCACCAGGCAGGAGCAATATTCCTATTATCTACAGTACTATTCGTTGATTATCAACTGCTACGAGAGTAATGCACAAAAGACTGTGGAAAACATGTATATAGTTGCCTATGCAAGTAGTTTTCCACAGTCTTTTCCACAAATGTGTAAAGTCCTATTCTTCTTCGTCTTCGGGATAAGGTTCGAGCCAAAAACTATTTACTTCGGCTCCACCCACCAGACGGATTTGCTGCAGATTGAGCAGCTCTAGAAGGCCAAGAAAGGTAACGATAGCATGAATTCGGTTTTTACAGCCACCAAAGACATCAATAAAGCTAGGACGTTCTCCACCGGCGTGAACAAGTGTGAGGATGTTCTGCTGTTGATCTTCAATCGAGTAATTGAATTGAACAATTTGGTGTACTGTCGGACGTCGATTAGCGTCTTCCATCCGCTGCATAACCCGCTCAAAAGCACGTAAAAGTTTAAAGAGGGTAACTGATTCCAGCTCTGCATCTACCAATGCTTTCGTAGCTATCTGCTGAAGTTCTCCACTTACATTTCCACGATAGTTACGCAGACTACGACTTTCCTCTAGTTGGCGCATTTCCTCCAATACGCTTTTGTATCGCTTGTATTCGAGTAGGCGAAGAACTAGTTCTTCCCGCGGATCAATTTCGTTGCCTTCTTCATCAACAGGTTTGCGAGGAATGAGCAGTTTAGCCTTGATCCGACATAGAGTAGCCGCAACAAGAACAAATTCACTAGCCAGGTCAATATCCATCTCTTCCATCTGCCGAATGTAGTCCAGGAAATCATCCGTAACTTTGGAGATCGGGATATCATAGATATCGAGCTCATCTCGTTCGATGAAGAACAAGAGCAGATCGAAAGGACCTTCAAACTGTGGCAACTTAATGGTATAAGTCGTGCTCATGGCGCAAAGGTAAGCAACCTTGATATAATTGATTTGACATTTTCTCGCAGATGAATTTCAGGATTCATCTCGGAAGTATACCTAGTATTTAATGGCTAACGGAAAACTCTATCTATTACCAGTGCCTTTAGGGGAGAATGCGTGGCACACCATCCCTGAGTATGTGAGTACAATCATTCACGAGTTAGATGCTTTTGTGGTGGAACGGGCTAAAACTGCTCGCCATTTTTTGAAAGCTTCCGGTTTTCCACGGGCCTTTGATGATTGTTTATTCTTTGAGTTAAATAAAAGAACAGAGGCACACGAAATTCCAGGTTTTTTGGCGCCTACTAAAGAAGGCCGTTCAGTGGGCCTACTTTCAGAGGCCGGTGTACCAGCAGTGGCTGATCCGGGAAGCAAGCTGGTCTTAGCTGCCCATAAGCAAGGTATAGAGGTAGTTCCCTTGGTGGGGCCCTCTTCTATTCTGCTAGCGTTGATGGGAGCAGGAATGAATGGGCAATCATTTGCCTTCAAAGGTTACTTGAGTGCAAAGCGGCCACAGCTAGGACGCGACCTTAAACAACTTGAAAAGCATGCTCACCGATCCGGTGAAACTCAGATTTTTATTGAAACACCATATCGTAATCAGTCGGTTTTAGAAACAGCCCTTCAGGTACTAGAACCACAAACACTCTTCTCAATAGCTGTAGATATTACCTTGCCTACACAGTGGATAAAAACGATGGCCATTAAAGACTGGCGTAAAATAGAAGTACCAAATCTACATAAGCGACCTGCAGTATTTGTCATCGGATCTCACAAACGCTAGAACTGGCGTGAGGGCTAATTGTTGATGGAGTGCAAGCTAAACTCATCAACACAATCTACGATAGATGCCCACACTCAAAAATGTTATTATTGATCTGCTCCAAGTACTAATTGGAGTGATTCTAGCGGCCATTGGTTTAAATGCTTTTCTGTTACCCAATGGTTTTCTGGATGGGGGAGTAACCGGTGTGGCTTTGCTTACCAATATATTCTCGGGAATCGATATTTCATGGCTTCTCATTTTATTGAATGTCCCCTTCCTGATTATGGCCTATTACATGGTTTCTCGCTGGATATTCTATAAGTCCATTTTTTCAATTCTTGGCTTGGCCATATTTGTGCATTTGGGCATACTGCCTCCCATGACCGAGGATAAACTTCTCATTGCCATTTTTGGCGGATTATTTTTAGGAATGGGAATCGGCATTACGATCCGAGGTGGAGCTGTATTGGATGGAACGGAAGTATTGGGAATCTTTATCCATGACCGATGGGGAATTAGTATTGGGAAGGTCATTTTGATATTTAATATCATCCTTTTCACCATTACCACTTACGTAACTAGTCCTGAAACAGCAATGTATTCAATCCTCACCTTTGTCGTTACAGCCAAGGTGACGGACAGCCTAATCGAGGGCTTCGAAGATTATATCGGACTTACAATTATCTCATCACAATCTCGCGAAATCAGCAAATCTATTGTTGAAGATGTCGGGGCCGGTGTGACGATATATAAGGGTGAAGGAGGTTTTGGTACAAAGGGAAGTAGTCAGAACCTAGAGATTATTCATACGATTATTAACAGGATAGATCTTCGTAAGATTCACCGAGTTATCGATCACATTGATCAAGGGGCTTTTGTAGTTGAGTTTGACGTTAACAACGTACAAGGAGGAGTGCTACGTAAGTACTTAAGCCGTAAGTCTAAATAGAATCAGATTATAGCTGAGCTAACAACCATTCTTTTTCTGTCAATGGTTCTGTATTAATAATCTGTTGCCGGAGGGCATTGCGTTTTTCCTGATCATAAGGAGGTAGTTTCATTAACTGATCAGTGAGGGAAAAAATATTGATGTAAATCTGTTTGTGGTAGCTATCGGTCTTGACCCTTCTCAGGTAGGCGCGCGTATTCTTGATATGAGCAGCTAACAATTGAAAATCGCCACCTTCATAAAAGATCTTTAGCTGGAGTATTTTGGCGCTTAACTGATGGATGAAATCCCGATCTGAAAACTGATGAAGTAATAACAAGGCTTCTCGATGCTCAGATAGATGATAAGCCAGGCGAGCAGCATTGAGGGCATAGATAGCTTGTCGACGATTTGGGGCTAACTGCCGTTTGTATTGCTCAATGAATTGACTCGCCCACTTCACCTCTCCTGAGCGAATGGCGATGATGACAATATTACTAAAGGTAAAGGCCGACAGATAGCCGTCCTCTCTTAGCAGATCTTTTTCCAAGCCTTGTCGATATAGACCAAGTGCTTCATTAAAATAAGACTCACCTTTCTTATTGATCTGTCTTATGCAGAAATTGATTCCCAGTAAGACCAAGTCCCTTCCCTCTTGTTCGGGAAACTGATCAAGGCAATTAAATAATAGGTCTTCGAAATCCCGAAATGCAGCTTCATTATCGGGTTCCGTAAACATAAGATAGGCGTGGTGATAGATGGCTATGGCAGGCTCTTTGGCATATATCGGATCTAAAGCCTGGTCTAATATCTCTGGAAGCATAGCAATTTTGTACTGTACACCCGATACCCGCTGGTGTGCTAAACTCAGGCAGGCCAAACGAAGCTTATAACTTAGCATTGCCTTTTGCAAAGCATCCTCCTGTTGTTGTAAGTTGAGCGGCCTTCCTCTTCCTGCTCTTGATTGAAACAGGTATAACTCTTCCTCAATGAGGTACTGCTGATAATGAAAACGATGATTCTTTAATGAACTCTTCTCTTGCTGTTGCTGCGCTTTGCGGGCTGTACGCTCAAAATGTTTGGATAAACCCAGGTTGCGATATGCACTAAGTAATAGACTATGGTCCTTATGCTCTTTTTGCCAACTTCTCCATTGTAGCCAAGCTTCCAAAGTTTGTAAGAGATACCGACATTCTAGTCGAAGCTTTTGATCATCATAAGGTGTCTCCGGGAATAGTACTTGATATATCCGCTCTCGTTGGGGAGTGAGCCTTAGTAGAAAATACTGTTCTTCGAGTTGATTGAATAGAATCAATGAAGCGGCCCGCTCATTATGTATTGGAGATTGCAGCCACTTACGAGCTTGCTGACGCTCGCGAAGATCAAGAGACTGAATAAGTTCGAATAGTAATGTATTAATAAAATTTTAATATATTCTACAAAATTAAACCTTATAGTAGTAAAAATAATAAGTTATTAACTCTAATGAGATTTCATTAGTTTACAAATGCCCAAAAATTGGTTTGATCTCCCTCAAGAGTAGTGGCATATTTGTATTATCGAAATTCATCCTTTGTTAGCCCCGCGCTTTAAAACCTTGAATATGTACTATAAGCTCCTTTCTGCTCTTGGAATCTTAGCCCTATGGACACTACCATTAATGGGGCAACTCACTGTAACAATAGCACCTACAGAAATCATTTGTGAAGGTGCTTCTGTACAGTTATCTAGTACTGTTTCCGGAGGAGGTGGTAATTATTCGTACAACTGGATTCCGAGCATTGGACTCAGTTGTACAGATTGTCCAAATCCGGTTGCTACGCTCAGTAATACTACGGCCTATGCGCTAGGTGTCACGGATGGAGCGGGGGCTTCCGGCAATAGTATGATTGATGTAGAAGTTGATAATGCTAATGTCATAGATGTCAACAATACTGTAGTCACGAATGCTAGTTGTGATGGCGGTACGGATGGAGCTATTGATCTGGCTACGTTTGATGGATCTGCCTTTACCTACTCTTGGTCTGGCCCCAATGGATACAGTAATACCACTGAGGATATTAGTGGATTGGTAGCGGGTGTATATACGGTTGTGGCTACCACCGGGAACGGCTGCGAGGATACCGCATTTTTTAATGTATCACAGGCCAATGGCAGTATCACAATCACGAGCGAAATCGTTGGTGACCTCTGTGTCGAGCCATTATCAGTATTATTGGATATTACAGTAGAAGGCGGAGTAGCACCTTACGAATATGCTTGGAGTAATGGTACAACTACCGAGGATATTACTGTTGAGTCTCCGGGTACCTACAGCGTTACAGTTGTTGATAACAATGGCTGTACTGGAGTACATGACATAGATGTAGAGGGAAGTGTAATAATCAACTTTACTGTCACCAATCCTTTCTGTGCGGGTGAGGGAAGCGGATCTATTGAGGTTGGTACAAATCCCAATTGGACTTATTTATGGGATACGGGCGACACCGACTCTGTGCTACAAGGAGTGGGAGTTGGTACCTATTGCGTTACTGTAACCAATGGCGTTACTGGTTGTGACGCCTCCGATTGTGTGGAAGTTC
Source organism: uncultured Lewinella sp. (assembly GCA_913057725.1). Classification (GTDB taxonomy): domain Bacteria; phylum Bacteroidota; class Bacteroidia; order Chitinophagales; family Saprospiraceae; genus Lewinella. The sequence goes on from CAJXOS010000001.1 coordinate 63,153, forward strand.
TTGAACCGCAACCGCTCATGCTTCAGGTTGCGACAACAGACGTGAGCTGCGCTGGTAGCAACGATGGTACCATTACCGTTTTTGTAACCGGTGGCACACCTCCTTATGCTTACATATGGAATATGGGCGCTACTACCCAAACGGTGACTAATTTGGCAGCAGGAACATATGTTGTTACGGTTGTAGATTCGAACGGTTGTACAGCGGAGATTACCGGGACGGTCTTAGATTCAGCTAGCCCTATTGATGTACAAGTGAGTGGTTTGCCAGATGAAGCCTGTACAGAGAATTATACACTGAGTGCCTCTATAGAAGGAGGCGTTACACCTTATACTATCCTGTGGACAGATGAGGGAAACAACGTTCTGGGAACAGATGTCGACCTCGTAAATGCCGGCCCAGGTATCATCACTTTAGCCGTTACAGATGCCAATGGTTGTACGACTGTCCGACAGTTTGAGCCTAACTATTTACCGAACGTAGTATTAAATACCACAGGTGCAATTTCCTGTGCAAGTGAATCGGTAGTAATTGATGGTACGGGTTCCGCGACAGGCCCAGAGTATACCTACCAATGGGTTAGTCCATCCGGCACTTTCACGACTGATGACCCTATAGTTGAGGTCTTTGATCCTGGTATTTATACCCTTACCGTTAGTAATTCTGCTATTGAAGGTTGTAGTAATTCTGCTACGGTAGAGATATTTGATTTGTCTACCGATTTTGAAGGTACCATTCAGGTGAATAACGTGAGTTGTGGTGTCTACTATCTATCAGGAACAATACCGGATAATTACTTTGGCGAAGTCCTATTTCTATGGACTTTCCCTGATGGAGTTACTACAAGTGACTCGATAAATATCGAGGCGATCCAAGCGGGTGTTTACACACTCGAAACTTATATACCGGGGCTGCAGTGTACTTTCTATTCCACTGTATTTATTGATCCTACAGAGCAGGCTTGTAGTACCATTAGAGGTGTAGTTCGGCATGATGTAATGGGAATGTGTCTCCTAAACCCTAATGATCCGGGTTTAGAAGGTTGGACTGTTACAGCAGATTTTGATGGCCAAACTCTCAGTACTTTCACTGATGCCAATGGAGCGTACGAGCTTGTTGTACCTGCTACAACAGGAACGGTAGTAGCTACAGCACCTAATGTACTACTGTGGGAAGGTTGTGTAGAAATAGCAAATATCAATGCCGTTGAAGGGCAAGTAAGTGAAGCCGACTTTTGGTTTAGAGGAAGAGAAGATTGTGCCATCCTAGAGGTGGAACTGGGCGCGGCTTTTTTGCGTCGTTGTTTCAATAGTTTCTATTACGTTTCAGTAGAAAATATAGGTACGGTTCCTGCTGTTGATGCAGAACTGGTAGTAGAGCTGGATCCTTTCTTAAGCTTCGAGGGAGCTTCAATAAATCCTACTGGGGTAGTGGGGCAAAACGTTGTCTGGAATTTTGATGAAATTGCTCCTGGTGAGGTCATCACTATTGTGGTACAGGTACTGGTTAGTTGCCAGTCTCAGTTGGGGCAAACTCACTGTACCGAAGCTTATGTTTCACCAGCACCAGATTGCTTGACACCAGCTGATTGGTCAGGTACCAACTTAGAACTAGCTGGTAGCTGCGAAGGCAATGAAGTAATTTTTACCGTCAGAAATACTGGGACCGATTTATCAGAGATGGTCAATTACATTGTTATTGAGGATGGTGTGGCTATGTCTCAAGAACAAACCTTGGACGAATTAGCCATGGACCAACTGGAGAACTTTACGTTCCCTGCTAACGGATCAACTTATACTTTCCAACTGGATCAAGTAACGAATCACCCGTTTTCGGAAAACATGAGTGTCTCCGTTGAAGGGTGTGGAGAAGATGGTCAAGAAGGGTTTAGTACGGGCTTTGTTTCACAATTTCCGCAAACAACGGCTAGCCCTAATGTAGACATCTTATGCCTGGAAAATATTGGAGCGTATGATCCCAATGATAAAGGCGCGTTTCCGGTAGGTTATGGAGAAGAACATTTTATCGAGCCAGAAACAGAGATTAACTATCGTATCCGCTTCCAGAATACTGGAACCGATACCGCCTTCACGGTGGTCATCCGCGACACCTTGTCAGAATTATTAGACTTGCGTACCATATCTTTTGGAGCTAGTAGTCATGACTATGTAGCAGATATCGATTTCTCCCGGGTGTTGACGTTCACCTACGATAATATTTTGCTGCCAGATAGTACTACTAACCTAGAAGCATCGCAAGGCTTTGTTGATTTCAGTATCCGCCCACATTTAGATGCGCCCCTTGGTGAGGTCATTGAAAACAGTGCTGGTATTTACTTCGATTTCAATGAGCCAGTGATCACGAATACGGTATTCCACACCTTGGGACGCGACTTCCTGGAGATTATCAATACAACAGTTAATCCAGCATACAATTTGTCCTGGGAGATATTTCCAAATCCGGTCTGGAGCAATCTTACGATAGATATAAATGGTGTATTGCCTGACGGAACACAACTTGCCATCTATAATGCCTTAGGCCAGTTGGAACGTAGCGTTGTGGTTGTAGAAGGACGCTTGGAAACTTCGGTGGAAAACCTCCAAGCGGGTTGGTATCAACTGCAATTGAAAACACCTAGTGGAGAGATAATTGGTACGAGTACACTAGTCAAACATTAGACTAACCTACGAACAACACTTCAAAGCGAGTACAGGGGATTATAAGCCTGTACTCGCTTTCTTTTTGCGACTATTTATTGCCGCCTCAGGTTGAATTGTAGCATATGGGTACCATAAAAGTTGGTAAATGGTAAGGTCAACTGAAGGGTTCTATTATCGATATAGTTAATAACTCCTGGACCATAACCGTCGGCCTGAATATAGAACTGAGTATCCGTTAAAGCATAGTTCATATAGTTGGTGCCGATGCTACTGTTTAGAATGACGGTACCATTGGGCTGAAAGTTATAGACAGCTCCAATTAAAAGACCTAAACTTGGATCCTCTTCAGTTGCATCAAAGGCTACATTATTACGGATTACATTGATGGTGTTTACTTGCCAATTACCCATCAGTAAATCAGCAATTGTTGGTTCTGCAGGAGGCGGAGGGCTCGCTGTTTTGACGTCATTATTAGGTTCGTTATTAATGAAATCATCAATGGGATCTTCATAAACAGTAAGGCCATCATTTACATCAGGCTCTAAATCACTGTCATTTATAGCTGCCGCGATGGCAAACAGTAGGATAATGGTAAGAAGCGATCCCAAACCAATCCATAAGCCAATACGGCGCTTAGGCTTAGCAACTGTCTGTCCCTGAAATTGCCGTCTGTTTTGTGATTGGCCCTGGTAGCTTTTTCGGCTACCGCCCTTCAATTGTTGTTGGCAATGCTCAATGAGCTTTTCAACCTTGGCATTATTATTAATAGTCAGGGCCTGCTGGAAATAGTTGATCGCTAAGCGATAGTTTTTTTCCTCCAAGGCTGCTTTACCATTCTCATAATGTCGTAGGAATACCATATTGCTTTGGCAGAAGTTGATTTGCTCTTCCAGATATTCCTGGGTGGGAGCAAAGCCTGGCATATGAATCTGTAGTGCTTTACGATACTTCTCTCGAGCTTCTTCTAATTTGCGGTCTTTGTATAAGGATTCGGCATCCTGTACAAGTTCCTTGTATGTTTGCCGGATGGTTGCTCGTTCATTCTCGCGAGCGGCCATTTCTTCCTGTACTTTCTGGCGCTCTTGACGTTCAGATTTTAGCTGCTCCAGACGTTCTCGTGCAGTTTCAACATATTTACCCGAAGGGGAGTATTTGCGGATATAATCCTCATATCCGAGCTCCGTATCGTTGATCTTAGTGGACTTCCAGATGTCTTCTTCGGCTAGGGCGTTGATTTTACGATTAGCGGAAGCCACATACTTACCCTCCGGGAAACCCATGAGGTAATTTCGATATTCCGCTACGGTATTGGCCTTACTCACTTCCTTCCAAACAGCTTCTTCATCACGTTTAAGGTGGAATACGAACTCACCGCCCTGGTCTTCACTATTCTGAATACGGCCGTCAACGGGGTGTTGCTTTGCCTTTCCGTAAACGTAATCCTTGACGTACTTAATAAGACTAGTGGTATCAAGCTTGGGAGAGGTGTTTTGGCGTAGATAAGTAAGTAAACCTGCTGCAAAAGGACTATTCTGACCTTCCTGCCCATCGGATACAGTTTCGTGCCGGCCAGAGGCTAAAATTCGACGCGATTTGAAACGTTCATCGGGTACAGCATTACGTTTCCGTACTACTAGAGAGCCAGAGAAGCAGCTATCTACAATGAGTAACGTATGTTGGGTATCCAACGAATTGATCCGCTTGACAATATTGGCATTACTGATATAGCTGCTTTCATCCTCCTTACGAGCATCCACTGGAATCCAAAATCCTTCGTCGATTTCATCATCGTAATGACCATGACCAGAGTAGTAGACGATTAGGTTGTCTTCTGGTTGTAGGCGGCGCTTCATATCTCGTAGCGCCTGATAGATATTTCCTTCGGTAGCTTTATCGTTGAAAAGCGTAAAGACGTTGTCACTATCAAATTGATACTGACGAGTGAGCACGTCCATGAACTCCTGCGCATCTTTTACGGCATTAGAAAGTATTTGCCAGTTACTGTATTTATCAATACCGATGGACAACAAGTAATTCTTACCGGGCCGTTGACTCGGTTTATACGATTCGTCTCTGCCAATTCCCCTTTGGGTATCCATTTTCGTAAATGGTTTAGTTCTAGGTACTTCTTTATGTGCTTATTTTACAATGGGTTACCACCTTACCAAGGTAAATAAAATAACTTTTAGTATACAAGTACGATTTTTACCTTTGCACAAAATTTGGAGTGAGGATGGAGATCTTTAAGAAGTTTACTTTTGATTCAGCGCATTTTTTGCCTTATGTACCAGAGGACCACAAGTGTCGTCGAATGCATGGGCATACCTACATTGTGCGCCTATACATCAAAGGCGAGCTAGACCCAAAATTGGGTTGGGTAGCAGATTTTGGAGATGTTAAGCGTATTTGGAAACCAATAGAAGAGCGCTTAGATCATCGTACCCTTAATGATATTCCTGGGCTTGAAAATCCAACTGCCGAAAATTTAGCGATTTGGATTTGGCGTCAGGTGAAGCCTAATCTTCCGTTACTGTCACGGGTGGAAGTATGTGAAAACCCAAACAGCGGAGTGATTTATCAAGGAGAGTACGAGTAGGCAGCCCTGAACTCTCTTTAATGGAGAATTGTTAGTTGCCTGTCAGGATATAGCCTTGGAGATATAAATCATCTTATCTAGTTTGGTAGATTGGTATGCCCCCCAGTATTTTTGCAGGCGAAATCTAGAAAGAATCCCATCTCTGTCTAATGACAGTCCCAAAAGACCTTAATCCTATTTACCTCTTTATTGCCTAATCATCATTATTATGTCTTTATATACTGATCAAGAAATCAAGGAGGCACTAGCGGATTGGCCAGTTCGGTTTAAGAAATATGCTCAATCCGATAGTACTAAAGCCATTTGGCAGATCATTACTTCTTTTGGCCCTTTTATCGCCATTTGGGTACTGATGTACTATAGCCTGGAAGTGTCGTATGCGCTAACTTGGGCATTAGCTTTGTTAAATGCCTTCTTTACCGTACGTATCTTCATTATCCAGCACGATTGTGGCCACCGTTCCTACTTCAAGGACCAGCGTTGGAATAAAATTGTAGGTTGGATATGTAGCATCTTTACCTTTATCCCTTATCAATACTGGGCTCAAGTTCATGATTTTCACCATGGACACAGTGGCCAGCTCGAGGTAAGGGATATCGGTGATATTAATACCCTTACGGTAAAGGAGTATGATGAAGCCAGTAAAGGCAAACAGTTTGCGTACCGTCTTTTCCGCATGCCGATCGTGACATTTGTTATTGGGCCGGTAATTTATTTGCTTCGTAACAACCGATTTACGTTAGTGAAGCTGCAAGGGTGGCAGAATAATCGCAAGTGGTTGCAGCTAAATAATCTTTTCTTGTTCGCTTCTTATGCGCTTGGATGTGTGTTGTTAGGTTGGAAGACCTTCCTAATGATTCAGCTACCTATCGTGTTCTTTTTTGCGATAATTGCAGTCTGGTTCTTTTTCGTTCAGCACCAGCATGAGCACAGTTACAAGCACTGGCGCGACAACTGGGATTACCTACTGAGCGCTATCCGTGGTAGCAGCTATTATAAGTTGCCGAAGTGGCTACACTTCCTGACCGGAAATATTGGGTATCACCATATTCACCACTTAAATAGCCGCATTCCAAGCTATAATTTGGTACGCTGCGCTGAGGAAAATCCAGATTTACAACGCTACGTTACTTCCGTTACTTTCTTCGAGAGTCTACAGTATATGTTTCATAAACTGTGGGATGAGAAAACGGAACGGATGATTACTTTCAAAGAGTATTATCGTAGTCGTAAGCAGGCAGCTTAGCTTTAAGCAGGACCATAAAAAAGAAAGGCGGAAAGTAGAGTTTTGTACACTCCACTTTCCGCCTTTTTATTTTAGCCTATTGACTTCTTAGTCTACCATAAATACGGCATTACTAAAGAGGAACAAGCCATGCTCCCAAAAGCCCCGGTACAGCGGATTATCGACTAGATATACCATGCTGCCACGGCCATGACCTTTCACGCCATAGACCAAGGTGTTTTTCATTTTCTCTTTAGCGTTACTTCCAACAAAGCCAGAAATCATCGGGTTACTCCCCAGTTGACCTACATTCCATCCGCTCTCTAATGGAGCGTAAGCAGAGGTGCTGGTTTTTAAGGAGAAGTAGGTGTCTTCCAGACCATAGGCCAGTGGATGAGTAACGTCCATACCTACACTGAAAATAGCTCCTGGAATTGCGTTAGCAATACTACGGCGTTCTGCTCCGGCATAGCTGTGGTCTTGATGTGGTACACTCGGTCCATTGTCGCTGGTGTTGCTCTTGTATTCAAGACCAAAACCAGATTTTCCAGCAAAGGATGAGAGTGCGGCCCCTACGCCAATCAGTTTACCTCCTCTACGAACCCAGGTAGCTAGCTGTCCTGCTGTTTCATCACTCATGCCATAGTAGCCCTCCGGCAAAATCAGTACATCGATATCGTCTCCGGTCCAGTTCTCCAAATCATCTGGGTAGAAGATGTGGATAGGATAATCCAAGCGCTGTTCAAAGTAATGCCACACCTGACCTGCTTCATTGCTGTAGGTACCTTCACCAGCCACCATCGCAACTTTAGGGGCAGTAATCAAGGTCATTGAACCTGAACCTAAGTCTGGGCCATTATCCGTGAAGCCCGTATCAACGGGCTTAATTTCTACTTCGTGCGTACGAGCCAATTCACGTACGGTACTGTCAAAGGCCGCATTCTTACGGTTGTCCGCACGAGTAAGCACTAATGTACCAGCCTCAAAGGCTTGTCCATTCAGTTGGAACCCAGTTGATGCCGTTCTTACTTGAACACCGGCTTTGAATAATTGAGCAAGAAAACGAGCATCTCGCATAGAGTTCCAAGGCACCAAATAGGCATAAGGTGCGCTATCGTCACTTAGCTCATTTTTATATGGGCCATAGTCATAACCATCTGCTACATCTACTCGGGTTGTACTTGCGTATGCTTCTAGTCCATAGGCGTAAGGCAAACTCCAGGCGGTGATATCATAAGTGAGCGAATCAACCACTTCGGTTACTGGATCCAACAAGACTTGGGTTAGAACTGAACGAGGTTGGTGGGCGCTGATCACAAGATCGCGGTTTCCAATTCTCACCGTTTCAGTTTTGCCCGTTTGATAATTAAATGCACTCACACTTGATAAACTGCCGGCACGGCCATACTCAATACCATTACGGTCTAGAAAAGTAAGGAGTGCTTCCATGCGGTCTTGCTCATTATCGCCACGGATAATGTAGGTTCTGTATGGGCCAGGAGGGTTATCAGCAGCCTGCTCGAAGTAATCCGTAAACTGCTGTACCAGGCGATCACTACTCTTACTCGCAATTTCAATAGTACTCAATGAGGTAGTCCGGTGATGTGCTACCCGATCGTAGAGTGTTAGTGTATCTGAATTAGGTAGCAAAATAGCGCAACCGCCCATGCTATGACCACCTTGTTCATAAGTCATACCGATAGCGCCATTGAAGGTAGGATAGGTATCTCCATAACTTGGATAAAGCAAGTCAAATACCTCCCGTGTGAAGTACAGCCAACCTTTTTGATTGAAATAACGGGCGTGATTCTTACCTATCTCCACTTGGAAATCGCTTTGCCATTCTGTGATGTATGCATGATACGGCTGAGCTGCAGGGGCAAAGTAATAAGGGTTATTGTACCATTGCTCATGGAGGTCAGCATGTACATGCGGCATCCATTCATGGTACTTGATGATTCGTTGCTGTGACTCTATCTGTGTTTGCCAAGCCCAGTCACGGTTTAGGTCAAACATATAGTGATTTGTACGTCCACCGGGCCATGGTTCGCGGTGCTCGCGTACTCTTGGGTTAATATCTCTAGCCGTTGTAGCTACGCCTCGGAACCAGCTACTGTAGCGAGAATATCCATCTGGGTTAACGGATGGGTCAATAATTACAATCGTATTCTTAAGCCACTCTTGAATGTTACGATCTGAACCACTCACCAAGTCGTATAGTACTCCCATACTCGATTCTGCACCTGCGGCTTCGTTTCCGTGCACACTATAACTAAGCCATACAATAGCTCGATCAAGAGCGGGGTCTGGAGAACCTTCAGCAAGCCCTGCTCGGCGAAGGTGATTTAAACGAATCGCTTCTAGTTGATCCATGTTTTCCTTAGCGGAAACAAAAGCCAACATCAATGGGCGCTCTTCATTAGTACGGCCATATTCTTCCAAGACAAGTTGATCACTATTGTCGGCAGCATGTTGGAAATAATCCACCAGAATATGGTGCGGTGTGAATGTCTGGCCAAGACGGTGAGGTAGGAAGTCGTCTGGGCTTTGAAGTTGGGCCATTAGGGCAATTGGACTGAACACCAAGGACAGCCAGAGTAGAATTTGTTTTGACATTGCAATCATGTATTCGATATTAGATTTTCTGATTGTAATTAAGTGGTCGACTTGAAAAAATACTTCCGCCGTTTTGAGCGGTTCTTAAACAATGATCGCATTTAAAATAGACTACTTCATCTATTGTTTTAGAACCTAAATAGGAAAGCTAATTTTTCCGTCCTCACTTGCGAAAATCTCCCAAGATTAAGGTATTATTGATAATATAGTTAACAGTCAAATAATTAAATCCCGATTTCTGGCTTTCCGTGAAGAATAAAACGACTGATAAAGAGTTTTTTCAAGCTAAAAGTCAGAATTAGAAGAGGTATTGAATTTTTGACGATCACTAATTTGACGAAAATAGCAATACTGTGTTCAATACCATTATCTCTGCAGCAGAATTGTCGGAACAGCTAACGAATCCCAATTGGCAGGTCATAGATTGCCGTCACGACCTGAAAGATACCGAAGCAGGGCGCCGAGCTTTCGGCGAGGGGCATATTCCTGGAGCAGTATATGCTCATTTAGATGAAGATCTAAGTGGACCTATTATTCCTGGCGAAACAGGGCGACACCCACTGCCGTGTGTAACGGCAATGGAACAACAGTTCAGTAAGTGGGGAATAGATGAAAATGTCCAAGTCGTTGTATACGATGATAAGCGTGGAGCTATATCTTCTCGTCTGTGGTGGATGTTGCGCTATCTAGGGCATTCATCAGTTGCAGTTCTGGATGGTGGATTGGCAGCCTGGTCAAGCCAAGGGGGAGCTTTAGAGCAAGAGCAACAACAACCAGCAAGTCGCAATTTTAAAGCACATGTAAACGCGGATTGGACACTTGATGCGACCGACGTTAATACTGCTCGTACAGATGTTCAGCAGGTCGTAGTCGATTCTCGTGCAGCGGCTCGTTATAGAGGTGAGATTGAACCAATTGATCCCGTAGCAGGGCATGTGCCGGGGGCGATCAACTTACCATTTGCTGATAATTGGCAAGAGAATGGCCTGTTGAAATCAGAAGAAGAATTGCGGCAACGTTTTGCTGGTTTGCCAGCAGCGGAGCAAACAACCTTTTATTGCGGTTCTGGTGTGACTGCTTGTCACAATTTATTGGCTTACGCATATGCTGGGCTAGGAAATGCGCGACTGTATCCAGGCTCATGGAGTGATTGGATTACGGATGACCAGCGCGAGGTAGTAACTGGAGCATAAGATGGATCCATTTGTAAAGAAATCGCTGTTTGTTGTTGGCGGAATCGTTCTGTTTCTTGTCGTCTATACTCGTCTTAGTAAGAGCCCTTGTGAGGCTAGAATATCCTATGCCAATGTCGATTTGAATAACGACATCGACCTCGAAGAAGTCTTTGCTCCACCAAGTGACGAGGAATTGAGTCAAATACGATTGGCGTGGAATAACTTTGATTATACCAGTGACAGTGTTCTACTTGTTCAGCAATACAATGTAGCGCCAGAACGCCCCTTACAAATCCTGGCGAACTATGCCGAAGGGAACAAACACTATGGAGCTGTTATTCTGCCAAAACAATATGATCCAGATCAGCAATACCCTATTGTACTTTGGGCCAATGGACTTAATCAGGTAGATCCGAGTGTACAATTAACGCACCCGATCATTAAGCGTCTAACAACCGAATTTGAGCATTTTTTCTTGATTATCCCTTCCTATCGCGGACAGGCGCTAAAGACCTCACAAAGGGGATATTGCTCGGACGGTTTCTTCGGCGATGCTTTTGACGGAGCAACCGACGATGCGCTGCGATTTTTGCACTTAGCCAAAGCGCGTTTTAGTGGCGTTGATGAAAAGCGCGTTTCAGTATGTGGATTAAGTAGAGGAGGCACAGTAGCCTTACTCGCGGCGGCTAGGGATACCAGTATTCGAAACGCGGTGAGTATAGCAGGGCCAACTAATTTTCATCAACGACAAGCATATGATCGCTATGGTGGCCAATACAAGTACCAGTTCTTGAGTACGACTACTGATATGGACAGTATCCGGGATAAGATGTTGCGGAGTTCTCCTGCCTACTTTATCGAAGATTACCAAAATGATCTCTTGCTAATTCAAGGCAGAAATGATCAGGTGGTGCCTGTTGCCAACGCTACGGCCGTGATTGATCTCCTACAAGAGAAGAAAAATTTTGAGCATATCTTGACCGAAGGGGGGCATGATTTCTACGATTGGCCATTGGTGACAGAATGGATCAAACAACGCACTGGAGAATAAGTCCTTCTTTACCTATCCCAGCACCTCTTCCATTTCTGATAGTAATCCGACTGCTTCGGTATATGTTTGTTCCATCGCATTTGCATTGTCCATCCCGGCATAAAGCGCCATTTCACAATTGCGGATGAGCGATGAAAACAAGTTTCTCTGCTCATCGGATGCTCCCAGTTCCTCTAGCTTTGCTTGCACGTTAGCCTTGGTTAGGTCGGCACGAGCTAGCTGCAGCTTATCACTCACATATCCCAGTAGTGCTTTTTCCACTTCTTCGTAGAAGGAGCGGGCATCATTCGCTTGGCGATGTTGTTCTGCCGTTTGCAGTCGACTCAATGCCTGCTCACGAGCCTTTTGCTGCTTGAGCAGCTCAGGATCAATTTCTGGCTTAGCATCTTGCACAGATTTGTAGGTGATAAAACCACCTGCCAACACGATTGGCAATAGGAGTAGGGACCAAAAGACAGGCGTACCATAGAAACGCACCTTGTTTTGCGAAAGCGCTACCTGGTGTTTTGGAGGGTAAAGGCCCTGGTTGTTTGTTGCTTCTGCGACTAGGCCTGACTGCTTCTCACCACTGCCTTTACGCACTTCCAATGGCATGGCAGCAGCGGTTAATACTTGATATGCATTACTATCGGGGTTAAATATGGTTACCTGAGGCAGAAACTCATAATTACCCGGCTCTTTGGGCACAAGCAGGTATTCGAAGCGTTTTCGTCCTTTAATCTGCGACGGTAGATCGATATATTCTTCTTCTACGACCTTTGGATCATAGCGTTCAAAAGTTTCCGGGAAATTAAGATCAGGTGCTTGTACTCTCTTTAAGTCGCCACTACCTTCCAGGGTTAATGTTAGACTAATCGCATCATCTGTAGTGATACGCTCTCGGTTGATGCCTGCCCGCATAGCGAAGTTGCCAGTAATGCCAGAAAAAATCTCTGGGCGAGGCTGGGGGAGTGCCTTGATGTCCAATTCAATTAACTCAGAGGCTACGGGTAAGCGACGAAGTTCGGGCCTGGCGAAGAAACCACGAGAAGACTGCCCCGGGACTGGTACACCTACTACAATATTCAGCGGATCAATGACCAGTTTACCCGTTTGTTGTGGATACAGTACCACTCTTTTCAGAATCCGAGATACGTACTGGGTGCCATTGTGCAGCTCCCGTATACCTCGTGTATCGTATTGATGAATTTCGCGAGAATAGAACCCTTCATAGCTGGATTCACTTACGGCCGTAAGTGCTTCTACTTCTACCCGCGATGATAGGATGTAATCTAAAATTAGTTGTTGCCCTAAGTAAGCTTCTTTTTGCTCCAGGCGAGCGACAATAAAGACTTCTGGTGTGCCGTCTGCAGAGCTAGATTGCCCCCTAACTACCCGGATTTGTATTGGCTTTGTTTGCAAGGTATTGCCATCTGCTTGTACGCTAGCGCTTCCTATGGTTAGTGTGCCCGTTCGCTTTGCTTGCAAGCGATATCCATAAGTAACCTCCTGGTTCATCCGACCATTCACAATGGTAGTTTGAAACCCTTGATGAGGTCCGGAGAGGATATTGAAATTACTAAAATCTGGAGGGGTGAATGCTTTGCCTTCCGCATTTTTAAGTGTGAAGGTCAACTCAAAGTAAGTGTTCAATAACACTTCTTTGGCGTCAGCATAGGCAGTAAAGCTAACTTCTCTATCAGTTTGCGCCTCTACTGCATTGAATGCTGCAGTAAGGTGGAAGAATAGAACTGTAAATAGCAGGGCCGAACATCTCATTAGATACGAGTTGTTTTGCGTTTCTTGGGTTGGGCTTGAACCGGAGGTCTTTGCTGTTGCAGTAGCGAATCTAGCGGAATTGGTGATAATTGTTGAAACGGACTATCCGAGAAAAAGTCACGGAAGAAGTCATTGTCTGATGGACGTTGATTAAAGAAATCATTGCCCCAGAAATCACCACCGAAGAAGTTGTCACTAAAGGGGGAGGTATTCTGTTGTGGTGATTGAATTACCCCATCTGGATTTGGGTAGACCCGCAGCAAAAGTGGGCTTGTTTCCAAATAAACATCATCCACTTTTACACTAGCAGGTTCTATGTAAAAATCACCTATCTCATCTGCTTGGAGATAGAACGTATAGCTCACAGATTGTGAAGTCTGCCCATTAAGGATACTCACTCGTGAGCTCATATTAGGGCCACTCACTTTGATGAGTCCGTTGTTGAATTCTGGAAAAAAGAAATCCTCTCCTTGTGCGTTTTCCAAAGAGAAAGTAACCGCAATTTGATTGCCGGAAAGGATAGAATCATTGTCTACGCGAACGGAGAAGCTCGCATTTTGGGCTGTTAGAGTGCCCAGACTAATGATCATTAATAGAACAATTAGTGCGCGCATAAGCCGAAGTATTTATAGGTTATGACAAAGATTTACTCGTGAATAACAACAAACAGGTAGCACAGACAACTGTAAGTTTACCACTTCTTATCTGAAGTACAAGAACGACCCTGCATTCGTTGTAGTTTTTCCATGGTTTTTTTCTCATCCTCTTCCGCAAACTGCAGCTGTCGGAGGGCTTCTTCCCTCGTCATCTGTTGTTGAGGTTGTTGTTCCTGTTCTTGTTCCTGCGGTTGAGAAGGTTGTTGCTGTTGTTGGTTTTGCTGGTCTTGTTCGTCCGACTGCTGTTGCTGGTTCTGTTGCTGTTGTTGGTTTTGTTGCTGCTGCTGCTGTTCGTTTTCTTCTTGCTCTTCTGATTCTTCGTTCTGCTCGCTTTGTTGCTGCTGTTGTTCTTGCTGCTGTTTCATTTGCAGCGCTTTTGCCAAGTTGTGCTTGGTCTCCATATCGCCAGGGTTACGTCGTAGTGCTTCCATATAAGCATCTGCCGCTTTCTGATAGTCTCCTTGTTGAAAGTGAGCATTACCTAAATTATGATAAGCGTAGGACTGACTTATTGGATCGCCACTGAGAATGGCCGCCTCTTCAAAACGGCGAGCCGCTTCTTCGTATTCCCCTTGCTTGTAGGCAGCGTTTCCAAGGTTATAATTGCCCTGAGCACTGTTTTTCTTGCCAATAGCAGATTGGTAGTGCTCTGCTGCTTTATCATATTCACCACTGCGATAAGCCTTATCCCCTTCGCGTAATTCGCGATGACCCGCTTGTGCCAGAAGTGTAGAAAGGCAACAAAACAGTACAATGAAACTAGCTATCGTTCTCATTAGCCAATGCATTTCTGATACGATTTGATTTACGCAAACTGCTGGTTCTATAGGAAAGCAAAAACTCAATCAAGAAAAGCAGAAACGCAATCCCAATAAAGATCTGAAAGTAGCTTTCATAATCTGTAAAGAAGCGTTGTTCGTATTCTCTTTTCTCAATAGCGTCAATACGCTCCTGTAGCGCTTCAGCTAAACCTTCAGCATTCTTTTCTAAACTGAAATAGGCTCCGCCACCTGCTCTAGCTACTCCTTCTAGTGTGGAAGGATCCAGCCGAGAACGGATAGGGTTTCCACTATCATCGCGGAGGTAATCTTCTCTTCCTCGAAGATCAACGGGGATAAAACTTCCTCCCGTACTACCTACACCTACCGTGTAAACGAGGGTGCCGTTTTCATAGGCCGCTTCTGCTTGTTGAGCACCACGTCCATCATGGTCTTCTCCATCGGTGAGAATGATGATGGCTTTGTGGGTTTCATTCTCTGGATCAAATGACCGTTCTGCTAAATCGATGGCGGAACTGATAGAAGTACCTTGCTCTCCAGCTTGATCTGGGGATGCTGTACTCAGCGCTAGCTTAGCAAAGTAATAGTCGCTTGTAAGGGGCGCTACGGGGAAGGCATTACAGGCAAAAAGGATAACACCAATGTTATTGCTTGCTAGTTTATCTACCAATTGTTGTCCAAACCGTTTTGCGCGTTCCAGACGACTAGGAGATACATCCTCCGCCATCATACTTTGGGATATATCCAAAGCCAAGAAAAGGTCGATACCCTTACGCTTGACCGGTTGGCGCTTACTTCCCCATTGCGGATTAGCTAAACCAATAATCAAGAACAAACAAGCAACCAAAAGAAGACCAAACTTCACAAAGTGCTTGTATCTACTCAAGTTTGGTGCCATTCGACGTACGACATCTGCCCCACCAAAGCGTGAAAGCGATTGCATACGCAGACGCCAGGCTAAGACGAAGAAGCCTAAAAGGAATGGCAATAATGCCAGTGCCCAGAGGTAATAGCTGTGTTCGAATTTAAACATGGTCGTTAATCAAAAATGTCAATCAAAACAGCAGTTAGCAGATGCCACTACGGAATAGATCGAAGTACAGTGTACCTCATGATCATTTCTAGCAGAATCAAAAAAGCAGCAGCAAGCGCGAAATAGCGAAACTGCTCCTGGTATCTTTTTATAATGGTCGTTTCAATCTCCGTTTTTTCCAATTCATCAATGAGGTCATAGATCTTCTGTAGTTCCTCTTGATTGGTAGCACGGAAGTATTGTCCATCTGTCTTACGGGCGATTTCTTGCAGTAGGGTTTCATCAATTTCAACCCGAGCTACATCATAGCGGTAACGTCCGAAACGATCTTTACTTACCGGAGTAAGTGCTTCGCCTTCCGACCCAACACCAATGGTATAGACCTTGATACTAAACTCACGAGCGATATCGGCGGCCATGTCTGGTGGTAAATAACCAGCATTGTTGACACCATCAGTAAGTAGGATAATCACTTTACTTTCCGCCTCGCTTTCTTTTACTCGGTTTACAGCGGTTGCCAAACCTTGTCCGATAGCGGTACCGTCTTCCAACGCGCCGCATTGTAATGCGCCAATAAAGGTGCGTACGATATCATGGTCAGTTGTCAGTGGACATTGTGTGAATGCTTCACCGGCAAAGGCCACAATACTGATTCGATCATAGGGGCGTTTATTGACGAAATCGGTAGCTACTCGCTTACTGGCTTCCAAGCGACTAGGGCGGAAATCTTGCGCCAGCATACTACTGGAAAGGTCCATTGCCAGGACAATATCAATGCCTTCCGCTTTAATCGATTCTTCCTGTAAGGTAAGTTGAGGGCGAGCTAGGGCAACAACCAAGCATAACAAGGCTAGACTCCGTAACCAAGGGAGTGTTTTACGCAGCTTTGTTCGCCATGTGCTTAAGTGTTCTATACCCGCCAGTGTCGGCATCCGTAGATTAGGATAACGCCTACTGCGTTGCCACTTCAACCATAAGAATACCAGCGGAGCCAGTATAAGCAGCAAAAAGGCCCAGGGATGAGCAAACTTTATGTTCGATAGCAACTCAATCATTCCTCAGCATCTTTTTCTTCACCTGCTTCTTCAGGAGCTGGTTCTGGTTTACGAGTAGCTATAACAAACTCCCGAACTGTTTGTAGAGCGGCAGGGTGTACATCAGTGGCTGGTTCGGCTTTCGCAAATTTTACCATATCCGCAGTGCTAAGCACAGAATGGATAAGTCCATCTTCATCCAACTTGAATTTTGCCATTGACTGGCGAATCTCTGCAGTGGTAGCTTCTAGGGCTTGCATGGAAAAGCGACCTTCCAGATAGGCTCGCAAAATATGGGTGAGCTCTGATTGAAAAGCTTTGATTTCTCCTTTTTGCCAAATGGCCTCCTTTTCCAGATTATCCAATTGCTCTAAGGCAATAATATGTGCTGGTTTTGGTGGCGGTGGTGGCGTCTTTTTTCGTTCAGGCACAATACCGGATAAGCGCCAAAGAAAAAGGATTAGCATAACAACTAGAATAGCACCTACCGCAAAAGGCAATAAGTCTAACCAGTTGATTTTCTCCTCGATGATGTCTTTGTTATCCCGGATTGTTGCCTCTTGAGGGACGGGTATTGTTGCCACCGTCATGGCCAGATCTCCAGAGCGAGCGGTGTCTCTGACTCCGTTTTGTGTGAACACCACCTCTAGGGGAGGGAAATAGTGATAACCAGAGTCAAAGGTGGTAAGCAACAAACGTTGATGAAGGAGGGTTGGAGGCCCTTCACTTACGGTATTCAATTCGCCGATATCCAATAACTCTACATTCCCAGCTTCTGCCCAATTACCGTAGTTGATGTTTTCAACTTCACTTCCTGCTAGTACCACTAGGTTTACACTTACGCCCAATTGGTCTCCAATAAGTAGCGTGGTACTATCCAGACCAATATCGATAGTGACCTGAGCTTGTAATTGGGCTGCTCCACATAGGAGGAGAAGGATGAAGCCTATTTTCGATAACTGCCTGTTCATTACGATCTTCTTTGAAAAAAGTGATGTAAGGCATTAACATACGATTCGGTAGTTTCGATACTAATGGTATCAGCACCGCTTCGTAGAAATTGCTCGCGAAAATATTGATAGTTGTTGTTGAACCAATCCTGGTAGGCTTGGCGTACCGTAGGGTCACTGGTGTCTACCCAGCGGAGTTCACCTGTTTCGGCGTCTTTGGCTCGGATTAATCCCGCATTAGGAAGTTCCTTTTCGCGTGGATCATACAAGTGCACGCCGATTAAGTCGTGCCGGCGGGCTACAATACGGAGTGGTGATTCATACGCTTGACTCATGAAGTCAGACAGTAAAAAGCAAATGCTCCGTTTTTTAACCACATTATTAAAGAAACGCAGTGCCAAGCCAATATCGGTGCCATGGCCTTCAGGTTCGATGTCCAAAAGCTCACGGATGATCCGTAGGATATGAGATTTACCTTTCTTCGGCGGAATGTATTTTTCTATACGATCCGAGAAGAAGATAACACCAACTTTATCATTGTTATTAATCGCAGAAAAAGCGAGTACCGCACAAATCTCAGTGATGTACTCATTTTTCATCTGTGGCGTGGTGCCAAAGAATGAGGAGCGGCTGATATCGATTAGCAACGTAACAGTAAGCTCTCGTTCTTCCTCAAATATCTTAATGTATGGATCGCCCGTTCTGGCAGTTACATTCCAGTCGATATTACGTACATCGTCTCCGTACTGGTAGCCACGGACTTCGCTGAAGGACATACCCCGGCCCTTGAAGGCACTATGGTATTCACCCGAAAAAAGATGCTTGCTCAAGCCTTTCGACTTGATCTCGATCTTCCGGACTTTTTTCAGTAATTCGCTGGTTTCCATCAAGATTTTTTATCAGTCACCACATCAACATCCTAATCTTAGAAATATCTACTAAGGTACTTCTACTGCATTCAGGATTTTGTGGATGATATCTTCCTGCGTGATGTTTTCTGCTTCTGCTTCATAGGTTAGGCCAATTCGATGGCGAAGTACATCTTCACACACGGAACGTACATCCTCTGGAATTACAAATCCACGGCGCTGCAAGAAAGCAAAAGCCTTTGCTGCCAATGCTAGATTAATAGATGCACGAGGAGAACCACCAAAGCTCAATAGCGGACTAAGAGAGTTTAATCCGAAATCAGCTGGGTTTCGTGTAGCAAAAACGATATCGATGATATAACGCTCGATCTTCTCGTCCATGTACACTTTACGTACCGACTGACGTGCCTTGAGGATATCTTCCATTTTGGCTACTTGATTCACCTTGCCAAAATCTTCATCATAAAGATTGCGGCGCATGATCTCACGTTCTTCCTCCTTATTAGGATAGGATATCTTAACCTTTAGCATGAAGCGGTCTACTTGTGCTTCCGGTAATGGATAGGTTCCTTCTTGTTCGATTGGGTTCTGGGTAGCCAAAACCAAGAATGGTTCTTCTAGCTTGAAAGTATTTGTACCAATCGTTACCTGTCTTTCCTGCATTGCCTCTAGTAAGGCACTTTGCACTTTGGCGGGTGCCCGGTTAATCTCATCTGCGAGGATGAAGTTGGCAAATACAGGGCCTTTTCTCACCGAGAAATCATTTTTACTCGGATTGAAAATCATGGTGCCAACGATATCAGCTGGGAGCAAGTCTGGTGTAAATTGAATACGGCTAAACTGACCGTGCAAAACTTGTGAGAGTGTTTTGATGGCAAGCGTCTTAGCCAAACCTGGGAGTCCTTCCAAAAGAACGTGACCTTTAGTAAGCAACCCTAAGAGCAGGCGATTTATCATGTGGTCCTGACCAACAATGACTTTATCCGTCTCCTTCTGAATGGTTTCTATAATCGCACTATCGGCGTAGATTTGTTGATTAAGTGCTTCGATGTCTACCGACTGCATAATTGTGTTCTTTGGGTGCTAAATCCAGTTTCTTTCCGTAAAAAGGATTACAAAAATGACTAAAAAATATCACATTCGGTTGGCTAGTCCTGTTTTGTGCTACTGAAGCCCTTATTTTTGCGGCAATTCAGATATAGGTAGATATGAGAGTATTATTTCTGTTGATTTTTTTGAGCCCAATTTTTCTTCAAGCGCAGGATCGCAAAGCGGTTAAAGCGGAAGAACAGCGTCAGGCATTGGAGATGGTTGATGTGGTACAGGAGGGTGGAATTGTAGTACGGTTAACCACTAATGCACGCAAAATTGCAGGAATGCAAGAGGTGTTAGATGAAGGTGAACTGACCAGCTTGAATCGTAGCCGTTTGAAGGCTCGGATGGAAACTACCATTGAAGAAACCAGAGCGCAGCAAGAACTTATCGTAAGCTTGATGCGCGATGTATACGACCTAGGTCCAGTCTACTTTATTTTCGATACGACCCTGGTATTACTCCAAGGAGAGCAGACTTCTGGTTATTTCTTGAATGACGATCTAGAAGTTGATCCTTCCATTACCCGACCGGATGATTTTGTCATCGCCCGTATAGGTTATACGGATGCTGCTACAACTTCTCGTGCAGAAGCAATGATGTTGACTGATCGTGAGCAACAAGCCTTACCAGCACCATTTCCAAATGCGATTACCTTCAATAACCTTGGGTACGCACTAAATAGACTACTAGCGCCTGATATCGCAGAACGAAAAAGAATGGAAGGGATGATCGAACGTTTGAGAAACAAACTCAACGTAGCGATTAATACCATGCTAGATTCTGAGGGGAGGTAAGCATTACTGCTTCTTCGACTCTTTCAACTCGATCTTCAAATGCTGTCCGGTATGGCTTTTCTTAGATTTGACTACTTCCTCAGGAGTACCACTAACAACTAGTGTACCGCCTCGGCGCCCACCTTCAGGCCCCATATCTAGAATGTAATCGGCTACTTTGATGACATCAAGATTGTGCTCAATGACAATTACAGTGTTGCCTTTATCCACCAGGCGGTTGAGTACTTTGAGTAAGTATTGGATGTCCTCGAAGTGTAGACCCGTAGTGGGTTCGTCTAGGATGTAGACAGTATTGCCGGTATCACGCTTTGAAAGCTCCTCGGCAAGTTTTACCCGCTGTGCTTCTCCACCAGAAAGGGTAGTCGCTTGCTGGCCAAGCGTAATATATCCTAGTCCTACTTCAGCAAGCGTCTTGAGTTTGCGATAGATCTTTGGAATGTGCTCAAAGAAAACCACCGCTTCACTAACGGCCATTTCCAGCACGTCATTAATGGACTTACCCTTATAGAGAATCTCTAAGGTTTCGCGATTGTAGCGACGGCCCAGACAAGTTTCGCACTCGACATAAACGTCAGGTAGGAAGTTCATTTCAATACGACGCATGCCAGAGCCTTGGCAAGTTTCGCAACGCCCTCCTTTTACATTGAAGGAGAAACGGCCCGGCTTATAACCCCGAATTTTTGCTTCCGGCAGATTAGAGAATAAACTCCGAATATCAGTGAATACGCCGGTATAGGTAGCCGGATTAGAACGTGGCGTACGGCCAATCGGCGATTGATCAATTTCAATAACCTTATCCACTTGCGCCAAGCCATCAAAAGACTTGTAGGGCATTGGTGGTTTCAAGCTGCGGTAGAAGTGCTGCCGCAGAATGGGATATAAGGTTTCGTTGATAAGTGTAGATTTTCCACTACCAGACACCCCCGTCACACAGGTGAATGTGCCTAGTGGGATTTTGATGTCGACATCCTTAAGGTTATTACCGGATGCGCCTTTAAGTTCCAGGAACTTTCCACTGCCTTTGCGGCGCTCCTTCGGAAGCATGATGTCTTTGCTTCGGCTCAGATAACTGGCGGTAATGGTATTTCCTGCGGCAACGATTTCTGCCGGTAAACCTTGCGCAACTAATTCTCCACCCAAGCGTCCTGCTCCAGGGCCAAGGTCAATGAGGAAATCGGAAGCCAACATAATGTCGCGGTCGTGCTCCACAACAATTACGGTGTTGCCAATATCTGTCAGTTCTCGTAAGGCTTCAATCAGGCGCTGGTTATCGCGCTGGTGTAGACCAATACTAGGTTCGTCGAGGATATAGGTAATACCGGTAAGTTGGGATCCGATCTGGGTAGCCAAACGAATACGTTGTGCTTCTCCACCAGAAAGGGTCCGACCTGGTCGGTTAAGACTCAGATAGTCTAGTCCCACCTGGAGTAGGAACTCCAAGCGGAAGCGTATTTCTTTAAGAATATCACGAGCAATTAACAGCTGACGCTCACTCAAGTGTTGGTCGACATTTTGCATCCAATCATTGAGTGCGATCAGGTCCATCTGGGCTAGATCCGCAATATTCTTTTCATTGATCTTGAAGTGCAATGCTTCTTGACGCAGTCTTTGACCATTACAGGAAGGACAGGTACTGATCGTCATAAAGTCCTCTGCCCAGCGGCGTACCTTCTCTGAGGTAGAGTTATCGTACCAACGTTTAAGCATTGGGATGATCCCCTCCTTTGCCAGGTTGTAGGAGAAGTCTTGCTTCTTCTTCCGACCACGAACGCGGAAAGAATTATCTCCACCCCGAAGGATAATTTTTAAAGCTTCCTCCGGAATCTCCTTAATGGGAGTAGAAAAGGTGAAGTTGTATTTCTTAGCAATCTCTCGAAGCTGCTTGAAGGTCATATTATCTCTGACCTCACCGAAAGGTGCAATCCCTGCATCATTGATGCTTTTGCTATCGTCAGGAATAACCTTATCGTCGTCTACTCGATTTACTACCCCCAATCCTTTACATTCCTGGCAGTAGCCATAAGGAGAGTTAAAGGAGAATGTATTAGGAGATGGTTCTTCGTAAGAAAGACCACTTTCAGCATCCATGAGGTTTTTACTGAAAGCCATCACCCGATCATCATCATGGTCGGCGATCATAACCAGGTCATTGCCCATCTTAAGAGCGGTCTGAAGGCTATTGGCCAGACGCTCTTTGCGGTCATCACTTACCTTAAGTCGGTCTACGACCAACTCAATGTCGTGTACCTTATAACGGTCTACTTGTAAGCCCGGAGTAAGGTCTGTGATTTCTCCATCGACGCGCATTTTGGTATAACCTTGCTTGCGCATTTGCTCAAAGAGCTCGCGGTAGTGTCCTTTACGACCACGCACTAGGGGAGACAAAACAGAGATCTTACGATTCTTGAAATCAGTGAAGATCTGATCGAGGATTTGCTCCTCCGTATAGCTCACCATTTTCTTGCCCGTCTCATAGCTGTATGCCTCGCCAATACGGGCATATAAGAGACGAAGAAAATCGTAAACCTCCGTGACGGTACCCACTGTTGAGCGTGGGTTTCGTCCGGTTGTTTTTTGCTCGATGCTAATAACTGGGCTCAAGCCAGTAATCTGCTCTACCTCTGGACGCTCCATCTCGCCGATAAATTGGCGCGCGTAGGCAGAGAAAGTTTCCATGTAACGGCGCTGCCCTTCTGCATAAATAGTATCAAATGCTAAGGACGATTTACCACTACCACTGATACCCGTAATAACAACCAGTTTATTACGGGGAATAGCAACATCTACGTCTTTCAGGTTGTGCTCACGAGCACCGATAACCTGAATGAAATCTTCATGAAATAGATCGTCAGCCGTACTGACTTCCAATGAAGGGGAAACTGCTTTGGCCATGTTTTCGGAGCTTCAAATAATGAGCCCTGCTGTTTTTTGGGAACTGTAAATACTATCCAAACCCGGATTGGTACATTACGGTTCTAGGAAACCGCTAAATTAGTGATATTATTTGGAGTAAATAAGTTCCAGTTAGATTATGGTACCAGAAAGCATGCAATTAGGAGATACGGAAACTATTATCCTTTCGATCGTTATTGTGATCCTACTAATTGGACTCCTCGTTTTAAGAAGCCAGAATAATCAAAGGAAGTTTTAGGGTGCTCTTTTATATCTAAAAAGCGCTGTTCTATACTGATTAGAATACTATAAGAGATGTTGTTTTTCCTAGCTCCTGGTAATAGCTACAAGAGCTAGGAAGGACAACGGATAATGCTACTTATTGAATGTACTCCTTGTAGATAGCAACGGGCACCAGTGCCGTCCATCCGCAGAAGTCTTTTTTAGATGGCATTCCATAGGCCACAAGATCGGGAGCATAGTTTTCCCAAAATGTTCCGGTAGCCTCAAACACCTCTGCTACGCTTGCATACACTTTAGCGGCTAAATGCCGGGCCAGGTCTTCTTGCCCATTAGCCGAAAGGCCTTTGAGGACCATATAAACAGTAGGTGCCCAGACGCCGCCTAACCAATAATCACCCCAACCTACATAATCAGGGTCGGAAGCAGAAAGTGCTGGTAGTGGTGTCCTACGGTAGAATTCATTAGGATCGGAAAGATGGCTGATAAACTGCTCTAAACGATCCTCTGGCACAACTTCACCCAGTAGTGCCCAGTACATTCCGATATGTCTTCTAGGAATACGTTCGCCAAAGCCTAGGTCGTAGTAGAATCCATCACTATCGTCCCATGCCAGAGTATTCAATGCAGTTTTTACTTTGCCATGGATTTCTTCGTAGCGGGCAACGTCCTGCTCTTCTCCAATTAAATTAGCAATACGCTTCAAGTTGACTGCGTAGAGCGCCATTTGCGAACTGAAATCGACTTGGCGGCCTTGCACATTCCAAACGCCATTGCGAGTTCGGACATATTCTCTGACGAAGAAATTAAGTTTTTCTTCATCGGTGGTTTTGAGTTTTGCGAGTTCGAGGCCTAGTTCATGCTGCGACCATTTATTACCCTCTGTAGGTTCCCAATCATGTGGCTCCCGAGGAATGTTGTCCATTCCCAATCCCATAGTATCACCATAGAAGAGGTCATCCTCCATCATATAAGTGGTGACGTGGAATTCGAAATTCTTCTTCAAGTATGGGTATACCTGCTTGAGGCGGTCCAAGTCTTTACTGACTTCGAAAATTTCCAGTTCGGCGAAGGCCAATAAAGGCGGGTTAATCGATACGGGGTGAGTTTTAGGCCATAATGGCTCACCGCTACCGCGATATTCTCGACAGATAAAACCATCCTCTTCCATTCTGCCATAGAAATTATCGAGCGCCTGATATACCGGCAGTTCATCCAAGTGATACTTGCAGTAACAACACATCATACAAGTATCCCACAGGAATATATTCTCATTGAAAGCGGCATCAATAAACGGGGCCTTAAAGAAGGCCTCGGTATCACCCCCTCGAATTTTCATTTTCGTGAGCTCAATAGCCTTTTTATACATGGCCTCGGAAAGCTCTTTACTAACTGTTGGATTGTCTGGAGTTGCTGTTTGCTCTGGAGTTTGTTCTTCTTGTTCGGTACAACTATTTAGAACCGCAGCACTGCTAATAATCCCGGCCGAGAGGGCCACATTTCTTGTGAAGTCTCTTCTATTCATGATGTCGCTTTAATTGGAATAAATAGGCTGAAGATTGAATAACCTACCTCTAAGAAAACTAAGTTACAGAATAAGGCAGGAAAAGGCTTTCCCTCAACCATTTCTATACACTTACTTTCAAGTAAGCTACCTGCGAAAAGCAAGTGCGAAGCGATGAGTGTGTAATGTTGCCTAGGATGATTTGCTTTACCCCTTGGTGCCAACAAGCGGATAGTTGTGGTGTTATATCTTAGACATCATTTATAAAGTAAAACCCTCTTTCGATGACAAAGCGCTTTACAATCTCTTTCCTTCTTATTGCTCTCTTTTCTATAACTGCTCTCCATGCCCAGTTAACGCAAGAGACCCGATTCCTCGGAACGGCAGGTGGTGCAGGAAATACTTTCTTTCGCACTCCTCTAGGGGTTTATGGTGGATTGGCCGAGCTCTCAGCAGGTTTCGGTGATAATAACTTCATGGCTTTAAGAGTATCACCTGATCTCGGCTATTTTCTATCGGATAATGTGATGGTAGGGAGTACCGTTACGCTTAGTGTCGTGACCAATTTTGATGACTCCTTTAGCTTTGTTGGGGCCATTCCTTTTTTGCGCTACTACTTTAACCCAACGGCAGCTAATACGTACTTCTATGGCCAGGCACAAGCTGGTTTTGTGCTTTCCCTGGACGAGTCTGATTTCAATTCTTATCCATTTAATGTGGGAGGTGGAGTTACACATATGTTGGCTCCCGGAGTAGGTCTAGATGGTTTCTTGCAACTAAGAGACTTTGACCTAGGAAGTGATGGTGGAGCTTCTTTAGCCTTAGGCGCGGCACTTAATATCTTTTTGGATGAGGATCAGTATAGCAACCGAAGTAGTGGAACTGCTAACTTACAGACAGGCTCTTTGATGATTGGTGGAACAGGAGGGGTGATCAACCTGTCAGTTAGTGATAATACTTCTACAGCAATTGCTTTAGAGCCACAGTTGATGTATTTCGTGACCCCGCAACTAGCTGTCGGAGGCGGCTTATTGATTGAGTTCGTCAATACTGATTTTGCCTTTGGTACCATCAATAGTACTACGCTCGGCTTAAGTCCGCAGGTTCGTTACTACTTTGCCGAAGGAGGGCACCGCTTATGGTTTCTTACCGGAGGAATTGACTTTAATTACCGACGCATAGACAACGACTTTGCACCAGGCAGTGCCGATAATGAAACTACTGCCAACTTCGCCGTTGGAGCAGGTTTAAACAGTTTTATTAGCCAGAACGTTGCTTTAGAATTAGGTCCAAGCCTACGTATAGATCCTGATTTTGATCTTGTTCGCTTGGGAGTAGACCTCGGTGTGCAAATTTTCTTGAACACCGCTAAATAAGAAACAATAGCATGGAGTTAGCTAAAGTGGTAAAACCTTTAGCTAACTCTACTGCACAAAGCTCGATTTGTAAGATGCCTAAAAATGTCTTTGGCGAAACGCTCATTCCTTGTTGTTATGAACCGCTTACGGGCTTCTACCGGGATGGCTATTGCCGTACAGATGTTTATGATAGCGGTCGACATGTGGTCTGCGCGATAATGACAGAAGAGTTTCTGACCTTTACCAAATCGCGCGGTAATGACCTCAGTACACCGCTACCACAATATCAATTTCCGGGTTTAAAACCTGGAGATAAATGGTGTTTGTGCGCACTTCGCTGGCGCGAGGCTTATGAGCACGGAGTAGCACCCATGGTGCTGCTTGAGGCTTGTGCAGAAGAAGCTTTACAATACGTTGAACTAGGAGCCTTAGTAGAACATGCCTACAAAGAACAATAAGCAAGACTGGAACTGGCAGAATTCTTATTTGCAACTGCCAGATAAGCTTTACAGCAAACAAGCTCCGGCTCCCGTACCAGAGCCTTCCCTCCTTTATTGGAACGAGGCTTTAGCTGAACAATTGGGATTAGCATTTCTAACTGGTAATGAGGAGCGGCTTGCTGAGTTCTTTTCTGGTAACACCGTACCTCCTGGGGCAGAACCCTTAGCACAGGCTTACGCAGGGCACCAATTTGGTGGCTTCAATATCCTCGGTGATGGGCGAGCGATACTACTGGGTGAACAAATAAACCCAGAAGGGAAACGCTTTGATATTCAACTCAAAGGATCAGGGCAGACGCCTTACTCCCGCCGAGGTGATGGCCGTGCTACGCTGAGCTCTATGCTACGAGAGTATCTGATTAGTGAAGCTATGTACCATCTGGGCATTCCTACTACTCGAAGTTTAGCGGTGGTCGGGACGGGCCAAACGGTATATCGGCAAAAGGTTAATCAAGGCGCAGTACTTACCCGAATTGCTAGTAGCCATATTCGCGTGGGTACGTTTGAATATGTTCGCCAATATGGCACGATCGAAGAAATAGAGGCATTTGTACAGTACGTCATCAAGAGACACTATCCAGAGTTGGAATCGGCAGACAACAAAGCTCTAGCCCTACTTGAAGCAGTGATGGATAAGCAGATTGAGTTGGTTGTGGAGTGGATGCGAGTAGGGTTTATCCATGGCGTAATGAATACTGATAATGTGAGCATTGCTGGAGAGACCATCGATTATGGTCCTTGCGCTTTTATGAATGCTTATGATCCACGTACGGTTTTTAGCTCCATTGATCGCCATGGTCGATATGCGTTTGGTAACCAGCCCAATATTACGCATTGGAATATGGCCGTTTTCGCGGGCACCTTACTCCCCTTGATCGCTGAGCAAGAAGAGGTAGCTACTGAACAAGCTCGCGCCGTATTGGATGATTTTCCACGGCGCTTTGCCCAGAAGTGGTACCAGATGATGTTCCGCAAGTTGGGTATTGTAAAACCAGAACGTACAGATGCAGCCTTGGTAGATGAGTTGTTGGAATTAATGGAACGGCATCAAGCAGATTATACCAATGTTTTTGCTGGTCTTCGTAATGGCCAGTTGCAAGAAGAAGCATTGAACGCTAGTTTCGAGTTTCAGGATTGGCATGCGCGTTGGAAGAAACGTTTTGAGGTCATGCCAACGGAGGCCAACACGCTAATGGTACAAAGCAATCCGGTAATCATCGCTCGCAATCATTTAGTAGAGGAAGTCCTTCAGGCGGCTGAAGCTTCAAATTATCAGCCCCTCAATGATTTCTTGAAACAGCTCTCAAAACCATATGCCAGTGGCGATGATGCACCGGAGTTACAGCTTGTACCTTCTGATTTCGACTCTCAATACCAGACGTTTTGCGGTACATAAGCTGCTAGGCGTAGGTTTTTTCTCTTCCAGATTATTTCTTTTGAACGATCGCTATTTACCGGTGTATCAGGGATTAATTAATCGGCTTTAAGCAATAATTAACAGAAAGCCCGTTTTTTTAATATCCCCGAAACATCCTTACGCGCGATTCTTTCGTCTATTTGTATGAAAGAAAGTTCGTACCACGATCAGACTAATGAAATTATCACCCCAAATACCACACTTTTTAACTCCCCACCTCCGGTATCTGCTTAGTGCAGTAGTGCTATTGGGTAGCATTTCCATGCTGTCCAGTCAAGTCATTACCGGCCGCATCACTAATGAGTTTCGAGAACCTTTACCTTACGCCAATATCTACGTGCAGCAATTGCAGACGGGAACGGTAAGTGACGGAGAGGGATATTACGAAATGCGCCTAGATGTTGATGGAGAGTACAATCTTGTTTTTTCTAGCTTAGGCTACGAAAGTAAATCCGAGCGCGTCCTGCTGGTTGGCGATACCGCATGGGTAAATATCGAGTTAAGCACAGCCGCCTTGGAGTTGGAAGAAATTGTTGTCTCTGCTAGTCAACGAGATCCTGCTTTCGCGATTATCAAGCAGGTAATTGAGCATAAAGACAAGCAACTCAAAGCCGCCGATAGCTATCGCACAAAGGTCTATTTGAAAGCCATTGAAGAAACGGAACGGCAGGAAGAACAAGCTCCTCAGCCAGTAGTGGAAGTGGATATTAGTGCGCCGGATGCCGATCCTTTTGCTGCGGAGGAAGCAGCGAACCAAGAATTACTCAATGGATTAAATCTGGTAGAGATGGAGGTGCTCCTGAATTACCAGTACCCGCGACGTTATAAAGAAGAGCGTACAGCTTATCAGGCCTACGGAAACACGAATGGTTTATTCATTCCCATTTTTGCGGAAACGGATTTTAACTTCTATCGGAACCTGGTTTATCTGCCTGGAATTTCAGATGCACCAGTGATATCGCCTTTGAGTAATAATGCGATCCTTTCTTATAAGTATGAGCTTGTAGGGAGCCGCTATCAGGATGGGCAGCACATTAATGAAATTAAGGTTATTCCTCGTAAGGAAGGTAACTCTACCGTTCGGGGTACCATTTGGATTGTAGAGGACGAATGGACAATCCTAAAGCTGGAGCTTGACCTACCAAAAGGAACACTACTTTTCGGTGATAACTTCCGTATTGAGCAATCTTATGATAAGGTAGAGGACAGTCTCTGGATTATGGAGCGCCAGGCGTTTATCTATAGCACGCGTCAAGGCAAGAAAAAGACCTTCAAGGGAAGTACAGTTCTGAGCTATTCTGAATACCAGCACAACTACACTTTTCCGGAGAAGTTCTTCGGAAATGAAGTGGCTGTTACTACGCAAGAAGCTTATGAGCGCGATGGTGAATATTGGGCCGGTACCCGTACAGAGGCTTTAAACGATCGCGAAGCAAAGTTGATTCGACTACGAGATAGTATTCAGGCGGTGCATAATAGTCCCGCCTACCGAGATAGCCTGGAGGCACGATACAATCGCATTAATCTCCTGGAAATCGCTTGGGATGGCGTAGGTGTTCGCGATTGGCGAGAGCAGTCTCACTTATATGTTAGTGCCCTGGCATCTATGATCGACTTTAGTCCTGTGGGGGGATGGAGAGTTGGTCCATATGTTTCGCGATTTAAGCGATATAAGAATGGGCGAATTTGGAGTAATTCCGGGACGGTCGATTTTGGTCTGCGTAACCATGATATTCAAGGGAATTTCAGCTCATGGTTTCGCTATGACCCCTTCCGATTCGGGGATATATCCATCAGTGGAGGTCGGTCTTTTCAGGCGATCAACGAGTTTGATGCTTATTTGAATTTGCTGCGCCCAAGTAACTACATTCTACTTGATGCCTTCCGAGCTACACATGCTATTGAAATAGCCAATGGCTTGCGTATCCACAGTAGCTTTGACTGGAACGATCGGCGCCCGATTACTTCCTACGATGTAGGTTCTTTCCTGGATGATGTTGTGGTTGACGATGATGCACCAATGGATTTTGAGCGCTACCAGGCGTTTATTACCACCAATAGAATAAGCTATACGCCGGCACAGCGATACATGCGTGAGCCTAACCGTAAAGTTATTCTAGGTAGTAAATGGCCTACTTTCAGTGTTATGCACCGTCGCGGCTGGGATAATACTTTTGGCAGCGACATTCGCTTCGACTATCTGGAAGCAGCTATTGAGCAGGAGATTATCATGGGCCCCATTGGAAATACGAACTATCGAGCTCAAATGGGGCAGTTTGTTAACACAGAAGATCTGCGCTTTGTGGATTGGAAGCAATTCCGCGAAAGCGATCCTTTTCTGTATTCGAACCCGCTTCGTACGTTCCAAATGTTAGACACGTCATTGTCCACTACTAATCTGCATTTTGAGCTTCACTTTATTCACCATTTCAATGGCGCGATTATCAATAATATTCCGCTGCTGAAGAAAACGCGAATCAAGACAGTTGCAGGTGGGGGAATGCTATGGTTAAAGGATGGTAGCTATCGCCATCAAGAGTTCTTTGCCGGAGTGGAGCGTGTCTTCAAGATTGGACCGCGCCGCCGCTTGCGGGTAGGGGTATTTGGTGTACTAGCCGATGCGAATAACCGAAGACCTGACACATCTTTCAAGATTAGTTTCGACTTGATCGATGCCTGGAAACGAGATTGGAGTTTCTAGGAAGAAATGCCGGATATCAGGGGTGATGTCCGGCATCTTTGTTTTAACTCTGAATGGCTAATGCTCGAATCTTGATCTTTACCTCTCGCCCAATAAATAGCTCGCCATTGTCCATGGTCTTGTTAAACTGGATGCCGTAGTCGAACCGGTCGATGCTGAACTCAGCCTTCAAACCAAGCGTAGTACTTTGAGTAGGGTCTTTGTAAGGGCCTAACACCTCTATCGGGAACTCCATTTGATTGGTGATTCCCTTAATAGTGAAATCTCCTTTCATCATATACTGATCCCCTTCCTGAAAGACCGAGGTGGATCGAAAATGAATAGTAGGGTGTTCCTCAGCATGAAGCCACATTTCTCCTTTGAGATGCCCGTCGCGGATGTCATTATTACTATCTAGACTATTAGTTTGAATAGTAGCTTCCACCTGGAGGGTACTTGGATCTTCGCCCGACATTTGAATGTCGGCAGAACAATCATTGAAACGACCAGATACTTCTCCTACCAGGAAGCGCTCTACATCGAAACCAACATAGGTATGGCCAGGATCGAGTCGGTAGGAAGAAGGTTCCGTTTGGACACTGAATAGGAGTACACTGATAAAGAATAGATAATAAAAGCTTTTCATAGCCGGATGGATATTTGATTATACCCCAAGGCTAGGGAAAAGAAGAGCTGTGGTCGACAACCCTTATAAAGGTTGCCAAAAAATCACTGTTCAGAACGAATATTTCTTCGATAAGCAGAAGGTGTCTGGCCGGCGAACTTCTTGAATGCATTACCAAAAGAAGTCTTGTTGTTGAAACCAGCAGCAAAGGCAATTTGAAGTAGAGTTCTTTCTGGTTGATTCCGAATTTGTTCTTGTGCTTCTTTTACGCGATGCGTATTGATGAAGTCAAAGAAGGAATACTGATAATGCTCATTAATTACTTGCGATAAATGATGAGTGGGTATGTTGAGCGAATCAGCAAGGTCTTTCAGGCGTAGCTCTGGGTTGAGGTAGGGCTTGTTCTCGCTCATGATCTCCTCAAGTCCTGCTAAGTAGGACTTTTTGTCAGATGGCTTCAAACTAGAGTTTTGATATTTATCCAAAGTTGATTCTACACTGGTCCATTGTACTCCCGCTAATTTGTAGCTGGCAGCATAGACGAATAAACCTAGTGGCAGCACATAGATGTAATCTAAGGCCCGGCGGTAAATATCGCTTTGGAAAAGTAGGTATAGGAAGCCTGCGGTAAGTAGTAGGGTCAATAGCAAAAGACCGTTGAAAAGCCGGAGCCAGATTACTTCGTCAATATTGGCTTTTGTTTGCTGTAAAGCTTGTCCATATTCCTCAATTGTTCTGAAATTGAGAAGTAAATAAACGGCCAGGTGAATAAACTGCAAGTAGAAAACAGTAGAGTAGAAGTACTCAAAAGCAGTAACGGTCTTGGGGCGGTAGTCAAAAACTGCGAGCATGCCATAATGAACCTGCCGATGACTCAGTGATTCACCACTTAGTACAGGCACGATAAGTACCAAGAGTATGAATGGTAGAAAATGTAAGAGGTCCTTACTCGTGAACCGCCATTTATGATTGGTAACGGCTTTGAAGTAGAAAAATGTAAACGGGCCTAGCAGCATCCAGGAGCCATAACGAGTGCCATAAAAGACGTTGATAGGAATCTCAAGAACATTGCGTACAGATAAGAATTCCAATAACCACCACAGCATAGCTACAAGAATGCCAGCCAAAAATCGATTCCAATACTTCTGGCGATTTTGGCCCACCAATAGCAAGGTACTGACCAGATATAGGCCTTGCGCTATAAATAGCAAAATCAGGAGCGACCAAAGATCGAGTTGCATGCTAAGTCAGGTGGATGTAATACGAGTTTACGAAATAAGCGAGACATTCCAGTGCGGTTAGCAGAAAGGAATGAAGCTAGAGCCCTAGGGAAATGTAACTTTGCAGAAACCAACTTAGTAAAATGGGAAAAAAAGGACGCTGGGTTATTGCCACGTTACTGGTTATTGGAGCGTTTACCGTAGGGCGTAAACGCTTGGAGCCACTCTGGGATAAAGCAGTAGATGATCCGGCCATGGGAATCATTTTTGTCATCGTTTTCTTGCTCGTGGCAATGGTCATAGCAAGAGTAGTCAGCCAGTGATTTGTTTGAAAGACAGTTACCCTTTAATCCAAGTATCCAAATCTGCTAATAACTGCTCCGCCAAATCATCATTTTCCACTTGCAGGTCAACTACCTCCTTCGAGGTGTTTTCTACCTGTATAGGCGGTTCCTTCACTCTTTCCAACATGCGCTGACGCTCGTTAGGAGAAAACGAAGAAAAGGTACGTCTTAGCAATGGAAGAATACCTTGGAGGTGATCCATATCGAGTTGCGCTACCCAGCGATCTACCAAGTCCCAAAGTGGTGGATGGTGTAATAGTACTAGTCCGCTTCCGTTGAGAAAACCAGCGAGCCAATTGGCTACTTCTAATGGTTCATTTCCTGGAGAGAGGGCATAGTCTAAGCGGCGTGCCGTATCGATCAAATCTATGCGTTCCTGATCAAACAAGAGACGAGTAGCCAGTCCTTTTAGTAAAGGTGCAATACCTGGTATATCGGCTAGTTTTTGGACTGCGGGCCACCAATGATCATCTAGTAAGGGGAGTTCTAGTTGGCAGAGGCCGCGATGTGTAGCCAGAAAGTCGCGGAGTAATAATTGTGCGGCTTCCTCATCCAAGCTCATAGCTGCGCCAGGTAGGCTTGTTGCTAAACGAGGAGCAACTTCTTCTACTAGCAAAGCAAGTGCCGTCACATCTGTCTTGCGGGCATCACCATATTGAATGATTTTTATGAGCGAAGGCAGACCAGCCAATAGTTCCTGAACATCGCGAGTTAACGCAGATCGATCCTGCAGTTGCTGGACAACTACTTGTACACTGTCTTTTAATCCCGCTCTAAGCCCCAGTAGCACTGCTTTAGCTAAAGTTGCTATGTCCGCATCTGATTCTTGCTGTCGGAGTTTTTGGTCGGCGGCTTCCAAAACAGTATTGCCCCACATTGCTGCTTCTAGCACTTGCAGACTAAACTCGGGTTGCCAATGCAGTAGCCAGAGTTCTTTAAATGCACCTAAGGCGTTGGCGCTATTCTGTTGCTGGCTCCCCCAATTGATATTGAGGATTTGCAGTTGATTCAATAACTGACTTTTGAGCAAATCGCTCTCTGAACGAAGGTCCAGCCCACCTCGAGGATTCGCTTTTGTTGCTTTCAGCCATTGCTCACCAACCTTACCCCAGTACTTAGTAAGCCTACTGGTTTTAAGTTGTTTTGTAAGGTCTTTTTGGAGAGGAACAACGGTAGCGTTTTCGGGTACGATGCCCACCTTTTCTCCTAAGAGAAGCTTCTGCTCAATCAGTGCTAATCGTTCGGCAGATCCCTCGCAAAGGGTGCTTTGGGCCGCATGTTTGAGGTCTGATAGACTGGGAATAATCTGGCCGTTCATCGCAGCAAGGGTATTCGCCAACCGGACTGCTTCTTGTGCGTGCGCAGGAGAGGTATCCATTCCTTCTTCGCGAAGTAATTGAGCAGCTTTGACCATCCAGTGAATACTGGCTTCTCTTTTGTAGTCGAAGCTCATCTCATACCAAGCAGGAGAATGCACACCCGCACCGTAGCCGCTCATGCGTGCAAGCCGTGGATAGCTCCAAGGTATCCAAGCCGCGTTCGTTTTGACTTTTGGTAGTCCTCTTAGTGCCTGATTATCTGCAGTTGCTTTGTGCTGCTTCCATTGCAGTAAAGCAGGGCTATGCCAGGCTCCACAGACAACAGCGATACGCTCATAACCCCCTTTAATATTCTTGCGGAGCACCTTGCGCATATAAGCTTCTCGAAGCAAAGTCTCACGACTGCTTGTGTTTCCTTCTTTCCGTAATTCAGTTATCAACTCATTGATAGCAGCAAAAAGTGCGAAGTCATCTTCTGTTTGTTCGAAGGTGATTTCCCACCACTGCTCTCGATCATCATGACCGGCTAGTTTAGCCATTTCACCAAGCGGGTCTCTTTGTAGCTGAGGGTCCGTCTTGGAGGTTAGAAGCTGTGGCCGTTTGCGAAGGGCTAATTGATGTGTAATGGGTAAGTCAATAGCATCTACAGCAGCTCTGTTGTGGACGGCCCACTGCAGTGCTTGCCATTCGGGGGAAAATCGAGCGAAAGGGTAGTAATAAGCTTGCTGAATATCCTGCTGGTCGTAGATGACCAGTGCCACCGGTGGTTCTAGTTGGAATTTTCCAACCTGGAGTAATTCAGATTTAGCATCAGCTGGAAACTCAATCAGGACGGCATCAGGTTGCCATTGTTCCAAAGCTTGGAGCAAACGACGGGCCGATCCTGGGCCATGATGTCGAATACCAAATACCCGGAGGTCAGACATTGAGGTAGCTAATCAAACTATCGTAGCGTTCTCTAAGCGTGTCGAAGTATTCCATCTCATTGAAGGTAGCCTTCACAATGAAATCAAAACGCTCGAAGGAAGCTAAGATGTTGAGGATATTCTGTTTGTTGATCTTCAGCGTGACTTCAATTCGAGGAGAGTCCGCAAAAGTCTGTACGTATGAACTAAGAATTACGGCATTCTCAGACTCTACAATTCGCGCCAGTTGCGCCAATGAGTAATCCTGACGGACCATCTCCAAAACAATGATTCCCCCGGGTTCTCGGAAGGCGCCAATTTCAGCGAAATGACGGATCAGGTTGTCAGCGGTAATCAGTCCAATATAGCGTCTCTGATCATCCACAACAGGAATAGCAGTAAGCTGGTAATCAGCCACGAGACGCATAACATCATAGAGGTGATCATTGATGCGTACAAACGGAAGAGCAGGGTTGAGCTTATAACTGCC
Source organism: uncultured Lewinella sp. (assembly GCA_913057725.1). Taxonomy (GTDB): domain Bacteria; phylum Bacteroidota; class Bacteroidia; order Chitinophagales; family Saprospiraceae; genus Lewinella. The sequence goes on from CAJXOS010000001.1 coordinate 98,938, forward strand.
AACGGGCTCTTCAGCGTCGTGATCAAGGATTTCGTCCTCCGATATGAGGCCTAGTAGTTCTTCTTGATTAACAATAGGTAGGTGGCGAACATAGAACTCCCCCATCGTACTTAAAGCCTCGGCTCCAGTATCTGATGTTCTTAAGGGAATGATGATGTCTGATATGAGATTTTCTGCAATCATGTTCGCGGGATTGTTGTCGTCTTTGTTAACCCAGCAATTTTTCCTTCTGCACCTTGAATTCTTCTTCCGTTAGGAGTCCTTTTTCTTTCAACTGCGCTAACTTTTGCAATTGTTCCAGTAAATCAGTCTGTTCTGGGGAGGACTGTACTGGTGTCTCATCTAGAAGATTCTCTTTTGGTGCGTTTAGTTGCTTGGCTAAACGGAAATTGTTGGCTTCAAATTGCAAAAACTCAGGTTGAATGCGCAGAAAAGCCAAATGGTCGCGCGTTTTAATGGTGTTGAAGTCATCAAAGCCGAGAGCTACGGCACGATCTAAATGATAAAAGGCTTTGTCCTTATGCTCCATTAGGGAGTGAGCACAAGCCAAATTGAAATGCACCGCAATGTTTTGCGGATCCACCTCCAGCGCCTTATTGAAATCAGCAATAGCGCCCTCGTAATCGTAATCCTTGAACTTTTCCTTACCGGACTTCATGTATGGGGTGTTGCGGCGGGTAGCTCTGCTTTTGCGAGTAGATGGTGCCTTTTGAGTCTGACGTTCCCGATAACGCTCATTGCGGTTATAGTCGCGAACGTCGCGATTATCCCGACGGCGTTCGTTCTGCCATTGACCCTCGAAACCCTTGTTGTACTTTTTGTTAAAAGCATCCTGATCCATGGAGAATAACGCAATGGCGTCTACAATTCCGATAAAGAAGAAAAACCAAAGACCAGTAACTAAAAATACAGGCAATAACAAGATATACATAATGCCGAGCCCGACCTGACCGAGATAGAATCGATGCAAGCCCATGTATCCGGCTACCAGCGCCAGAACCCCGGCCACTGTTTTATTTTTCATAGGTTCTAAAATGATTTGCAACTGCGCACATGTGTAGCAGCTGCGCTCTTCCACAAATTTCCTTAATCTTTAATTGCGTGAACTTCTGATTAAACAAAATCATGGTTGATCTATAGTGTAATACTCCAGGTTTACTGCACCCGAATTAATGTAACATAAGCTGCTTTCGGGTGTTTTGCAAGATGTGGATTTTTTGATCATTACCCAAATGAGGGGTCTACATATTCGATGTATTGTCAATAGGGATAGACCAATCGCAGACTTACTTGATATCCTTTTGTTCTACGGCATTAACAAATAAGATGTTACCAATGTTGCTGTAACCTGCAAATACCTCTTGGCCATTGTGTTTCACTGCTTCCTCACGGAAACCAAGAATGGTTAGATCAGCATCTTGTGATTTTTCATTGATAACGCTCCTGGTATCCATTTTTGGGTCGCGGGCAATAATCTCAATGTTTTGGGTAGAAATTGGTAGTTGCCCTGCATCAATTAGTTGGTACAAGTGCTGACGTTCCACCTCACAAGTATCTTCTGGGTACAAGGCGAAGATTTTGATTTCGGCCCCTGACCAGTCCTTATGGCCCATCAAAATATAGGCTAGGAGAATCATCAAATTCGCATTGTCAAAGTCGCTACTTGTTAGCCAGATGTGGATTTGTTTTTTGAGGCCAAAGCCACGCTCAGAACTAGCTAGGATGGCTATATCAAAATCTATAGAGCGAATCAGCTTAAAGTTGTCTATGATATCCTCTAGATCTTGTGGGTCATTCTTGGAGAATTCTAATAAGAGAAGGTTGTTTTCTGTACCTGCAATACCTGGCAGCTGGATTACTTGAGCGACACTTGAAGTGTACGACGGACTGATCATGGTATCCACATAGATGTTACTATCGCTTGCTTCTCCCATTCTGATCAGGCGTTCCTTTATCGTCTTCGCCTCCTGATTGGTCTGGCGCGAGAGATAACCTTTGATCTGATGAATGTAGGTGCCAAAACCATACTTCTGCGATATCCAACGTAACATATCAAATGCACCTAGTCGTTGGAATGAATCGCTGGTAAGTGCCACCGCAGATGGACGCCAATTACCTTTTTCTTTATCGGCCTTCTGCAAAAAGACTTGCAAACGGCGACTCAACTGGAATATTACGCCCTGGAAAATTACAGCGATGCTGCGCTTGTCCGGATTGAAGTAGGCAGTGAGGAAGTATAAGCCTACTATGAACACCAAGGCTAGCAGTGCATAAGAGGCATTCATGAAGAACATTAAACCAAAACAGGCGATAGCTCCAAACAATGAAATAAACCACTTAGAGCGGAAGCGAGGTCGGTAACTAGGATCAGCAGCAAAGTGATTCAGGAATGAGATCAGGCAGAGGGATCCATAAGTAACCATGAAGAACATAGAAATCACCTCCGCGACACTGTCGATTGCCCCCATGAAAATGAATACCAAGGCTATAAGAACCGTAATGACAGAAGCATTATAAGGCTCATCGTTCTTACCTCGTCCCTTAGACAACCAGCGGTTAATAAACGGAGTAGGAAATATTTCATCCCGGGCAATAGCTTGCAAGGTCCTAGGGGCCACCATAATAGAACCTAGTGCGGATGAAATGGTCGCCGCGGCCAAACCGACAGGAATCAACCACCATCCTTGAATCGCTATGTCAGACATGACCAGGCTAGAAGTATCAGCCAATGCTTCGGGGCTTGCGGATACAGCCAACTTATAGGCAATTAGGAAATAAATAAACATGCCTGAGACGGTAGCTGCTAAAGTGCCTAGCGGGATAGATCGGCCAGGATCACGAAGATCTCCAGATAAACCTACGCCGGCGGTCATACCCGTAAAAGCAGGGAAAATAATGGCGAAAACCGTAAAGAAGCCAAGCGATACTGCTGGGCTATTGCTGCTTGTAGTGGTTTGAGGATTAGTCTGAACAGTCGGTGCTTCTCGTGTCAACCCCGTACTATCTTCGGTTTGCGCTTGCCATTGTGGATCAATAACAGTAGTGCTATCATCAACGTGTTCTTGATTATAGACTGTTGCGAGCGGATCGAAGTTGTTGTTTAGGCTATAGTCAGTTTGACCAGCAAAAAAGGCGACCATACTAATAGCCAAGGTAGCGACAACAACATACAAAGCCTTAACACCGAGATCGGCCCCTTTTGTGAGAACGATTACCGTCAGTAACAGTAATGCTGGAACACTGATAGTCTGCTTTTTCTCTAGTAGCCAAACTACCCAAGCAGGTAAATCTAGATTGACTAAAAGCCAATCAATACCGGTATTAAAGGCTTCCGTAAAGGCCATGATATAAAAGGCAACACTAATCGCCTGCGACATATATAGCGCTAAACCGATCGTGGAGCCAATGACTAAACCAAATGATCGAGATATGATGTAGTATTCTCCTCCTCCTTCTACCTTTTGATTGGTGGCGATTTCAGCAATCGCCATAGCGGTAGGAATGGTAACGGCATGCCCAATCAAAATAATGGCAATCGTTCCTAAAAAGCCGACACTCCCTACAGCAAATCCGAAACGCAAAAACATAATTGCGCCCAGAATGGTAGAAATGGCTGTGAAAAAAACTGGTCCTGTCCCGAATTTCTGCTTCATCTGCTCCATGTTCTCGCCAAGATAGGGAGATGTATTATATTTGGTGATGCTCATTTCAGACCTATTGTCAAAATGAGTCATGCCACTCTTCTAATACTCCACCCCGAGCCCTAATTTTTGCGTATCAGAATAAACTAAGTGCATGAGTACAACAACTCAAAAGGCCCGAGTGGCCGTAATTGGAGCAGGATGTTCCGGAATCACCACTATTAAGAACTTGCTTCAAGCGGGTGTAGAAGATGTCGTATGCTACGAGCAGAACGGCGATATTGGAGGCAATTGGATTTACTCTCCTAAGATATCTCATAGCAGTGTTTGTGAGACAACTCACATCATTTCTTCAAAGACCCTCTCGGCATTCGAGGACTATCCGATGCCGGATGATTACCCAGATTATCCCTCTCACGAGCAAGTGTTGGCTTACTTCCGAGATTATGCGCGACACTTTGGTCTCTATGATCATATCCAGTTTAATACATCGGTAAAGCATGTGCAGTTGCTGGATGATCAGCGTTGGAAGTTAGAATTGAGTGACGGCAAAAAGGAAGTATTTGATTATCTGTTGATTGCGAATGGTCATCATAATGTACCGCGCCATCCGGAAGGTATAGCTGAATCGTTTGCTGGTGAATATTTGCATTCGCATGCTTACAAGACAAATACTCCTTTTAAAGATCAACGTGTTCTTGTAATTGGTTGTGGTAATTCGGGCTGCGATTGTGCAGTAGAGATCAGCCGCGTTGCGGAGCATACTAGTATTAGTATTCGCCGGGCACAGTACATCGTACCTAAGTTCTTCTTGGGGCGTCCCACAGATACCTTTAATAGTACATTGACCTATCTGCCTAAGAAACTGGGGGGCTGGATGCGTTCATTAACGCTCAAAATGATGATAGGGAACTACAGGGCTTATAATCTTCCAGAGCCAAATTTTCCGGTTACTGCAGCTCACCCAACGATGAATTCTGAGCTGCTTTACAAGATTCGCCACGGCAAGGTGCACCCACGTACAGGTATTGAAAAAATAGTGGGGAAAAAGATCACATTTACTGATGGCCGTACTGAGGAGTATGATACGATTGTAGCGGCAACGGGCTATAAAATTACCCTTCCGTTTTTTGATCAAGACTTTATCAACTACGAGGAAGCCGATCGCGTGCCATTGTATCTAAGGATGTTCCATGAGTCTTATCCTAGTTTGGCGTTTATTGGGTTGTTCCAACCGCAAGGTGCTATCTGGCCTTTAAGTGACTTACAGGCTAAACTTGCCGCCAACATGATTATGGGACGTTGGAATCGTCCAGAAAAAATTGGAGCCTTGGCAGAGCAGGACAGTGACTTTATTGAGAAGGAATTTACACGTAGTAAGCGCCATACCATTGAGGTGCACTATCATCGTTTCCGTAAGCGCTTGCTACAACAGATTCCCGGTACGGCTCCCAGTTGGGAGGGCATAAAAAAAGCTGTGCTCGAAAAGATCTGAACACAGCAAAAGGGCTACAGTATAGGATAAAAGCTTATGCCCACAAAGAAACATGCTGGGTGTGAAGTAGATATTAAGTGCGGATTAAATTACTGAGTTGACTCGCTGATTTTAACTGATCTTAGTCTAAGGATAGAAAAGGCCAGGAGGTTGTTGGAGAAACAATGTCCTGGCCACAAGCAAGTCTTTCTTAAAGCAGGAAAACGAAGTAAGAGAGATAAGAAAGATTGACAGCAAGAAATCAATGATTGACGTTGCAAATATGCTGGACAAATGTGAAGTGTAGCTTAATGCAGCGTTAATCTTGCTTAAAGCTTAGGGCCGTGTCTTGAGAATAGGCCAAGCTGTCAAAAGCCAACCAGTCGCCGTAGAATACATTGAAGTCTACGTGACCTTCAATACCTGCTAAATGACCGCGGTTTCCATATTGCCAAAACTGCCAGTTTCGTCCACAAGCCAATACGGGCTTTTCTTCACTATAGCGGGCAATCCAGAGTGGATAATCATCAAAATGCCCCGCCAGGTATCGATTGTAGAACTTGAGATTGGTATATAAGATGGGAGCAATGCCGTAGTGATCACGGACGGTACTTAGCCAAGTATGCAGCGCATGTACAAGGTCTTTGGGATTTACCCCATCCAGAACCTCTATATCTAAGACTGGAGGAAGGTCGCCATCTCGCAATTCGACTTGACCGAGGAAGAAGGCGGCTTGTCGGTGTGCATCTGTTTTGGGGCGAAAGAAATGATATGCGCCTCTGCGGATACCCGCCTCTTGGATAAGCTGCCAGTTTTTATGGAAGAGCGTATCCAGATGAGTAGCACCTTCTGTGGCCTTCACAAAGGCAAAATGGACATCTTGCTGAGCTACTTCAGGCCAATTTATTTGCAGTTGATAACGGGAAACATCAATCCCCTGGATCAGGTAATCTGATCTTCGTTCAGTGTCTCGCTGGCAGGATAACAACAGCAAGAACATTACGCCGGTATAGAGCAACCTACGCACGGATAGGGATGGATTGATAAATAATTGCTACTGGTGTATAAACACCATATTTTTCTCTCATAACGCCGAATCGTAACGAAAAGATGCGTTTCACGCCGCGAATTTGACCAATTCTTATTTGGAAACAGACTTAAATCGAAAGAATAGCGCTTGGGCGACAGGAGTAAAGGAAATGGTATTTTTGTGTGCTAGAATATTCCCTTAGAGGAATATTGATAAGATTAAGAGATCAGATTTAATTCCAATATTCTCTAGAGAACTCAACTAATCCAGCTAACCAATATCCAATATGCCTAATCTTCGTCAGTTGTTTTTATCCCATGTAGCACAGACTAGTGATTTTCCACTTGGTCTAGAGATAGCGAGCTCTGAAGGGATGTACCTGTATGATCAAGAAGGAAAAGCCTACTTGGATCTGATTGCTGGCATTGGAGTAAGTAGCTTAGGGCACCGTCATCCAGCGGTAGTAGGGGCAGCAAAAGATCAGTTAGATAAATATTTGCACACCATTGTATACGGAGAGTTTGTGTTATCACCGCAAGTGAAACTGGCCACCTTGTTAGCGGAGCATCTGCCCGATCCACTAGATAGCGTATACTTCGTAAATAGTGGAACAGAGGCAACGGAAGGGGCCATGAAACTGGCTAAACGTTATACGGGCCGCCATGAGTTTGTAGCAGCCACTCGCTCCTATCATGGTAGTACACAGGGCTCTGCTAGCTTGATGTGGCCTAAAGACTTTACCCAAGCGTTCCACCCTTTACTTCCTGGGATTCGTCATCTTGATTTCAATTGCCACGCCTGCTTGGATCGTATTACCAAGAATACGGCTGCAGTAATTCTGGAAACAGTGCAAGCAGAATGGGGGATAAGGAGGCCCAATAAAGAGTGGTTACAGGCAGTACGTAAGCGATGTGACAAAGTTGGAGCCTTACTCATTCTCGATGAAATTCAAGCAGGCTATGGTCGTACAGGTACACTGTGGGCTTTTGAGCAATACGATGTAATACCTGACATCTTGCTGATCGCCAAAGGCATGGGAGGTGGTATGCCTATCGGGGCCTTTGTGGCTGCAAGAGAGGTAATGCATAGCTTGGCTAGCGACCCCATCCTTGGGCATATTACCACCTTTGGTGGGCATCCGGTCACGACTGCTGCTGGACTGGCTACGCTGGAAACCCTATTGCAAGAAGATTACATTGCGCAAGTGCCTATCAAGGAAAAGCTCTTCTTGGAATTATTGCAACATCCTCGGATTCTTGACGTACGGTCAGCTGGGCTTTGGCTAGCCGTAGAGCTTAGTAGTTTTGATGAAGTACAGGCCGTCATTCACCATTGCTTAGAGCGTGGACTCATTACGGATTGGTTTCTGTTTAATGACCGGAGTCTGCGAATAGCCCCGCCGTTGATCATTACAGAGGCCGAGATTCGGAAGGCGTGTGCTATTATACTGGAAGGGCTTGATGGGAGAGTGGGGTAGATTGGGGGGTAAGCGTCGGGGAACGCTTAACGAGTAGAAGGGGCTTAAGGAATAAACATAAGTGGTAATACACTTGACTGAAGCACAGAAAAATATCAATCCGCTTTATCCGCTGAGCCCGGAACTATTCTTACTTTTGCGGCTCTTATAACTAATACCTCAATACCGAGGAAACAAATAGAAATTCTCATGTATCGGACACACAACTGCGGAGAACTCCGCATCGCTGACGTCGGAAAGGAAGTGACCCTGGGCGGCTGGGTCCAAGTGAGCCGCGATTTTGGTGCATTGACCTTTGTGGATTTGCGCGACCGTTATGGTATTACGCAGCTTGTATTCGATATTGAAGATGATGCGGATTTAGCCGAACGTGCTCGTAAATTGGGCCGTGAGTTTGTAGTATCTGCGAAGGGGCTGGTGCGTGAGCGTACCAACAAAAACCCTAACCGCGATACAGGTGATATTGAGATTGAGGTAAAGGAAATGACGATCCTCAATAGCTCAAAGGTGCCACCGTTTACTATTGAAGAAGAAACGGATGGTGGTGATGACTTGCGTATGAAGTATCGCTACTTGGATTTACGCCGGGGGCCAGTACAGCGAAATATCATTTTCCGGAGCAAGCTGGCTTTGGAAACCCGCAAGTATTTGGATAGCCAAAGCTTCGTGGAGGTTGAGACTCCATTCTTGATTAAGAGTACACCAGAAGGTGCACGTGACTTCGTAGTGCCAAGCCGGATGAATCCGGGGCAATTTTATGCGCTACCGCAAAGTCCGCAAACCTTTAAGCAGATTTTGATGGTAGCTGGTTACGACCGTTACTTCCAAATCGTGAAGTGTTTCCGGGATGAGGACTTGCGTGCGGATCGCCAGCCAGAGTTTACGCAGATTGACTGCGAGATGGCGTTTGTGACCCAAGAAGAAGTGTTGGCCACCTTTGAAGGGTTGACTAAGCACTTGTTCCATCATACGCTAGGTGTGGAGTTGCCAGACTTCCCACATATGACCTACGATGAAGCCATGAAGCGCTACGGTATCGATAAGCCTGATGTGCGTTTCGGTATGGAATTGACTGATCTCAACGAAGTAGCTCAGAACAAAGGCTTCAAGGTTTTTGATTCTGCAGAATTGGTAGTAGGTATCTGTGCGAAAGGTCAAGTAGGCCTTACTCGTAAGCAGCTGGATGGACTCACCGATTGGGTGAAGCGCCCACAAATTGGTGCCAAGGGACTTGTATATGTGAAGTGTAATGAAGATGGTAGCTTCAAGTCGAGCGTAGATAAATTCTACAGCCAAGAGGATTTGGCTGCTTGGGCAGAAGTGCTGGGTGCTGAACCTGGTGACCTTCTTCTAGTCTTAAGCGGTGAAGAAGAAAAGACCCGCAAGCAAATGGGAGAACTGCGCCTGGAAATGGGCCGCCGCATGGATCTTATGGACCCAGCAGAGTTTAAGCCATTGTGGGTTGTTGACTTCCCTCTACTAGAGTGGGATGAAGAGTCGGAGCGTTTCCACGCGATGCACCACCCGTTCACTAGCCCGAAGAAGGCGGATATGGAGCGCATGTTGAATGGTGATCATGAAACCATGAAGTCGTTGCGTGCTGATGCCTATGACTTGGTGATCAATGGTGTAGAGATTGGTGGTGGTTCTATTCGTATCCACGATCGTCAATTGCAGGAGAAAAACTTCAAACTGCTAGGCTTCACGGATGAGGAGGCAGAAGAGCAGTTTGGTTTCCTAATGGGCGCCTTCGAATATGGTGCTCCTCCACACGGTGGTATTGCCTTCGGTTTCGATCGCTTGTGTGCAGTGATGAACGGACAAAACTCTATCCGTGACTTCATTGCTTTCCCTAAGAATAACCAGGGCCGCGATATGATGATTGATGCGCCAGCCTCAGTATCTACAGAACAGCTCGATGAATTGGGCTTGATGATGAAGCCAGAAGAAAAGAGCTAGTTTTTTCTGCGCCATAGCCACCAAAAGGTGGCAAGTAATAGTAAGGCAGCGATTCCCCACAGGATTGCTGCCTTATTGTTTGTATAAAGCGCATCCGGGGCACCAAAGTGGATGAAAGCAGCCCAGTAGGCAGGATGCGCACTGACCTTATCCAGGTCTTCACTACTGAGGTAGTCTAGTTTTGCCATTCTTAGAGCTTCATCTTTGGAGTACCCCTCATATAGATAAGAATAGAACCCACGTAAAATAGTAGTGGTGGTGCTGTGATACACTGGCCAGAGAGAAGAAACAGTGCTTGGACACCCAGCATAGGCAAAAGCGTGAGCCATACTGAGGACGCCTTCGCCGGACACAACTTCTCCTGATCCTGTTTCACAAGCACCAAGCACGGCCAAATCAGCAGTGAGCTGTAGTGGATATAATTCATTTAAATAGAGCCGAGCCGTAGAGTCTTGCGTGCCACTAAAGGCAATCCACCCACCTGCATCGGTGCTAGCATGAGTAGAAAAATGCAGAATTCTGTAGTCTTGAGCTTGTGATAAGAAGTTTCTCTTATTAGCGTTTTGTCCGATAAGAATGTTTCCGCCAAATAGTGCTTGGATACCCGAAACTTCCTCCTGGCTGTATGCCAGTTGAGGTAGCTGGCTTTGTGCTGAAAACTCAGGAGCAATACCTAAATACGGGAGAGTGCTATCATTTTTAGCTGATGCTTGGTAATTGAGGAGCAAACTAGCTGAATAGGCATAGGAAAACTGATATCGATGGATAAGAAAGTTGGTTTTCTTCCAATTATTTCCAGCGTCTGTACTTGACGTTAGCAGCTCAAATGGTAAAGCAAATAACGAACCGGAGGGAGAAAGGAATATTCGTTCGGGTAGGGTAAACTCTGCCAAAGGAGCCCAAAGGGTCTTGTATAAGGAAGAGCTGTTCGCGAGAAAATCTTCAGCAGGCATAACTGGGCGCTGCTGATGAAGTCCAGTTTGCAGTAGCTGTAATTGTGGCTGCCAGGTTTCTGGATCAAGTAAACGAATAAGTCGCCAGGTCTTGTCTTGTCTTATTAGTGCAAAAGCATTTTTCTGACCGATCAAGTAACTTATCCAAGCAGCATTCTTGCCAAGATATTTATCAAGCTGTTTGGAAGATGCGAGCTGCAACTGATACTTCTGCTGATAATAGCGGGGATAGTCTTTCTCCAATTGTTGAATAAAGGCGGTGAAGGCTTGTTGCTTGCTAGCTAATTGGATCTGCAGCTCTTCTATTCGAGCGACATTTTCATCTGATTCCGGAAGTTGTATCAAGGCGTTTTCCAGGTAGGCGATATCTGCTCGCAGGCTTTGCTCTTCTTTTTGCAAGGACTCAGGTATGCCCGCAAAGGTCTGTGCGGAGTAGTCCTGAAGTCGAGCGGCGAGCAAAACTGCTCTACTTTTTTCGATAAAGAAGAATGCTTCATCTAATACTTGTTGTTCTGGATTCGCCTCATATATAAGTTCACATATTAGTAAACCTTCTTCGTAAGCTTCGCTGGATTGCTGACGCAAAAAGAGCTTGGCTTGGCGGGTAGTAAAAGCTTGTAATAGACGGTCAATGATTAGATCACATAATCGTGCGCTTTCCAGTGCCGCTTGTAAAGTACCAGCGTCCTTGTTTTCCTGATAAAGCATGCGCAGTGTACGTGCTTTTGATATCATGACTACCAGCAGGGGCTGCCAGCCACCAGGAATCTGTTGTGCTTTGAGTTGTGGATTGTTCAGGTAGTTTGGGTCTTCGAATGCTGGAATGCGGTTTAGGATCGCCTGCTGATAGGCCTGTAAAGCTTCTTCATAATTGCTTTGATCACAATGAAGATCACCGATGTTATCCCAGACGGCAGCCTTCTCTTCATGAGGAGCATATCCAAGAACTTCCGCTTTCAATGATAGGGATTGCCGCAGTGCTTCTTCAGCTTTTTGCCATTCTTTTTGCTTACGTAGTACTACACCTTGATTATTGAAAACAGCAGCACGGATTAAGCTCTGCGGAGCCGCGAGGTCATAAATTTGCAAAGCTGCAGCATATTGTTGTAGTGCTTCCGCTGGCTTGTTTTCATCATCAAAGACATTGCCGGAATTGATGAACGTTCTTGCTACGTCTACATCTTCGGGGCCATAAGCTTCTAAGAATATAGCTCTTGCTTGATCCAGGGCCTGATGGGCTTCTTCGTATTGTTGGAGTTTCCAATGGGTAATTCCTAACTCGTTGTATGATTGTCCCAGCTCATAACTTAGAGCACCATAGGCCTCTTCAAAAATTGGAAGTGTAGCCTCAAGGTAGTTAATAGCGAGTGTATACTCTCCCATTTGCTGATAAACAGCTGCCAATTCATAGTAAGTATCAGCCATAGCGCCATTCTCGCCAAGGTTACGGCGCATTTCCATTCCCTGCTGTAGTGCAATGATAGCAGCGTTGTAGTTGTTTTTTTCTTTTAGGGCTACCCCTAAATTATGATAGCTACGACTGAGGTCTGCCTTGTTTTCTGGGCCAAGTCCAGAGCGTATTTGGATGGCTTGTTCGTAAGCTACTTCTGCTTGATCATACTGGTCAAGGATGTAATGAAATACTCCGAGTTTGTGCCACATATTGCCACGTACTGGTGAGTCAGGGCAATTAGATGTGTTAATGATTGCTTCACGAAGGGCGGTAATGGCCTGCTCAGTTTTATCTGCATTGTAGAGCACCATTGCCTCGTCGTAGAGGGTTTGTTCTTGCCCTTGACAGTCGGTAGGCTGCCCAGAAAGGTGGAAGGAACACAGTAGAAAGGAGGTGATAAAAAGAAGCCGCATTTCACAGGGTGATTTACCCTGCTAAAAATACAAAAAGTGGCAGGTTGCTAAGAATTGAGCAACCTGCCAGCTGTAAACTACTGTTTCAATATTTTTATGCTGTTGAAGCGCCTGCCTTGCCGTAAGTGGGCGTAATACAAGCCAGCAGGCCAACTTCTGGTCTGAATATTAATAGAAGTGCTATTAGCATCTGCCGTAGTTTGGAAAACGCTTTGTCCAAAGGCATTATAGATGTTAATTTCTAGATCTCCTTCTTGTCCGCTAGGCCATTGTAGCTCGAAATTGCTAGAGAATGGTTGCGGATAGGCTCTTACTAGCCCGTCGCCTTCAAATAGATCAAACTGATTATTGATGATAGCGCAAGAAGTATCTACTGTTGCTCCTGCGGCCTCCATCAAAGCGGCGCTTAGATCTAGTTTGCCGCTCGTAGCCACCTGATCGAGAGCAGGAAGAACAGCGGCTGAATTCAGTATCGCATTCTTGATATTGACGTACGTAAGCTCTGGACGCTCCTGCCAAATTCGAGCTGCAGCATGAGACACGGCAGCAGCAGCCATTGATGAACCATCTCGGAAATCGTAACCTCCACCGGGAACAGTACTTAATATTCGGGTTCCTGGCGCGGCAATATCTACAGATTCAATACCAAAATTGGTAAAGGGGGCTAAAAGACTTTCGGACTCATCTAATGCCGCAACGGAGATAATGTTATTAAGCTCAAAACTTGACGGATAGTGAGGGGTTTGATCATTATCTGAAGCATCATTTCCTGCAGAAGTGATAAATAGAGTACCACAGTCTTCGCCGAAATAACGAATGGATTCTTCTAGCACACTTGATGGCGCTCCTTGATAACCCCAACTTAGATTGATAATTGGAGCATCTTGTTCGCCGGCGTAGTAAATGCCACACAGAGCTTCAAATAGGAAACCTAGCCCATCATCGGCATGGCTCTTAACGGCCATGATCTTTACCAAGTTGGTTGCTTCATTAGCGGAAATAATACCTGCCAAATGTGTACCGTGCCCACTAATAAGATCGGCCGGATCAGTATCAGAATTGACGAAATCATAGCCAGCTATATCGTCTGCTAAGCAGTTGTCGTCATTATCCATTCCGTTGAGGACCTCGTCTTCGTTATCCCACATAAAGGAACTTAGGTCTGGGTGACTGGCGTCAACACCGACGTCAATAATGGCTACAACAGGGTCTATCGTTGGTGGCGGCGGTGTCGGTAAATAGAATTGAGGTGTCAGCGTTTCTCTTGTTTTCTTCTTGCCGGCTTTCTCGAGTAAGTCGAGTATGTAATTATTACCGGTGTCTTCCACTTTAGACTTGGTACTGGCTGATTCTTTGGTTTCCTCCACACCAACTAGAATATTACCATCGCTGAGGAAGCTGGTGTCAGGGATTTCCCAGAGCTCAATGTCTCTACAAAGGCAATCGTCCAGGACCTTTGCTTGGTAGAACTCCCGTAGAGTGTCTTTTTCAAAATCAGTGGCATCCTCTGTGAATACGATGATCATATGATTGGGTACGTAAAGACCGCCAAGGCTATCGCGATCATAGAGTAGCAGTTCCTGGGGTTCACGTAATAGGGTCAGTTCAGGGAAGGCACCATTGGTAACGGTAGCTGTGTAAGTGCCCTCATCCGAATTGTTTACTGAGGTTAGATCAAGTTCCGGGACATTGCTGGGGCCGCTTATTTGAGTGTCATCCAAAAACCAAGTGTATAGATTAAAGAACCCTTCTGTTTCAACGGTCAATTGCAAGTCGTCACCGGGGCGTGCGTAAATAAAACCTGGTTCACCAAGAGGGGCCTGAGGGCTATAATTGAACACATTGACTTCCGGGAAAAAACCTTCTAGGTCATCGAATTCCAGAAAGTTATTCTCACAACTAAGCTCATCTAAAATGGGGATACCTATCTCTGGTAAGTCTTGGAGCAAGTTGTCATTGACAATGAGTTTTTGAAGAGGGGACTGAGTGCCAAAGTCCGGTAAACTGGTAATTCTATTGTTGTTTATGATGATTTCTCGTAAAGAACCAATAGTCGTAATGCCTCCTGGTACATCACCAACAAGATTGTTGTTAGGGAGATTAATGCCGAAAATTCGGGTGTCCTGAAGTACAACACCAACCCAGGTGTTTACTGGACCGTTTAGCCAGCCATCATTGTTGGTCCAATCGTCACCGCCAAGCGTTTCGTAAAAATCAACAAGTGCCAGGCTATCAATAGGGTCTACTTGTGCGGATAATTCTAAGCTGCTTAACACAAGCAGAAGCAGGATGAGTTTTTTCATGGTGTTACAGTAGTTTACGATAGATGAGGCCAACCTTTTGGGCTGCCATTGGGGATTTCTTTGGTTAAAATTACTGGAAAAGCTATACATGACGCGAAGTGGTGCGGGCGAAGCCCGCACCACTTCGGTTGGTATATACTGTACTTGAAGAAGATTTGGATTCCCAAACCTCTTCAACGTCAGTATA
>CAJXOS010000002.1 GCA_913057725.1 uncultured Lewinella sp.
CCCTTTCCTCAATATGGTGATCTTGACCTGGCGCTAAACGGCGTACCATCCGACGCTTTCAAGATTCTGCTTTCACATGATCCTTCGCACTGGGATGAAAAAGTACTTCCGCATAAGGATCACATACACCTTACCCTTTCCGGGCATACGCACGGCATGCAATTCGGAATCAATTTCAAAGGAATAAAGTGGAGTCCTGTACAATTGGTATATCCAAGATGGGCCGGTCTGTACGAAGAGGCAAAGCAATTCCTGTACGTGAATCGTGGCTTTGGGTGGCTGGCATTTCCAGGCCGAATAGGCATGTACCCAGAGATTACCGTTTTTGAACTGCGTCGCGCACCACAGCCGCAGTAAGTGTATTCACTAAATCGTGATTGCCACTCACCTCACGCCAATCAATTCGGGGAACTCGGGCAAAGTAGGCTCTAATCTTGGGGTTGGGAACAAAGCGATCAGCTTCAGCTAGCACGACCAAGGTGTCTACCTCATTCTGTTTCCAATATTGTATCCGATCGGGGCGACTGGTTCTTAAATGCACCAAAGAATTGTATACTCGGAACAGGCGATTGCGCTTATCCGCTGGATACAACTGTACCTCTGCGTAGCGCTTCCGAAAATTATTTACCCATCCTAAGCGGTAGCCAATATTTACGCCTAGTTCCAACCATTTTGGCCAAGCAAGGGCAAACTCTAATACACGTTGCGCCCACAAGGGCAACACTCGATCAAAGCTACCAATACCCGCCGGAGCAAGAAAGACGAAACGGTCAACGTCTTGCGCTAGCTCAGTCGCAGTACACACGAGGATTCGAGCCCCCATACTATGCCCCGACAAGGAGAACCGTTCTTCTCCCTGATGCTTCGCAATTGCCCGAATAAGATCGACCATTTGTTTTGGCGAAAACTTAGACTCGTCCCATCTTGCACCTCCATGAAAAGGCAAATCCGGTGCGCAGATGGTATAGATACCACCTAAATCTTCTGCCCAAGCTTTGAATACCTGCCCATCATAGTCGTATCCGTGAAAGGCAATAAGAAGTTGCTCCCCGCTGCCATAAACGTGAACCGGAATCTGTTTTTGATCTTCTAAATGGATAGTAAATGGAGAGGAGGTCATGAGCATGTCCTTGTGCGGACAGATAGATTATGGCTTGTTACCTAAAATCAACACTCCACCTTCAGATGGAGTTCTAGCAAAAACGAATGTAAAATGTTTTCTCGACAAACTATACATGACGCGAAGTGGTTTGGGCGAAGCCCTCACTACTTCGGTCGGCATATACTGTACTTGAAGAAGGTTTGGATTCCCGAACCTCTTCAACGTCAGTATACCAGCCTAACAGCTTTACTTCTGCTCCTTGTAGTTACTACCTGGACCAATTGTTCTGCACCGAAGGTCGCCTCCGACAGCCAACCTATTAGCCACGCGAGCTGGGATAGCCTGCTAAGGAAACATGTGGATGACCAAGGGCTGGTAAACTATCAGGGCATGACCGCCGACAGTAGCTTACTAAAGGAGTACCTGCAGCTATTAGCAGAGAATCCACCAAACAATCAAAGTTGGTCGGAAGCAGAGCAGATGGCTTATTGGATTAATGCCTACAATGCCTTCACCATTAAGCTTGTAGTTGATCATTATCCGATTACGGGTCTCAAGGAAATCAAGAATGGTGTACCATTTGTGAACTCTGTATGGGATATCAAGTTTTTTGAAATCGGAGGAGAAGCATTTGATCTCAACAATATTGAGCACGGCATTCTGCGCAAGGAATATTCCGATCCTCGCATACACTTTGCCTTAGTTTGCGCTAGTCTTTCCTGTCCCAAATTGCAGCGTTTCGCTTTCACTGCCGATCGTTTAGAAGAACAATTGGACCAAGCCTCACGTGAATTCGTCAATGACACTTTCCGGAATAATATCTACGAGAATCCGATACAGTTATCAAAAATCCTTAGTTGGTACTGGATGGATTTCAGGGACACTTATGACAGTCGTTACGATTTCATTCAGCAATATGCCGAAAGCCCCATTGATACCGAGAATGACATAAAATTCTTAGACTACAACTGGAGACTCAACGAGCAATCTCCCAAGAAACGGGCCTTACTACAAGGAAACTAATGACTATCTAACGCCCTAACCATCAAACCTTCCAACCAAGCCTATCTACGTATTCAACCAGTAGGTCACCTTAGCCACGATGGCACGGTTCTTCACGCGCCAGTCTAGTGAATTGTAATTGTCGGTGTACACTAAGAAGAAGTCTGATACCGGAGCGAAGCGCCACTGCAAACGTGCGTTAACGTTCACGTTATCAATCTGACTGTTGTACTGGAAGAAGGTCGTCAGGAAGATGCTCTTAGAAAAAGTCAAATCAATACGCGGTCCGATCAAAAACAAGCCCGCACTAGCGTAAGGATCTGGCAAGTCGATGTAGCTGTAATTCGTCGTCAGCGCAATCTGACCAAGTGGCTGATAGCGCCAGGTTAGGTTTGTTTGCACTCCGTAGCGATAGCCATTGAAGAATTCACCTATGGTAGGCTCCACTCGGAAGGACAGTTCCTTTCGACGATCAGATTCATATGAGGCCGAAAAGCGGGTGTAGTTATATCCAACTTGGCCAGGCAATGGCGTGGCATCAGTCCTGGTCGGGTCGAAGTCTTCTAAGAGATATACGTATTCGTTACCTACAGAGAAGCGTAGGTTACTGGTATTCGTGAAGTTGAAGCTCCAGTTGAAGAAGACTACCCGGTCCGTACTCCCCTCTGCGGGAGTCCAGAGGAAGCGACTTCGTATACTGGGGCCGTGGCGGTTAATGCCTCCTTTCTTAGGGTAGAAAAACATCTCCGCTCGCGGATTCATCTGCCAATAGTTTCGGCGTGGCACGAAACCTACCTCTGCATCAAACTCCTCCCCTACATAGCGCTGCTCCATTCCAAAAGCGAAGTCACGATCTCGATAATTGATCTGCGCACCATGCGAGAAAGGATTATTTCCTTGTGTCGGTGAAAAAGAATGATGAAAGTAGAACTTACCATTCCAGCGGTTATCCGCTGATGCCAGGTTATAGTCCAAACCTGCTACTCTGTTGTATTCGCGATATACGTCGCTGGTATCACTGGTGAGATCGGCAAAGGTTTGCTTATTCACGAAGATGAACCCGACGTTAGATCTTGTAAACAACTTGCGTTGTAGCGCAGTAACCGTGTAATTATAGCTGGGCAAACCATTCTCGGGGTTATCTGCTGTCTGCATATTAAGCAAGCCCACTCGCCAATTATTATCCAGTTTTCCACTAAGGCGAGCACCAAAATAGATAGGATTTGACAAGGCGGCCCCAGTACTCGTATCCTGAGTTACACCTATTCTTCGTGAGAAAAATGGATTTGCCCGATCATCACCAAAAGTACTGAAGAGGTCAGCATTCTCTAGGAAAAACTGCCGCCGCTCTGGAAAGAACAGCTCAAATCGACTCAGGTTAATTTGCTGCCGGTCCACCTCCACCTGACTAAAATCAGGGTTTACCGTTAAGTCCAGGTTAAGGCCTGAAGTAACAGCGATCTTGGCATCACCTCCTACATTGAAGTTGTTATCCGCTGGAAGGCCTTCTTCAATATCACGTTGCGTACCGGCAGTGACGTAAGGGATAAGTGATATACTACTACCTGCTGTTTTGGGCGCTTCTTCCCACTCCATATTCCCCACGTAAGCCAAACTCATAATCATTTGATTCTGGGGAATCGGTTGCCAGGTAGATCGAGTATTACTTTGTGTATCGAAACGATAACTATTGAAATACCACTGCTTTTGTCCTTCCGGGAAACGAATGGTGCTAAAAGGAATTGCCACTTCGCACGACCAGTAATCCCCGAAAACAGCTGACTCCCCTTTCCATTTATTATCCCATTCGCCAAGCCAGTCGCCGCGGTTATTTCCACCATTTGAAATAAGCGCCTCTCGCATCACACCATAGGGGTTCATACCAAAGACAAAGGCATTGGTACGATCGCGAAAAGGGTCTAATAAAAAGGTAATATTGTCGCTACCTCCGGCCCGATAATCACGACGAAGGCTAGGTACTACATAGTCATCTCCAGGGGCGTAACATTTCGCTGCGATGTACAGAAAATCGTCATCGTAGGTCATGTAGATTTCCGTCTTCCATTCACAGTACGTGGAATCGGAGGGGAAGTTTTCCCAGAAGTTTGTTGCAGGAGAACCTGTAAACCAGGCGGCTTCATTGAGTTCACCATCTACAGTGATCCTTTCTTGAGAACGACGTAAAAACAATCCGTTTTCACCTTCTCCGGCCATTTCAAGGGCCATTTGCCCAGAAAGCAGCACTGGGCTGCAAAGAGCCATCAGTAGCAGTAGTCGCTTGAACATTATACAGACGTTTTCTTACTAGTCTACAGGCATTTAACCCGTCTCAATAATAGAGGTTCAAAATTACGCCATATAAATAGCAAGCAAGGCTATAGAACAAAGCACTGATGCAGTAAACCCATCAACTGATGCAGTCAGCCCGATTTTCGGAATTAGTGATTATCGGCTATTTACTCTCCGCGCTCAATCACCTTCATAATTGTCCGGAAAGCCACATACTTGTTTTCGTAACGCGCATGATGCTTACGCTGCATAGCTGCAGCCTCCTCTTGCTGATAATCCTGATAAGCAGCAAAGTTTGGCATCAAGTATTGTACACTGTAGGTAAAACCATCACTCTCATCGGTACCCATTAGACGGGAGATTGTATACTCAATAAAGTAGCCCGTCTTCATCATTTCCGGTAGGTGCACTACCTTCATCCATGCCAGCCAATCCTTATGAATATCGTGTTCAATCTTTATCGTGACGTTGTATAAGATCATCTATGTCATTTTTATTCCTCCAGGCGAGTAATTTTCGCCCCGAGTGCAGCCAATCGCTCATCGATCCGTTCATATCCACGATCAATCTGGTGGATATTACGGATAACACTCTTGCCATTAGCCGATAGTGCCGCGATCAACAATGCAACTCCTGCTCGGATATCCGGCGAAGTCATCTCAATTCCTCTTAACTGAAAACGGCGATTCAATCCAATTACCGTAGCTCGGTGTGGGTCGCAGAGAATAATTTGCGCACCCATGTCGATTAGTTTATCCACGAAGAACAAGCGACTCTCAAACATCTTCTGGTGCACAAGAATACTACCTTTCGCTTGAGTAGCCACCACTAAAACTACACTCATTAAGTCCGGTGTAAAACCAGGCCATGGCGCATCATAAACCGTGAGGATTGAGCCGTCAATGAAGCTTTGGATTTCATACTCCTCTTGTGCCGGAATATGTAAATCATCACCAACCACATTAATCGTAATACCTAAGCGACGGAATACGTGAGGTATAATACCTAATTGGTCTACCCGCGCATCCTTGATCGTAATCTCTGATTTGGTCATAGCAGCCAAACCAATAAAGCTACCAATCTCGATCATGTCAGGTAGCAAGCGGTGATCGGTTCCTGAAAGGGAAGCAACACCTTCAATATGCAAACGATTAGACCCTACTCCATTGATCTTAGCTCCCATTTGCTGTAGCATTCTACAGAGCTGCTGGACGTAAGGCTCACAAGCCGCATTGTAAATGGTGGTTTCGCCCTCGGCCAATACCGCTGCCATCACGACATTAGCAGTACCGGTCACCGAGATTTCTTCCATATGCAGGTAACAGCCCTGTAGTCGCCCTTTGGACCGGAATGCATAAAGGTTCTTTTCTCCATCAAAAGAGAAATGTCCGCCAAGCTGTTCCAGTCCCAGTAAGTGCGTATCCAAACGACGGCGACCGATCTTATCGCCACCTGGCTTAGGAAGAGATGCCCGCCCGTAACGCGCCAATAGTGGTCCAATGAGCATTACTGATCCGCGGATCTTACTAGCATCACGGATGAAATCTTGAGTAAGGACATAGTCGACATCCACATCCTTAGCTTCGAAGCGATAGGTATCTGGTGCTAATTGCTCCACCTTAACCCCTAGACCTTTGATAAGTTGGATCAACATAGCAACATCGCGGATATCCGGTAGATTGCTGATGGTGACGGGTTCTTCGGTAAGTAAAACGGCACAAAGTACCTGCAGTGCTTCGTTCTTAGCTCCTTGTGGGATGATCTCTCCATTCAGAACATGACCGCCTTCGACGACGAAAGTTCCGGCTGTTTGCATGAGTTATAGTTGGTTTTAAACACGTTCAAAGCAGTGCGTGAACGAGTCGCGCACTGCTTTGAGATAGTTATTGGTGTTAGATTTAGTCGTTATCGCTTGTGATTACGACCACGTCCGCCTCCTTTATTGCGGCGGCCGCCCCGATTGCTGTAATTTGATGAGCGTTTTCCACCACCGCTATTATTACGACGGCGATGCGCATTCTTGCTTACAAGATTGTCCAAAGATTGCTCTTCTGGAATTACCAAGATTCCTTTCGATAGCGCACGTAGATCAGCTTTGATGATCTCGTCGCTGACATAGTGCTCGCGGTTCCAAGTCTTATAGGCCAATTTCATGTAGGCAGCAATTGCTGCTACATAACCATCTTTCTTAGCGCCATCTTCCATGGCGATCGCCTTTTTGATCATCGTTTGCACGTTATGACCATAGTGACGATACTTAGCTTCCGACTCTGGGTATGGTACGGTATCAGGGAATAGACGACCACTCGTGTCTTCGGGCATCTCTACTCCTTCTGGAGGAGTAACGCGCAGATCGTTGTCTGCTATCCGAAACAGGTGACGCCAAAGCTTACCCTTATAATTTTCGATATTCTTATTCTGTGGCACCATCTGCATCATCAGACGAACGATGCGCTCTGCGAAATGCTGACGCAGTTCGTCATCTTCGATCGTACGCGCGTGGTCTACTAGTAGCTGTACGTGCCGACCATACTCGGGGATAGTCAAGTTATCCTTAGCCGAATTATAGGTCATATTCCAATCCATCATATTCTTCTTCGCTTGTCGCTTTACTATTAAATGTTTCGCCGCAGCAGCTCCGTCCTATTCTATTCTACCGTAACGGACTTAGCCAAGTTTCGAGGCTGATCTACATTGCAACCTCTCATCAAAGCGATATGATAGGATAACAACTGTAGTGGGATAACGGATAATAAAGGAGTGAAAGGCTCTTCCGTATTCGGAATTTCGATAACGTGGTCTGCCATCTTACTGATGACGGTATCACCTTCGTTTACGATTGCGATCACAAACCCTTTACGTGCCTTAACTTCTTGGATGTTGCTAACGATTTTATCGTAGGCACTGCGGTTAGTAGTGATAACAATGACCGGCATGTTCTCGTCGATGAGCGCAATAGGGCCATGCTTCATTTCCGCCGCCGGATATCCCTCGGCGTGGATGTAAGATATTTCTTTCAATTTCAATGCACCTTCTAATGCTACAGGGAAGTTGTAACCCCGTCCTAGGTATAGTGCATTGGAGTGATCCTTGATCTCAGCTGCAATATAGCGTATTTGCTCGTCCTTTTCCAGTACTTGCTGAATCTTATCTGGGATAGTAGCCAACTCGCTAACCAGCTGTCGGAAGTAAGAGTTTGAGATCGTTCCGCGCTTGTAGGCAAGACTAAGTGCCATCATGGTAAGTAGGCTCACTTGGCCCGTGAATGCTTTTGTAGAAGCTACACCGATCTCAGGTCCGGCGTGGATATAAGAGCCGGCATCCGTAAGGCGCGCAATGGAAGAACCTACTGAGTTCACAATTCCGAAGAGCATCGCTCCTTTTTGCTTCGCCATTTCTAATGCCGCAAGCGTATCAGCTGTTTCTCCTGATTGAGAAATAGCGATAACCAAGTCCTTTTCCGTGATGATCGGGTTGCGGTAACGCAACTCTGAAGCATATTCCACTTCAACCGGAATGCGAGCTAAATCTTCAAACAGATACTCGGCAATCAAGCCGGCATGCCAAGACGTACCACAAGCAGCAATGATAAAGCGCTCCGCCTGCATCACGCGATTCGCGAACTCTTCCAGTCCACCTAGGCGAATCCAGCCTTCTTCTGCACTCAAACGACCACGCATACAGTCTGCTACCGTCTGTGGCTGTTCGTGAATCTCCTTCAACATAAAGTGGTCGTAACCGCCCTTCTCCAGCGCCTCAATCTTCATGTCCAACTCGTGGATAAATGGCGTCTGCTCTTCGTTGCCAATTGTACGTAGTTGTAGACCATTTTCCAGGCTCACTACGGCAATTTGCTCATCATCAAGATAAACCACACGCTTAGTGTACTCAACAATCGGAGTAGCATCAGAAGCAAGGAAAAACTCATCCTTACCCAATCCTACTACAAGTGGACTAGCTTTACGTGCTGCCACAATTTTTGAGGGATCCTCCCGATCAATAACAACTATAGCGTAGGCACCAATTACACGAGTTAAGGCAATCCGTACAGCTTCCTCAATCGGCAGGTCATCCTGCATTTGAATAGCTTCGATCAGGTGGGTAAGTACTTCTGTATCTGTTTCGCTCTCAAAAACATGCCCTTCTTTTTCTAGGGCAGTTTTCAATAGTGCATAGTTTTCGATAATTCCATTGTGGACCAGCGCGATGCGGCCGTTTCCAGACCTGTGCGGGTGTGCGTTAACGTGCTCCGGCGCACCGTGAGTAGCCCAACGGGTATGCCCAATACCAGTAGTACCAGACTGATCTTTTTCAGCAGCATAGTCTATGAGCTCCTGTACTTTACCCTTCCGTTTGTAAATGTGAAGTCCGCCATTCAATAAGGCGACGCCAGCGCTATCATATCCACGGTACTCAAGGCGTTGCAAGCCTTTGATAAGTACAGGATACGCTTCGCGGTGGCCAAGATAGGCTACAATTCCGCACATGGTCTTTAGTTTTTTGGTCTACTCAATCGGCCGCGTCAGCCCACTACCGATTTATGATTGTTATCTAACACAACAAAAATGTCCTGAATACTTTCAAGACATTTTTGCGTGTTACTTAGTTGATGTTGTTCTATACTTATTTGTCACGAAGCTATAACGCGAACGCAACTCTTTTCTTGCCTTACAATTCTGTAAATGACAGCTTGAGTAAAGGAGGATTGGTTGTTGCTCCTGGCCCTTTGAAAATGACCTGACTCGCATTTCCAGCTCGTGGTAAAATCTGAAGATACAAAGTTTCCGGCTCAGAACCGTCAATAACATACTGCGTATGAATTGAAATATTGAATCGATAGAGGCGACGCCCATCTTCTTCTTCTGGCTGACCGCCAAAGTAAATGTCAAGATCGTTCGGTAAAACGGTGACATCTCCAATAGCCTCGAGGCGTCCATCACTATTCTCCCTCAACACGATGATTTGTTCGGCTACAGGGAATTGGAAGATGTTATAATCCTCTGGCACTTCCACCGTCAATTCTAATTCGGCCTTGTTAATCACCTTATTATCGAAGTCCTGCAAGCCAGGTATCTCGAAAGCGATTCGCAAGCCTTGCAGGCCTTGCAAGAACATCAAGCTATCATTGGTTAGCGGATCGTTGATAAACTCACCCGCCACATAGGTCTCATAAGAGTGATTGTATTGACTGATGCGTCGGCCAATACTACCTGCTTCCAAGTTGTATGTTAATGTATCGCCATTGAGTCGGTAGTAGAAATAAATTCCAGGCCAACTCCGATTCATTGCGAAGTTCATAATCCCTGGAGAAACCCCCGTAGGCTTCACATATATTCCTTTGAAGAAATCGAGTAGTGTACTATCATTGGTATACACTGACGTATCCTGCTGCAGAAAGCGCTCACCAAATGCATCATCCAAATGGATACGCACGTGAGGTCGCTTTAGATCAACGGTATCCAGAGTGGTAAAGTCAATCTGCTCCTTCACAAAAATCGAATCACCAACATCTGGTCGGAAGGTGGTTGAAGCAATCGGCATAGGATTTACATCATATGACACGTTCGAATAGAACGCCAATGCACCGTCAACTTCCGTTGGCTCCATCGCTTCAGTGACCTCAAATACTTCTACTCCAAATTCTCCGGCAATAGTACCGTAGATTCCAGATGAATCAATTGGCAATACCAAGACTACTGAGTCCAGGATGGCTGCCGGGTCTGTGATAAATTCAACCGGATTACCACCTAAATCACGTAACAAGAGCGGCTCAAAATAGAGTCCACATTCCGTGATACCGAAATAGGTATTTTCTGTACGGCCAAAAAGGAAAGAGGAAATTGCCCCCACACCTGGAGAAAAAGCAGGTACAGAGTCAGCTGGCTCAGTGCGAGCGACCAATTTAAGCGTATCGGAAAAACCGACACTGGCACGGTCTTCAGCTAGTAGATCAGCACCAACCTCGAGTGGGTCAGTACAATTCGTAAGTAAAAGGGAAAGTGCGCTGCAAACTACCAGCAGGCTGGCCCGAAAACTGTTCTTCATACAATAGTTGATACTTTACGCTTATCCTTCTACAATGGATCGAGCGCCGACTAATGGGTTGCAAGGCTTTGGTATTGGCGAGCTATTTCGGATGACATGGCAAAACCAACACCAAAGCAGCTACCTCTTAGCCTTCAACTTCTTCTGTCAAGAGTGATTGATAGAATTCAATAAGTTTGGCGCGATACTCCTCAGCATCGAAATCCATAACTGGCTTATCTGTTTCTGAAAGGACAGATACCGCTTCGTCTAACAGGTTCTCAGAACCACGGACGATAGCGTCAGCACTGCGGATTGCTCCTGCTTCGAGCGTTACACCACTGCCGTTTTGGTAAATGTGAAGATCTTCTTCCTGCAGGTTATTGATAGACGCCTTAGCGGTGAAGCTATCGTTGAAGTACTGCGCGAAGTTGTCTGACTCGTAAGACGAGTAAACGATCTTGGCATTCTCAAAAAGAGGCTCGTTCTTGTAAGTTGTCTTCAAGTACAACGGAATTAGGCTGGTCATCCAACCGTGGCAGTGCACGATATCTGGCGCCCAACCGAACTTCTTAACAGTCTCCAACACTCCTTTACAGAAGAAGACCATGCGGTCTGCATTATCGTCAAAAGGCTGCTCGTCTTCGTCACGGAAGAGGAACTTGCGCTTGAAGAAATCTTCGTTGTCAAGAAAATAAACCTGCATTCGGGCTTCTGGAAGTGAAGCTACCTTGATAATTAAAGGATAGTCATCGTCATCGACGATAATATTCATACCTGACAAACGAACCACCTCGTGGAGACGGTGGCGGCGTTCGTTAATGGTTCCAAACCGAGGCATGAGTACCCTGATCTCCATATTGTTCTCCTGCACATACGGAGCCATCTTACGGACAGTCTCTGAAATCTGTGAGAGGTTAGTGTAAGGCTCCATCTCCTGGGTAACGATCAGTACCTTCTTTTTGCTCATACGCCTACTATCTCTATTTTCGAAATTCAAACATCAGTTTCAATAAAGGGGAATTAAGAGCACACCTTTACTTTTAAAAGTGCTTTCTCAATTCAAGCTGCAAAGATAGTAAAAATCAGGCATTTACCTTTGAAAACCCTAGCCTAAAAAGGCCTCTTTATGAAAAACGGCTATATTTGCCTCCCACTTTTGGGAAGAAAATTCACTAGGCAATGTACTTGTTCAAACGCGTCGATCAGTTACGGGAGTTTCTGAACGGTGCTCGTACCAATAATCGTACGGTTGGATTCGTCCCGACGATGGGCGCTTTACACGACGGACACCTATCTCTGATCAAGCGTTCTTTAGCGGAAAACCAAGTCACAGTAGCCAGTATCTTTGTCAACCCCACTCAGTTCAATGAGGCTAGCGACCTAGATAAATATCCGCGCACACCGGGTAAAGACTTGGAAAAATTGGCAAAGGTTGGTTGTACAGTCGCATTTCTACCAGAAGTGTCGGATATGTACCCTGAAGATCTAGATACTTCCCTATCCATTGACTTCTCTCCGCTCGACGAAACTATGGAAGGCCAAGAACGACCCGGGCACTTCGCCGGTGTTGCTCAAGTAGTAAAACGCCTACTGGACATTGTCACGCCAGAGTACCTCTACATGGGACAGAAGGACTTTCAGCAGCAACTGATTGTCCGAGACATGACTCGCCAACTCTCCATTAATACAACAGTAGTGACCGTTCCAACCGTACGAGAAACGGATGGGCTGGCCATGAGCTCCCGGAACGTACGGCTCACAGACGACCACCGTCAGCGAGCAACAGTACTCCACCAAACACTTCTTTCCGCCAAAGAAAAACTTGCCGCAGGCGAAAGCCCTAGCGCTATTGAAAACTGGGCAATGCAGGCATTACAGATTCCGGGATTTCGCCCGGAATACTTCACAATCGTCAATGCCGACACCTTAACACCCCTTCCCGATACCGAAGACCTACCCAAACGCATAGTAGCCTGTACCGCAGTATGGGCCAGTGAGGTGCGCCTTATCGACAACATGCTGTTACGTGGACAATTGTAACTTTTGGGTCTATTTTACGTCTAAAGCTTGAAAGCCATTCAAAAACTTTCGTAATTTTGTTTTGTTTACTGTTTTGATGTCTTGATTTTTAAAAGGAAAACAAAAAACAAGGCACGATAAACAAATATTATACTTCGCGAAACTATGCTAATTCAACGCTTCAAATCTAAGATTCATCGCGCAGTAGTGACAGAGGCTAACCTCAACTACGTGGGTAGTATCACTATTGATGAAGACTTGCTGGATGCTGCAAATTTGCAGGAAGGAGAACGCGTACAGATTGTCAATAACAATAACGGTGAACGCTTCGAGACCTACACCATTAAAGGCGAACGCGGTTCTGGCATGATCTGCCTAAACGGTGCTGCTGCCCGACGTGTACAAGTGGGTGATGTTGTTATCATTATCGCCTATGGCTGGATGACCCCGGAAGAAGCAAAGACCTATCAACCTGACGTCGTGTTCCCAGGAGAAGGCAACAAACTCGTATAAAACAACCACGGTAGCATTTGCTATCATATCAAAAGAGAGAGGGTATCAGCAATTGATTGCTGATACCCTCTTCTTTGTTTCAGTAGATAAAATCGCCCTACATTCGGCTGCGCTTCATTCGATCCATATCGCGCTTCAGGTCCTTCTGCTTAATACTCTCGCGCTTATCAAAGCTCTTCTTACCCTGAGCTAAAGCAACTTCTACTTTAGCAAATCCTCGGTCGCTGATATAGAGTTTATGTGGAACGATGGTATATCCACGCTCTTTCACTTTCTTCTCTAGCTTCTTAAGCTCTGAGCGTTTGAGCAACAATTTGCGTGTACGCCGCGACTCATGGTTAAACTGATTACCAAAAGCGTAATGCGCTATGAACATGTTGTGGATAAAGAGTTCATTGTTCTTGAACAAGCAGTATGCATCGCGAAGATTCACGTTGCCCTGCCGAATCGATTTGATTTCAGTTCCTGTCAATACGATACCCGCTTCTACGACGTCGATAAATTGAAACTCGAAAGTCGCTCTGCGGTTAACTATCTCAATGTTCGCTTTTTTCTTCTTTTCTGCCATCCGGTGGTTATACTCCTGCTTTGTTTTCCTTTAGTGCTACTTGAAAAATTACTTGTCGATTTTTTTAAGAATTTCGAATGAGAAGCGCTCTTAAAATGAAGCGTTCTGCTTCTCATTCAAAGTTCAAAATCGAAAAGTTAATTTTCCTGCGTTAATTAACAGCGTTTTCCGGGGATAGTTCCCCTCTCCTTGTAGATAAGAAAGAAGTGCAGCAGCTCAATCGTTCCGCCGCACTTCTCATATATTCTATTTTAGCGTTGACGGCTCTTCTGCATCGGCTGCATACGCAATACGCCTGCTGGACGCCCTTCTACCGCACGCTGCGCTTTTAGGTTTTTATCCAAGAACTCCGTCATTTTAGTATAGAGGTGCAAACGAGTTAGTCCTCCATAAATGCCATGGTTCTTATTTGGATAGAAATAGGTATCAAACTGTCGATTCGCCTGGATTAAGGCATTCGCCATTTCAGCAGTATGCTGGAAATGCACATTGTCATCGCCCATACCATGCACCAAGAGATAGTCTCCCTGTAATTGTTCAGCAAAATAGACTGGCGAATTCTGGCGGTAGCCTTCTTCATTTTCAGACACTGTCCGCATATAGCGCTCCGTGTAGATGGTATCATACCACTTCCAGTTGGTTACTGGAGCCACTGCGATGGCTGCGCTGAATCGCTCTGGGCTTTTCAGAATACAAGAACTTGCCATGTAGCCACCATAACTCCAACCAAAGATGCCAATTCGCTTAGCATCAATGTAGTTTTGGCTTCCCAGGTATTTAGCAGCAGCTGTTTGGTCAATGGTCTCATAATGACCAAGGCGCTGGTAAGTCATTTTCTTAAACTGCTCTCCGCGCGCTCCTGTACCTCGGTTGTCTACGCTTACTACAATGTATCCCTGTTGCGCTAGCATCTGGAACCACCAATAGTTTTGGCCACCCCAACTGTCTTTAACCGTCTGGCTGCCTGGGCCGCCATATACATACATCAATACCGGATATACACGCTTTTCATTAAAGAATGGCGGCTTGATCATGTAACCATTCAACTGTACATCATCGTCTGTATTGAATTGGAAGAACTCCACATCCTGCACACCATAGGCTTCTTGCAGGTTCTGAAGATCAGCGTTATCTTCAATCACGCGAACTTCTTCACCGTCTCGGTCCAGTACGGTGTAGCTTGCTGGCTTATTGATAGAAGAGTGGGTAAGTACGAAGTAGTCAAACGTACTGCTAAACTGTGCGCTACTTGTACCTGCCTCAGCAGCAAGTGCTTTTGGAGTAGCTGATGCATCAAGTCCGCTCACGTAGATCTCTCTCTGCATCGGGTTGCGCTTAGCCGCCTGATAGTAGATCATACCATTCTCCTCATCTAAGCCGTAGAAGTTGGTTACTTCCCACTGGCCAGTAGTCAGCTGTTGAGCTAGGCTACCATCCATATTGTAGAGGTACACGTGGTTATACCCTCCAAGCTCACTGGTCCAAACGAACTGATCACTATTCTCTAAGAAATAGAGGTTGTCATGTATATCGATGTAGTAAGGACTCTCCTCCTGTAGAAGTGTACGGCTATTGCCAACGAAATCTACCAAGCGAAGTTCTAGCTTACTCTGATGACGATTCATAAAGAACACACAAAGCTCTCCTGCTTTACGCGTCCACTTTACGCGCGGGAAGTACTCCCACTCAGCGCCAGTTTCAGCCACTTTTCGTGTTTTACCAGAAGCCAGGTCGTAAATATGAATACTCACGGTGCTGTTCTCCTCCCCTACCTTAGGGTATTTGAAAGTGACATACTCTGGGTATAGTCCATCACGATAGTTGGTCATCGTAAATTCAGAGACCGCCGATTCATCAAAACGGTAGAAAGCAATCTGCTGACCATCAGGCGACCAGAAGAAGCCATGATCATCACCGAATTCTTCCTCGTACACCCAATCAGCGGCACCGTTGATGATTTTGTTCATCTCACCATCGGATGTAATACGGGTACTCTCACCGGTAGCTAGGTTTTGCAGATACAGATTATTCTCGTAGACAAATGCCACCTTATCACCTTGTGGATTAAGTGCTGCTAGGCGCACCTTTTTGCCCTCTTCGTATACGCGCTGTACCGATTGATCTCCACGGTTGTAGATATAGAAGTCGGCGGCAAAGGAATGGCGGTAAATCGACTCCGCATTATTGCTCAGAATGATGCGATCTTCATCTTCAGTGAACTGGTAATTCTGAATACCGTCAACATCTGCAATGCTGGCCACATCCAAAAGGGTAGCTACCTGCTTACCATTACGTAGATCATACTGTTCGATCTTATTGCCTTCCAGACGTGTGTAATGGCTTCCATCATTCATGAAATTGAATCCTGGCACACGCTTGGGCATGAAAGTGTAATATTGCCAGATGTCCTCAAGAGAGATACTGCGTTGAGCCTGGGTCGCACCCACGGTCAAGCACAAAACCAAAAACAGAATAGCTTTCTTACTCATGCGTTCAATTACTTTTTATGGAACTAGGTGGGATAGGAAACGAAAAGGATAAAGATCAGTACTTAGTTTAGACCTTGAATGCGCTTGTCGCTGTAAGAATACAGGATCGAAGCACACCTCATCATAACGATGTATCCCACTTCAATTCGCCATTACATTTTGTAAAAGCGGTCAAAAATACAGAAAGGGCGTGGCTTATTGTAATATAGCCCCCAATTCGCGGCGGAGCAGATCACTAAAGATTGCCCCTCTATGCCCCGAGCCATTTAAAGCCACTAAGCGGCCACGTTCTTCAACTAAGCCGTGTAGATATACCGAATGTTCATACGGAATGAGTTCATCTCGTGTACCATGAAACAGCGTGACAGGTGCATTTACTTCCGGAAGTAAAAGGTCATTACGCAGTGGGTACTTCAGCAGGAATGAAGGGATGAATGGCGCGAATAATTCCTTCATCGCCAACATCGATTGATAAGGAGCTACCAAGCAGAGGTGCCGAGGATTGTTCTCACTAGCCAAGTAGGTGGCGATCCCACTTCCCAGCGAATAGCCTAGCAGCACTATCTGATCTTCATCATAATACTGTTGAAGCCAATCGTAAACTTCCTGGGCATCGGTAAAAAGTTGTTCTTCCGACTCAATTTCGCCATCGCTTTTACCATAGCCACGATAATCAGGCATCAACACATCATAACCCAAGCCCGCAAGATTTTCCGCTTGCCGCAAACAGCGACGATTAGAGCCTCTGTTTCCGTGCCAATACATGACCACTCCTCTAGAGCGCCGGGAGGAACGTAACCACATCGCGTGCAAACGCACATCGTCGGCTACCGGGATGTACACCTCTTCGCCGGTCCAAAACTCAAAGCTATCTGGCAACTGACTGGGTTGAAATAACATACGCTCCTGCTGTAGATACACAGCACCGCAACCCAAAGCGTATAGCGCCAAAACCAAGAAGAAAAAACGTCTAAGCCATTTCATGTCAATGAAAACAACGCAGTCTTTCAATGGTTTGTTATGGCCGAGAATGGATAAAGCACACGAGAGTTAATTCACAACAGATCCCTCATGTTTTACGCAGTAACTATTTCCCCACCTTTGTAATCCCATCCAAGACGGACGTGTCGACAACTTGATCCCACTGCATGGCAGGATCTAAGAGAAATTCAGGAAATTGAAACTCCAGAAACCGCTGATACAAAGCAGCTGCAGGAGATTCCTCCCCGTCCACTTTACCAAAGAAAGCTTTATTCTCCTCCAGTGTAGACAAGTGAACTTTCTCCAGAGAAGATTGGAAGTAGGTGCGTAAGCTATCCACCAAATCTGCTTTAATTTCAGTGGGAATGATTGTTGGTAGAGGCTCAATAATAGCTTCGATTAGAACACCCAATGCACCAATTTTATAGAGTTCGTCCTGAGCAAACTTGGCGGTTTCCTCAAACCAGCCTTGGAACAGCAAACGTAGTTCGTCTCGGTTCAGATTCACGAACTCTTGCGTAGCCACTATCACATCGGTAATCAAATTGGGGTAGTCTCCAGTATGAGCAATGACCGTGGTTCCAGGGACCTCAGCCAAGCAAGATTCCACGTAAGGGCTCCACATTACAACCCCGTCTATCGACTCATCATGCTGGAAGGTTTTGCTGATTACGTCGAGATCCACGTTCTTTTGCGGAAGATGAACGATATCAAAAGTATCCATCCCCGTTTCCTTTAGCACATACTTCAGGAAAGTGAAAGCAGGTGAATCATAAGGGTAAATAACCTTCTTGCCTTTAAGCTCTTCCAAGGTCTTGATCCCGTTCCGCGCAATTATCGCATCAGCTCCATTCGACCAACTGACTTGAGCAATAACCTTGGGGTTATGATCCTTGAGTTTAAATAGTACAGATGGTAGCCGGTCCAGTGTTGCCCAAATAAGATCAGCCTCACCAGACTCCATCATTTGGCAGGTCTCCTCTACATTATCACTGATTTCATAGCGCAGGGTGCGTTTGTACTGCTTGTAGAGGCTTGTTTGCCGCGATCGGATAAACCCATTATTGTACATGATGCCGCCGATGAAGCCTACCCAGGTAGGGATAACAAATCGGATACTCCTGGCATTAATCTCTTTGATATACTGATTGAGCGTCTCGGTAATTTCGCGATAAATAGCATCTCGACTTCCTGGTGTATCAATGATCCGATCGAAGAACTTTAGCTTTTCAATATCGAAAGCATCGTCATAATGGTCGCGCCACATGAAGT
The DNA here is from genome assembly GCA_913057725.1 of uncultured Lewinella sp. Lineage (GTDB taxonomy): Bacteria > Bacteroidota > Bacteroidia > Chitinophagales > Saprospiraceae > Lewinella. The sequence continues at coordinate 18,263 of CAJXOS010000002.1, forward strand.
CCTGAACAATTACCGGCATCACATAACGCCCCTTACCCGAATGAGCTGCATAGTTTGATAACAGGATACGCGTCTCTTCATCGAAGACATCTTCAATTGCAAAGTCGGCACTCAGTAGGAGTAGTGTGATATCCGCCTGGCTTAACTCGCGACGGATTTCTCGATTGATAACTGCACCTAGATCAATGTCTTTGACCGTCCAAATTCGCACATTAGAATGCATCTTAGCCAATATGCCTAGATGGCGTTCCATTTCCGCCCAAGTATCCTTGTCGGCATCAGCATAGAGAACAGCAATATTGATGTTTTTAGCCCCTTTTTTCACTTCAATTGGTTAGTTGGATGTTTTATACTTCGCGAACTGGAGAGCGTATTTTATAAAATCCTCTTAGCGCTTAAGATAGTGCTTCTACCATTTATATCCGATGTTAGGGAGGATTGTTACATTTATACCATAACGAAATATAAATGGGGATTAGCACAAGCAAATGGCCAATAGGTACCTTAATCAATATGGGTACAGTAGCGATTGGCAGCCTAATTGGACTTTATCTACAGGGGATATTTCCCGAAAACATCCAGCGCATCATCTTTCAAGCCATTGGCCTGGCCACCCTAATCCTAGGTATCATGATGGGATTAAAGGTACCGGAAGGATATTTGCTGAATTTTATTTTTAGTCTGATTCTCGGTGCTATTCTCGGTGAATTAATTGGCATACAGTCTTTCCTTCAGAACCTGGGAGACAGCATCAAGGTGGCACTAAACATCGGTGAAGGTACCTTTACACAAGGCCTTATCACTGCCTTCCTTCTTTTTTGTATTGGCAGCATGACCTTCGTCGGAGCAATCGAAGAAGGTCTCAAAGGCAAACGAGACCTACTTATGGTAAAGTCTACCCTGGATGGTATCTCCTCCATAGCTTTTGCTGCTACCTACGGTATTGGAGTCCTTTTTTCGATCGTTCCGATGCTCATATTTCAAGGTGGCATCACGTTGATGGCTCGCCAACTGCAGCGTTTCTTTACCCCTACCATGATTGCCCAGCTCAGCAGCGTCGGTGGCGCCTTAATTATTGGGATCGCGATAAACATCTTAGAACTGGGGCAAATCAATGTTGAGAACTTGCTTCCCGCACTCATCGTCACTATTCCTTTGACGTGGGTTCAGCAGCGGGTTCAAGCCACCAGATAGGTAGATAAGGAGCAGCCTCTTCTTCGGCGCCTGATGGCCGTTGCAATATCTGACAACCGATAGCACAGTCTAGGCATCGTTTCGTATCGCAGTACTGTTTCTTTAAATGAAGCAGCGCCTGGCTCTGCGCAGCTTGATCCGCTGACATACCAAATTGTTTCCATCGCTCGAGAACAGTATTTTTCTCTGGCGGCAACTCCTCCAGCAGCTGTAGGGCACGATCCTGAAACCGCTGCTCATCTCGTTTCTTGCCATAGAGAAACAAGAAGGGAGCAATTACATTGATGATCAATAAATGAACCCGAGCCCGCCCTAGAGTCTTGGTTCTTTTGGCGGCAGGCTTATCAAAGCGAAAATGGGTTTGCCAGTAGTTAGACAACTCAACAACGAAAGCATTTTCGATCTCCTTTACTTTTTGAGCGGCTAACATCTTACTGAATAGTGCTCCTGTTCGATAAAGCAGAGTGGCCCATTGCGCAATTCGTACGGTTGGGAAATTTGCAGGACGCATCCGCATAAATTTCCAATGATTGGCGGAGATGGGGCGAAGGCCAAACTTGAGTTTCAAAAAGTCGTATTCCTTTTGAAGTGCCTTCGGGTAATCATCAGTAAATTGACTTTCCAGCAATCCTGCCTGACCAAATAACAGGGCCTCCAACTGAAGCAAGCTATTACGATGGCGTTGTATAGTCTTCAACGGTATTGATTGCGCCAACATGAGAAATGCATCCGCATTCACTTTAAGACCTAAGCCCCACGCTAAACCTTGATGGAAAGTTTCTTCCCAGTCGCCGTTATTGCTTTCTAATAGTTCGGTCAGTTGTTCTGTTCGTTGTTCCAAACGCTCAACCAGTAGTCGATCTAGCCACAGCTGCCGTTTGATCTCTGGCACCTGATGCAATTGAGTCTGGCACGAAATCCAATATTCGCTGTGCAACAATCGAAGATACTGGCGAGCTAATCCTGGTGATACATATGTCCGGAGATTCAAACAGGGTATACGTTCGCCATTTGGATGATAGACGACTTGGTCTTCATCGAGTACCACGTGGAGAATGACATTGTCATAGTTAGGGTCTTTTTCGTGCCCATGGGCGTACCACTGTGAGCTCCGTAAATGCATCTCCACGTTCCCGGCCCAAAGGGTGGAGCCAATACGCATGCGGGCATTCAAGAAATCAGGCCCAGCATCTTGATTGTGTTGACCAGGATCGACAATACTAATGGTTTCCCCTGTAGTAGTAATTAAGTCTTTCATCCGGAACCGACCTAGGCGCCAGACAAAGTGTAAGAAATCTTCTTGCATGAGAGCGTGTTTTTAATTGGAAGATTCCTTCAAAAGGAAAATTACACGCCATTTGGGTCTCAACTTTTGACACCCAAGCACAAAACACTAATAATCAATAAAATAAACTTAATCTAAGCATCTTCCTGAACAGAAGAGGATAAGCGCTGGCGACGTAGAAAAAGATCTTGATTAATGAAGATGGCCAGATTGATAAAGAAGAAAGACCCAATTTTATCCGTCTCGATGAGGTCGTTGATCAAAAGAAAAGCCGTGATAACGGTCATAGATAATACCACCGTAAGAACGATAGTCTGTCGTTTCGGATAAGCAGCTAAAGCATGGTAGAGGTATTCACCGCGCAAGAAAAAGACCACTAATAAAGCAATGAATATGATCAGCCCGGGCAGGCCTTGCTCAACCAACGTCATAACAAAGTAGCTATGGACTCCGGACTGTTCCGGGTTGTCACTCACGTAAGTCCGGAAGCTGGTTACAGCATACGGTTTATAGAAATTGACAAAGTTGCCTGGGCCCCAACCGAAAATTGGGCGTTCCGGCGTCATATGGCCTGCTGCCACCCAACGATAGACACGCTCCATGGTAGAGATGTCCTCCATCTTATAGGTAGCCTCAATCAGGTTATCGAAACGTTCATGCGAGATGGTGCGATCATAATTCGGCGCATACTCCAGGTAAGTACTATTGCTCACCATATGAGCCACACCAATGATTGCCGCCGCCCCGGCACCTATAAGCGCATAGCGCATCAAGCGCCATCGCAGAATGAAGTAGGTGCCCAATGCAATAATCAGGGCGATATAAGCAGCTCGTGTATAAGAAAAGTAAACCGCAAGCAGTACAATAACTAATCCTCCTACAAGCACATTCCAAGGCATGGACCAACGCTTATATCGACCAAGCATAAGGACCATAAAAGGATAGAACAGCGCTAATGCAGCAGCGTAGTTCACGTGATTCCGCTGAAAGGGGTGCATGATACTATGGATGCCCTGAAAGGAAAAGCCCAACAAAGCATGCCGCAATAGGATAATTAGTACTACTATAATAAACGGCCAAAAGAAGATCCAAAAGAACTGCCGAAAGTCTTTATCCGTACGAAGTAGATAAGCACTTAGCCCGAAGAAAGTGACTACATACCACACTTTGGCGAGCAAGAACTTCAAGGACACGAAAAAGAGACCTGAAGTAATAGTGGTGGTAGCGACCCAAGCTACGTGTAGCATTAGGATTAAACTCAGCGGATGACGCAGCAAATCTGTGGAGAGCGACTTAAGATTGCTCAACACAAAGAGCCCAAATAACACCATCAGCCCCACAATAAGTGGTTCAGTAGGCAAGTCCGTACCAAAGCCACCGGGCAGTTGAATCTCTGTTGAAAAGGGAATGCAAACGATGAGCAACCAGTAGATCGGTTTGAAATCGACTAGCGCCAAATAGCCACCAATAAAAACAGCTGGTAAAGCCGCCAGGAAATAGTAACCACTAGCAGCGGCTGCAAATACCGACAACAATACCACACCCACAAAGGATAACACAAGTGTACTCCCTGCTGGTAATGTGGAAAGGTGGTGGCGGATGGCAGCTAGCATAAGCCCAGGATTACTCTCCGCGATAGATGGCCTTCCAATCCATATCTCCGTAAGCCTCGTAGAGTAAAATCCCCACTACCGTAAAGAAGAAGGTAATGAAAATCGCTGCTAGGACGATCAAGGTCCGGAACGGGCGAGACTTCACCAACGGAAGCATAGCATCTTCCACCAGAACCATAGACGGAATATTGGATTCGAAAGTAGCCCGATACTGCTTTAGCTTTTCCTTGTCTTCACTTAAGCTTCGGTTCGCTTCTTGGTATTGACGAGTATTGAGCAGTACTTGAGATAAACCTTCGTTAAACTGGTTTAGCTTATTATCAAGCTGGGTCATTTCTTCCTCTAAACCAGCTACTCTTACTTCGTAGACCGCAACCGAGTCACGAAAACGACCGCCGCGTTCCTGAAAGACCGCAAGCTTAGCTCGTGTACTAATCAATTTAGTTTCGGTACCGGCAGCCAAGGATGTAAGACCTTCAGATTGGGCTTCGGTATTGAAGATTCCGTATCGTTGGCGTAGCGATTGTAGGGTATCACTTAACACCCCGATCAACTCCTCTTTGGCAGCAATGTTATTCACGAAAGTTCCAATGGCTCTTTCCTGACCGTCCTTGATCAACTCTTGCGTCAATTGGTCAATCTTATTCCGAGCAGTTTTGGCAAGAACCATCGCCATCTCAGGGTCTTGATCTTCAATCGTCAACTGAATCGCATCGCGTTTCGTTTTCTCGATCTCATAAAGTCCCATGAAGTGCTTACGGACGTAGTATTGCCCCTTCGGATTATCAGGGTTGATATCGTAGTGGGTATACAGATCAAAGGTATCCACTAGGAAATCGACAAGATCGTTGGATTCGCTGATAGTCAGCATACGATCAATATCGTTTTCATTTCCGTATAATTCCGGAGCAATACTTCCATCGCCAAACAGTAGTTCTGGCGTGGCTTGATCTGGGCTAGTAGCGAAGAAGACGGTCGTAGATTGGTAATATTCCGGCACCAGAAGAACGATGATTGCACTGCCTATACCAGCTGCTAAACAAGCAGCAATAATCACCTTTTTCCAACGAAAAAGGGTACGCACAACATCTAGTAAATCTGTCCTTTTTACCTCCTCTGTGTCCTTCTCCAACTGTTTTTCGTTTTGAGCAGTCATATTATCGACTCACAAATTTTCTGCAAATGTAGAAAAAGCCGGGAGTTAATCACTCCTCCTGACGTATCCCAAGCCATTCTAACCACCTTTTTACATCGAGTAGTCCTAAGGCAAACGCCAAAACAGCACCAATAGATATAGCCAAGACAAACTTAACAGCCCAACCGACGCTATCCCAGTGGTTTTGCATCAACCACGTCAAACCAGCTAGCAAACCAATGAAGAGCATAAACCGAACCAGCAATACAGGAAGGAAATTCAATTGCAATAAGCGTTGAGCCAATAGCACTTGGGCCAAGAATGTAAAGCTCTGGGTAAGCAATGTGGCGATCGCTGCTCCTTCTGCACCACGTTCTGGGATAAGCACGAGATTAAGAATGACGTTCACCACTATTCCAATTGCGAAAATCCAATTCATTGGACGCAAGTTCGCATTCGCTGTAAGCAGGGTGCCGTATACATACCCACCGCTCATCGGAATGAAAGTCAACATCAACCATTGCAAGATTCGTCCGGAGTACGCATTTCCATCCGTGTACAGTCCTATCATTATGGGTGTAGCAAAGAACCAAACACTCACGGCTAGCGTGAGTGCTCCAGACCAGACGGTGCTAATGGCAAGCTGGGTCAATGGTTTCACAGACTCCTCCGTCTTTAGTAATCGTGCGAACATGGGAAGCAACAAACCGGCCAGGAGGAAACCACCAATATTTGCGGCATCCAACAAGCGAAATGCCGAGGCATAACGGTCCGCCTCCATCACCCCGTTGGGCAGTAGTTTCTCAATCATGATAGCATCCAAGCGCGTGTAAGCGGTCATCAGAAATACCACTAGCGCATAAGGAGCACTTTGCCGTAGGAAAGACCATAACTGTACCGGCTTCCAGCGCCACTGCAAATACCCCAAACGAGGCCATAGTAAATAGAGTAAAACCAGTATTGTGAGGGCGTACGCAGCGGTATGGGCAAGAATAAACCGTACGATCGTAAAGTCTGCTTGCCAGGCTGGCGCCCAGAGCATCGCCCCTGCAATTATGATTAGTAGCGTTTTATCCACCACCGACATCCAGCTATCCAGGCGATAGAGCCCTAGACCCGCCAAATTAGATCGTAGGAAGAGGACAAAGGTTTGTAAAAACTGATTGACGCAAATACCAAGCAGCATCCACCAAACTGCCGAATCCCGGAAGCCCCATAGATATCCAGCAACAATAGTGAACCCAACAAATAGAACTCCCAGGCCGAGCTTTAAACTGAGCAGATACGGAAAATACTTCGACAACAGATGACGCGACTGAGATAATTGCCGAGCATTAAAGTTCTGCAAGCCAAAGTCGGAGATAATCTGGAAAAGGAAAGCAAAATTAAAGAGGGTAAAATACAGACCGTAATCCCCCTCTGGCAGGCTGTTTTGTACCGTCCGATCAATACCGAAAAGATAGAACGACTTGACCAACACATTGATGGTGACGATCAAAACCGCATTGCCGGCAAATTCTCGGTTCATTCTTTCGCAGTAGTTACTATCCGCTTGCGCTAACAAGACAGGAAGAATAAGTGCTAAACGAACAGAAATAGGTTGAAGTATTCCCGCTGATTAGAACAGGCTTCCCTGGCGCGCAAAGCTAAGGGGATTTTCCAACTCCAATAGTCGGCGCTTAAAATCCAGTCCGTAGAAATACCCTTGAAGATCGCCGTTCTTGGCAATCACTCGATGACAGGGTACGATGATCGCAATGGGATTATTACGATTAGCTTGACCAACGGCTCGGATAGCCTTAGGATCACCCAATTTTTCGGCGATAGATAGGTAAGAAGTAGTGCGGCCGTAAGGGATTTCTAATAGCTGTTCCCAAACAGATCGCAGAAAAGGCGTGTAGCCTGAAAAGTCAATATCTAAGTCGAATTCCTTTCGCTGCTGCTTGAAATACTCATCCAACTGTTTCACAGCAGTCCTCAACTCTCTAGGAATAGGGCCAGCCGGACAAGGCTTAGTATCTACAAGCTGTACGGATCTTAATCCCTGATTACTGCCAGTGATTTTGAAGCAACCAAAGGAAGAAAAATAGTGGGCTTCTACCAAGCCAGGAATTTCATGATCAGTACGCGAACGAGCCATTATTTCGACTTAGAATTATATATGGCTAATGTACAGAATTTCAAGCACTAACGGTGGCGACTTTCGAGTACTTTCATCACATCGTCCCAGGCATACCCTTTTGCAGCTAAGAGTACGATATAATGATAGAGTAAGTCAGCTGCTTCATTCAGGAATAGTTCTTCGTTATCATCCTTGGCCTCAATCACTAATTCAACCGCTTCCTCCCCTACTTTCTGGGCAACTTTATTGATTCCTTTACGGAAAAGCGAAGAAGTATACGATTGATCTGAAGGCTCATCTCGGCGCTGCTGAATCACTTTTTCGAGATGGCGCACAAACTCCCCCTCATTAGGTGTTCCGAAGCAAGTATCGGTACCGGTATGACAGGTTGGGCCGTGTGGTTTCACCAACGCCAGAAGCGTATCCTTATCGCAATCGAGCTGCAAATCCACCAGCTTCAGGAAATTACCAGACGTCTCTCCCTTTGTCCACAAACGTTTTTTGGAACGGCTATAGAATGTGACACGCCCTTCGGCTAAAGTCTTCTCTAAAGCGGGTTCGTTCATGTACCCCAGCATCAGAACGGACTTCGTTTCTGCATCCTGAACGACTACTGGAACCAGGCCATCCGTCTTTGTAAAATCAACCGTTGAAACGGAAAAATTAACCATAGCTTGTTACCTTTAATCTATTCGATCAATAGTTCACTGTAAAATCTTCGTAACAGTGAAACCACTTATTTCACCTAAAATTTAAAAAATGGACTTGGATAACATCCTTGACGACGCTCCATCACCTGAAGCCAATCTTATTATCAACCAACCCATTCGCGACTTCCTTTCTGAATCCGCCCGTTGGGCTAAATTTCTAGCAATCGTTGGTTTTGTTTTTCTAGGGCTAGCCGTTCTCGGTGTCCTTATTGGCGGCAGTACCATTATGACCTTGTCCGGCATGGCCGGTTTTGGTGCGCTTGGAATGATCTTTTACCTGGGGCTACTCGGTGTCTCAGCCATTCCGATTTACTACCTGTACAATTTCGCCACCAAGACCTAAGTTGCACTTCGCGACGACAGCCAGGCCTTTCTGGTAGATGCCTTTGAGAACCAAAAATCGATGTACAAGTTTTATGGCATTTTCATGGCCATCATGCTTGGTATCTACGGTATCATTTTCCTCATTGGCTTGATCGGCCTTGCCGCTAGCTAATGCGCTACAACCTCACGGGAATATCTTGCTTGTGCAAGTACTCCTTTAACTGAGGAATCGGAATTTCTCCGAAGTGAAATATACTGGCGGCTAGGCCCGCATCGGCTTGGCCGCTAGTAAATACTTCTGAAAAATGCTCCATCGTCCCTGCTCCGCCAGAAGCGATCACGGGAATCTGAACCAACTCGGCTACCCTAGCCGTTGCCTCATTCGCAAAACCGGCCTTCGTGCCATCATGGTTCATACTGGTAAATAGGATTTCCCCTGCCCCGCGGCTTTCTGCTTCTTTTACCCAATCAAAAAGCTTGATATCTGTAGCCAGGCGTCCACCGTTTAGGTGTACATACCATTCTCCTTCTACCTGTTTGGCATCAACCGCCACTACCACAAATTGACTACCGAAACCGCCAGCCAATTCAGAAATCAATTCCGGCCGCCGAACAGCAGCAGAGTTAATAGAAATCTTGTCCGCTCCTGCATCCAGCAGCACCCCTACATCTTCTACCGACTTAATACCTCCACCTAGTGTAAACGGAATGCGTAAGTGACGGGCAATATCTCGTGCCAATGCCGCCAGGGTTTTGCGTTTCTCGTGCGTGGCCGTGATATCGAGGAACACGAGCTCGTCGGCTCCTTCTTCGCTATAACGTGCACCTAACTCAACGGGGTCACCAGCATCGCGCAACTGGACAAAGTTTACGCCTTTGACTGTCCGGCCATCTTTGATATCTAAACAGGGAATTATTCTCTTCGCAAGCATGAGGATTAGTAGTTTAAGACATCAAATCACGTAACTGAATACGTCCTTCGTAAATTGCTTTCCCGATAATAGCACCAAAGCATCCTATTTCTTGGAGGCGCTCAATCTCTTCCATCTCTGTCACTCCGCCACTAGCAATCAACTGTAGATCTGGAAAGCGTTCCCGAATTTGTGCATATAGTTCTAGTGCCGAACCTTGCAGCAAGCCATCTTTCGATACGTCTGTACAAATAGCATAGCGCACACCTGCCTCTAAATAGCGCTCAAGGAATGGAAGCAGCTCTTCCTGGCTCTCTTCTTGCCAACCGCTCACAGCAATCTTACCATTCTTGACGTCCGCTCCAAGAATAATCCGCTCTGCCCCAAAGCGCTCCAACCACGCCAGAAAACGATCTGGGTTCTTGACCGCAACGGTACCTCCTGTGATTTGTGCCGCACCACTCTCAAATGCGATACGCAAATCCTCATCTTGCTTGAGACCACCGCCAAAATCGATGTGCAGATCCGTTCGGGTAGCAATGCGCTCCAGCACCTTGTAATTAACAATATGCTTGGCCTTGGCTCCGTCCAAATCGACCAGGTGCAGGCGAGTAACACCGGCATCAGCGAAGGCTTTCGCTACCTCCAAGGGATCTTCATTGTATACCTTCTTCTGGGCGTAGTCACCTTGCGTGAGGCGCACACACTTGCCATCAATAATGTCTATAGCGGGAATTATATGCATGAGCTTATTGAGCTAAAAAGTCTTTCAAAATTTGTTCTCCGACACTTCCTGATTTCTCCGGGTGAAACTGCGTCGCAAAGAAGTTATCCTTTCTCAACACCGCACTGAAGGGATGTACATAATCAGACTCCGCAACGGTATAAGGGCCTTTCTCTACGTAATAGCTATGTACAAAGTAGGTGTACTGTCCTTCCAGTTCTGGGCTGAGCCAACTATCATCATTTAAGCGTAGCGTATTCCACCCCATGTGCGGTACCTTTTCCCCTTTTTGCGGTAGAAAGCGCTTCACCGCCTGAGGTATGATACCCAGACAAGGTGTGTTATCATCTTCTTCCGAATACTCACAAAGCAATTGCATACCCAGGCATACGCCTAAAACGGGCTGCTTTAATGACCTGATCAACTCGTCCAGACCTTGCTCGCGTAGAAACTGCATGGTAGTTCCTGCAGCTCCCACTCCGGGGAAAATCACCTTTTCTGCGGCGGCAATTTCATCATGGTCAGAGGTCAGCACAGCTTCCACCCCAATACGCTCTAGGGCATAAAGAACGGACCGTACATTACCCGCGTTATAGTCGATTACTGCGATCATGATTAGAGCATTCCTTTGGTACTAGGTAATTGTGCCGAACGTGCATCTCTGCTTTTAGCCATCCGAATAGCGCGAGCTAAACCTTTAAATATGGCTTCAATCTTGTGATGCTCATTATCTCCTTCCACTTTAATATTGAGGTTGCAACGAGCAGCATCAGAAAAAGACTTGAAGAAATGATAGAACATCTCTGTGGGCATATCCCCAATCTTTTCTCGCTTGAAGTCGGCCTCCCAGACGATCCAGGGGCGTCCGCCAAAATCGATTGCTACTTGAGCCAATACATCATCCATCGGCAGATAGAATCCGTAGCGTTCTATGCCCAACTTATTGCCCAAGGCTTTGGCAAAAGCATCGCCTAGCGCTAAAGCCGTATCCTCTATGGTGTGGTGCTCATCGATATGCAAGTCACCATCGACATGGATGGTCAAGTCACTTCCAGAGTGACGAGCAATTTGTTCCAACATGTGGTCGAAGAAACCCAGACCCGTTTTCATATCCGCTTGACCTGTACCATCCAAATCAAGTTCGATACGAATGTCCGTCTCTTTGGTTTTGCGATGCACACTGGCTTTGCGACTCCCAAGTTTCAGTAGAGCATAGATCTCTGCCCAATCAGTAGTAGTCAGGGCAATTGTGTCACCTAAGGCCGCTAGTTGTTCTTGGGCAAGCTCATCGGCCCCCAAATTTGGGTCTGTATTAATCCAAATACCTTTTCCACCGAGATTCTGCGCCAGCTGCATATCAGTCAGGCGATCACCCACTACGAAGCTATTGGCCAGGTCGTAATCACCTTCCAGGTATTTCTGCAGCAAGGCGGTGCCCGGCTTACGGGTAGGCTTGTTGTCCCGTGCAAAAGTGCGATCGATCACGATATCCGCAAATTCAATTCCTTCCCCCTTGAGCGTATCGACGATCAGGTTTTGCGCTGGCCAGAATCCCTCTTCTGGAAAACTGTCTGTACCCAGGCCATCCTGGTTTGTCACCATCACCAACTCGTAATCCAACTCACGAGCAATTCGCCCTAGGTATTGGAACACGCCTGGATAGAAGGCCACCTTCTCCAAGGCATCTACCTGATAATCTTCTGGTTCGAGGTTGATCGTGCCATCGCGATCGAGGAAAAGTACTTTTTGCATGGTTTATTCTATTTCGTCGGCAAATGCAGCCATTACATTTCAATCAATGCGCGGAATAAGCGTTCATTTTCTTCTGGCGTCCCTACGGTAAATCGCAGGCACCCCTCACAAGCATACTGGCGCGAACGATCGCGAACGATAATCCCCTTGCCCATGAGATAATTGTAAGTAGCCTTTGGGTCTTCCACCTTAGCCAGAATAAAATTGGAACTGGATGGATAGACACGCTCTACGAAGCTTAAGCTTGCTAAGTGCTGCTGCATCAAAGCGCGCTGCCCCAAGATCGTCTGCACTTCCTCGGCTTGCTTCTGTTTCTCCTGTAGTGCTTCTAGAGCCGCTTTTTGGGTTAAGCGATTCACATTGTAGGGAGGCTTAACCGCATTGAGCAGCTGAATAATAGCCGTTGAAGCGAAAGCCATTCCCAAGCGTATCCCAGCCAGGCCCCAAGCTTTAGAAAAGGTCTGCATGATCACCAAATTCGGGAAGCGATCCAGCCATGTGGTATAGGATGCCCGATTGGCAAAATCAACATAAGCTTCATCAATCACCACAATCCCAGGAAAGCTTCCTACTAAACGTTCCATCGCGTCTGCCGGAAAATCATTTCCACTTGGGTTATTAGGCGTACAAAGCCAGAGAATCTTGGTGCGTTCATTGGCCTCCGCCAGAATGGCATCCACATCGGGCACGAAGCCCGCTTTTAGTGGCACCTTTTTTACACCAACATTATTGATGTCTGCACTTACCTGGTACATACCATAGGTAGGGGGCAAGGTTATGACTTCATCCTTGCCCGGCTCGCAGAATATGCGGAAAAGCAAATCGATAACCTCGTCGCTACCATTGCCAAGCATAATCTGTTGGGCAGGCACGCCCTTAAGTTGCTCCAGCTCCTTCTTTACGGCAGCAGCCAAAGGGTCAGGGTATCGATTCAAGCCTGTTTCGTACGGGTTCTCATTGGCATCCAGATAGACTTCAGCGGAACCTTTGAATTCATCTCTAGCGGAAGAATATGGATTCAAGGCCGCAATATTTGGTCGCACCAATGTGGTTAAGTCGAATGCTGTAGTCATGGGTTTAGTTTTTGAGGCTTGCTAAACGAATAGAAACAGCATTCTTATGCGCCTCCAAAGATTCGGCAGCAGCCATTTTTTCTACCGTTGGACCAATATTTTGCAAACCTTCCTGACTCAATTGCTGGAAGGTAATCTTGCGCACAAAAGAGTCTAGAGATACACCGCTATAAGCACGGGCAAAGCCATTTGTTGGTAAGGTGTGATTGGTGCCACTAGCGTAATCACCAACCGACTCTGGAGTATAATGCCCCATAAAGACAGAGCCGGCATTCACAATACCATCTACCCACTGCTCGGGTTGATCAACCGCTAAAATGAGGTGCTCTGGGCCATAAGCGTTAATGACTGCCATGGCATCCGTTTGTGCATCTACTACCATCACCACACTGTTGGCTAAACTAGCTGCTGCGAAATCGCGTCGAGGCAATTTCTCTAGCTGTTCGTTAGTAGCAGCCATTACTTGCTTCGCCATCTCTTCTGTGTAGCATACTAATACCACCTGACTATCCGCTCCGTGCTCTGCTTGACTCAATAAGTCAGCAGCAACAAAGGCTGGCTCTGCACTTTCGTCCGCCACTACCATCACCTCTGATGGCCCAGCAGGCATATCAATCGCCACACCAAGCTTACTGACCAACTGCTTGGCCACAGTCACATAAGCATTACCCGGGCCAAAAATCTTGTACGTCGATGGAATGGTCTCAGTACCATAGGCCATTGCCCCAATCGCTTGTGCTCCACCAACGCGATAAATCTGTTTCACGCCGGCTAGATTCGCGGCATATAGGATAGCAGGGTGTACGCTACCATCTTTTTGCGGTGGCGTACAAAGCACCACTTCTCGGCACCCAGCCAAAACTGCTGGCACAGACAACATCAATACCGTAGAAAACAATGGAGCTGTACCGCCTGGTACATAGAGGCCAACTCTTTCGATACCAACGCTCCGGCGCCAGCAACGCACTCCGGGCATCGTCTCTACCGTTGGGGTCGTATCTTGCTGAGCACGGTGAAACTGTTCGATATTGTACTTAGCTGTCTGAATCGCCTCGCGGAGCTCAGACGAGATCTGCTCTCCTGCCAGTGCAATTTCTTCGGCACTCACTGCTAGCTCTGCTAGTCTAACGCCATCAAACTTAGCCGTGAAATCCAAAAGGGCATCGTCTCCTCTATTCGCTACCTCTTGTAGGATATCGCCTACTGGACCCTCCAGCTGACGCAAGTCCATCGCCGGACGAGCTAATATTTCATTCCATTTGGCGGGGTCGGGTTGGATATATAGCTGCATGCTTACAGGATCATTTTTTGGATGGGGATTATCAGGATACCTTCCGCACCTTTAGCCTTCAGGGAATCGATGATTTCCCAGAAGCTATCTTCGGAGATCACCGTGTGAATAGAGCTCCATCCTTTTTGTGCCAATGGCATCACAGTGGGGCTCTTCATTCCGGGGAGTAACTCGATGATTTCATTAACCGACGAATCGGGCGCGTTCATCAACAAGTACTTGTTTTTCCGGGCTGTCAGTACAGATTCAATACGGAAAACCAGTTTATCCAAAATTTGTTGGGCGCCAGGAGCAAGATTTTCGCTTTTCACTATGCAGGCCTGCGACTTGAGCATGACCTCTTGTTCCTCGAGGTTGTTCTTGAAGAGCGTACTTCCTGTACTTACCAGGTCACAGATAGCATCCGCCAGACCGATATTAGGCGCGATCTCTACGGAACCAGAAATCTCATGAATCTCTGCCTCGATATCATTAGCTTTCAGGTAGCCTCGAAGTGAATTAGGATAAGAGGTTGCGATCTTCTTACCGTTCAACCATTGTGGCCCATCATAGTCTGCGAATCGAGGGGTAGCGATAGACAAACGGCACTTAGAAAATCCTAATTGAAGGACCTCTTTAATGGCCTTCCCTTTTTCTATCATCGTGTTCTGACCAATGATACCGATATCAGCTACTCCATCTTGTACGTACTGGGGAATATCGCCATTGCGCAGATAGAGGATGTCAATCGGAAAATTTCGAGCAGAGGCTTTAAGTTGGTTACGGCCGTTGTCAATGCTGATACCACATTCTTTCAGTAGGCGGAGGGAATCGTCGAGCAAACGCCCGGATTTTTGCACAGCTACTTTTAAACGATCAGACATGGTTTGGAGATTTTGGTTTGAATTGGGGGAAATAAAAAAAGGCCTTCCGCGACTAACGGAAGACCTTTTCTGTGAATTTTCTATTCAAGTAGTTAAGCACATACGAGATCACCATTCGCCGCCGAAGCAAATCCTGAATGATGATGTACGAAAGTTACTAGCATAAGTACTTGAAGTATGTGGTGTGGGGCGGAATCGAACCGCCGACACATGGATTTTCAGTCCATTGCTCTACCAACTGAGCTACCGCACCAACCTATATAAAGCGCCTTACTTTCAAAGGCGTGGCAAATTTATGACTAATTTCTATACAAGGCAAGAAACCGCACATTTTTTTATCAGATTCTTCAACAATCATTTTTCGGAGGCCTAGAAGACATTGAGACTCAGTAGCTGACAAAAAAAGAAATATGCCCCCTTATTCTCTTCGTTCGCTTCAGCCTTCCTATTCCCTATCTAAATGTAACTCCTTCAAGATTTCCACGTCCAAAGCTCGAAAGGTCCATTTTACGGGTCGAATTTCTAACTAGACGTACAACAATTAACCTACACTTCCCGTACTTTAGGCTCAACTAAGTTTTTTTACATGCCTGCTTTTCGTTTAGCCATACCGTTCATCCTTCTTCTTGGATTAGGTCTATACCTAACCATAGAAGTCGATGAGAACTGGTCGTTTATGATGATCGTTGCATTAGTGATCCTGGTTGCTGGTTTTATTCTGGCCCCACAGATTAATTGGTGGTGGTGGCAACGTTTCCCGCCAGATCTACCTAGTGAAATGGCACAGCTATTGGAGCAGCGCCTCCCTTTTTATCGCCAATTGAGCGCAGAAGAGCAACAGGAATTTCGTCGTCGCGTATTCTTATTTAACCACGGCCACAATTTTATGCCGCAGGTTTTAGAAAAAATGCCGCTTGATGGGCAGGTGATGATTGCTAGTGCACCGGTAGCCATGACCTTCAATAAGGAGCAGTTTCTCTTTCCCAAGTTTGAGAACATCATTGTATATCCTCACCCATTCCCCTCTCCTCAGTATGAAACCACTTTTCATGCTTCGGAGATCTACGAACCTGATGGGGTAGTTATGTTTTGCCTGGAACATATCCTGCGAGGCTTTGTGGATCCACGACAATTCTTGAACCCTGCCTGGTACGAATATGCGCGGGTCTACGCACACACTTATCCCGAAGCAGACCTAGGTGATTGGGACAATGCTGGCTGGGAACAACTCGAAAGTGTGAGTGGTTTTTCACACGAGGCGCTCAAGCGCTGGATAGGACTTCCAGAATTAGATCTACAAGCAATGGGTATTGCTTTCTTCTTTTTATTCCCAAAGCGTTTTGAAGAGGTTCTACCTGCTATCAACCAACAATTACAAGCTGTTTTTCACCATAAATAAAGACCTACTATGATACGCACCATACTACCTTATCGCAGTTTACTTCTTACCGGGCTTGTTCTGGCACTCTCCTTCTTCTGGGACGGCTGTGCCGTTAACCCCGTTTCTGGCAAAAAGCAATTCATGCTGATGTCGGAATCACAGGAACTGGCATTGGGCAAACAATCTGATCCTTCTATTGTAGCTCAATTCGGCATGTATCAAGATGAAGAGTTGCAAGCTTTCCTCAATACTAAAGGCCAGGAGATGGCTGCCATCTCGCACCGCCCCGACCTGCCTTTTGAGTTCAAGCTATTGGACTCGCCAGTAGTAAACGCCTTTGCAGTACCAGGCGGGTACGTTTATTTCACGCGTGGCATTATGGCTCACTTTAACAATGAGGCACAATTTGCCGGGGTACTTGGTCATGAGATTGGCCACGTTACTGCACGGCACTCGGCACGTCAATATAGCCGTACGGTTTTGGCTCAGGTAGGCTTGATCGCTGGTATGATCATTTCCCCAGAGTTTGCGCAGTTCGGAAATGAAGCCAGCCAAGGCATGCAGCTATTGCTGTTAAAATACGGACGTGATGCGGAAAGTGAATCTGACAAGCTGGGTGTTGAGTATTCTTCGCAAGTTGGGTAC
This sequence comes from uncultured Lewinella sp., assembly GCA_913057725.1. GTDB lineage: Bacteria > Bacteroidota > Bacteroidia > Chitinophagales > Saprospiraceae > Lewinella. The sequence goes on from CAJXOS010000002.1 coordinate 35,286, forward strand.
GATGCACATGAAATGGCCGGTTTCTTCGCTACGCTAGATCGCCTAACGGGCGGCCCGGAGGGTCGTCTACCAACCTTCATGTCTACTCACCCCGACCCTGCTGATAGAAACCAGAAGGTTGGGCAAATGGCGGGCCAGTGGCAACGTCGTCACCAAGGTCAAAACTATGAGGTCGGTCGTGACTCCTACCTCCGTATGATTGATGGCTTGATGTATGGTGAAGATCCACGCCAGGGTTTTGTAGAAAATGACAACTTCTACCATCCTGAGCTTAAGTTCCAATATCCGATTCCTTCTGGCTGGCGTACAGCCAACTCACCACAGCAAGTGCAAATGGCACCAGAAGATGGTAAAGCAGTGGTAATTCTACAGCTTGGTCAAGGAGCCTCGCTGGAAGCTGCCGCACAAGCAGCCGGGGAGAAGTATAGTCTACGCACTACAGCTAGCCAGCGCAGAACGGTCAATGGAATATCTGCACTGGAAGTATATGCAGACCTCGTACAGGAAGGCCAGGATGCCAATGGACAACCTGCGCAACAGGTGTTAAAGACGGTATCCTACTACATTCAATATGGAGAGTTGATCTACCACTTCATTGGTGTATCCAGCGAACAGGACTTCGTCTCCTATCGCGGACGCATGCTGAACATCATGACGGGTTTCCGTTCCCTAAGTGATCCTGATAAACTAAACCGTCAGGCCGAACGCCTAAAGATCCAAACCCTTGATCGGGAAATGACTGTGCGGGAGGCTTTTGCACGGTACCAGCAGCCAAGTGACCGGCACGAAGAATTGGCCATCTTGAACGGTATGGAATTGACTACGCGCCTTCCAAAGGGTACGTTAATCAAGACCGTTACGCGTCCTAACGGACAATAGTGCCAACACTTCCCACTTTTCAGTTGTTGAGTGGGTGCATCTCCAAAGAAATGATATGAATTCCTTTGGAGATGCTCTTTTAACACTAAACTTTAACGTCAAGGTAACAGTCTAATCTGCTATCTTCGCGTTCTATTTAAAAGAAGATCAAAACGTTGCCTTATGCGTACCATCTGCATTGCCTTTATTGCTGTATTTGCCGTCGGTGTACTTTATGGCCAAGATTCTACCGAAGAGAATGTTTGGCAAAAGCTAGCGCGAATTACCTACACCAAGCAATATGACGAGCTACTAGGTTTCAAGGTAGATGTCCCTGTATTCAGCGATGAGGTGGAATCCCTAGACGGTGAAGAAATTGAAGTACGCGGATATGTAATTCCTGTTGAAGGCTACAAGAGCCACACGGAATTCATCTTTTCTGCCTTCCCGTACAACATGTGCTTTTTCTGTGGTGGAGCTGGCCCTGAGACGGTAATGGAAGTCTATGCAGATGAGCCAATCCAATATCAAACGGAGGCAATCACTATCCGTGGCACGCTAGAACTCAACGATGCAGACATCAATCAATTGATGTACATTCTTCGCGACGTAACATTAGTAGAGGACTAAACTACCTCAGATCTCTCTTACCAATCCTGGTGGGACCATTCTTGTTGCAACTCTTTGCGGAATCGTTCCACCAAAATTTCCGAATACTCGTCACTAGTACGGGTGAAATAAGTATGAGCTAATTCCTCTTGCTCATAGTCAAACCCTAAGTGGCGCATAATCTTATTGATTTCTCCTTGATAGTCTCGGCAGAGATCCTCATAAATTACCGTATGAGGTTGAATCCCGTGATTCGCAAAGTAGCTTTCCGTAGCGCATTCCTTGAGCACTAGTTGATGGTAGAGATGACTTAGCGCAGCGAAATCATAGTGCCTCTCATAAAAATCGAGTCCGGGCTTAACTCTCGATTCGGCGGGCCGAACATGCCACTGCTCCGTCTTAATCGCTTTCCACCAGGACACTGCTTGACGCACTTTATTTCGGCGGCTCAGATACACATGCTTGCTGTTCGGGAATAAGTCTTCCCATACTGACTCCTGTTTCTCAACGCCTTGGGGGTTTATGCCCCGCAATCGGCAGACTTCTTCAAACAAGCGAGTATGGTAATGCGTGCTGTAATGATACTTTATGGCAAAAACACCATTTGACGAGCATCCAATTTCCCACAGCCGATCGCGCAGCGCTTCATAGCTATCAACATCGTGCATTTCGGCTAAAGATCCTTCAGGCGGAATATTGAATAACTCTTCGGGGCGTCCGGCTATACCGGTTTGCTCCAGTGCTTTTGCAAGCATAGAACTACCACTACGCTGGGTAGCCCAGAGACGACAAGTAAAAATGGGAACGGCCGACATAAAAGGAAGGGTTGGTACAGTGCCCCAACAAACAGCGCCTTCAAATTAGTTCCCGCTGAACCTACACATGAAAGCAAAAGCCGACGCCATGAACATTCTCAACTTTGATAGATGCGTCTTCTTTCAAATATTTGCGCAAACGTGAGATGAACACATCCAAACTACGCCCCAGGAAGTAATCATTTTCGCCCCATACTTCTTCCAAGATATCTCCTCGCTTAATGACCTGATTCTTGTGTCGAATCAAATACTGAAGTAGATCTGCTTCTTTCTGAGTAAGACGACGCACATCAGCACCGTGCTTTAGTTCAAGGTTAGGATAATTGAAGGCATAGGCACCAATAGTATACTCTTGAGGAACTGGCGTAGAAACGGCCCGGGACCTGCGTAAGAACACCTCAATCTTCAGGATCAGCTCCTCAATGCTAAAGGGCTTCGTAATGTAGTCATCAGCACCTAATCGAAGGCCGTGTAAACGATCTTCCTTAAGCGATCGTGCGGTAAGAAAGAGGATAGGTACCTCTGTGTTCTTTTTACGAATCTCTTTGGCTAGCGTAAAACCGTCCGTTTCCGGCAGCATCACATCCAGTAGACACAGGTCATACTGCCCGGATTCAATTGCCGTTCGAGCGCTACCGCCATCTGGGCAGTGGGTTACTTGATATCCTTGTAGTTCTAGATGATCGCGAGTCACAAAACTCAGGCTTTCATCGTCTTCAACGTAGAGCAGGTGTGCACGCATAGTGCTAAGTTGGTTTTAGTTGGGTAAAACAGTTGCGGGTGGTACTGCAGCTTGCTTACTGATCGAAGCTTTGCCAAGTAAGATTTCGAAGGCTGTTCCTTGCCCGGGCTTACTCTCCAAATTGATTTGCCAATCATGGGCCTGGCAAATTCGCTTCACGTAATATAGGCCAAGGCCAAAGCCTTTCACATTATGAACATTTCCGGTGGGCACCCGGTAAAATTTATCAAAAATTCGAGCTTGATGCGAAGGGGCAATGCCAATTCCATTGTCAGCTACCCGCAGCATGATGCGCTTGTCTTTTCGCTCGGTCGTCACCGTAATTACAGGCTTACCATTACAATACTTGAGCGCATTATCCAACAAGCTATACAAGATATTAGACAAGTGAAGGCGATCCGCCATAATGGTGACACCTTGCACAGCAGCTAAATCCGTTACTAGTTCTCCGCCACGTTGCTCTAGCTGCATACCGGTGCTCTCCATCAAGGGTTCAAGTACCTCTAGCAACACCACTTTCTCCTTCTTAAGCTCTATGTTCCCTTTCTCCAGGCGAGCAAGTTGTAATACTTTCTCCACCTGTCGGTTCAGACGCTCATTTTGTTCCAAAATGATATTAGCGTATCGTTCTAGACGACTATCTGACTGTACTCGCTCGTCGTTAGCAAACACTCCGGCAGCAATTTTGATCGTAGACAAGGGCGTCTTGAACTCATGCGTCATATTATTGATGAAATCCTTCTGCATTTCAGAAAGTCGTTTCTGTCGCAAAATGACCCACATCGCATACGCAAAGAACAAAATGGTAACCAGGAGTATGACCGATAGAAAGATGATCAACTGCATCTTATCAAACAGGAAGCCGGTTCGGCCTGGGAATTTCACACCGAAGTAGTAGGTAAACTCTCGGTCCTTGGGAAGATCGCCAAGATCTAGGTTTTTTCGTTCACCTTCAGGCGTAAAACTGCAATAGCCTCCGTAGACCATCTCATCTGTATGACAATCAAATACAGCATACTCGAAGTCTACATTGATAGATCGCTCTTCTAGCTCACTTTGAAGGAGATATTCTAGCAGTTCTGCATCAATCTCCACAGCCATATTAACGATCCAGTAGTTGGAGGTCCGTTGCTTGACGATATCCCTTGATGGTAGTTCCGCATCGTTGATGGATGCCAGTTTCTTAGCTACCTGAAAAAGCGCGAGGTTAGTCTTCTTATTGAACTCCTCTTCGTTCAAATCCCAGGTTGCCATGACCCAATAGGACTGAATACCAATGATACCCACTAGGGCAACAGCTCCCAATATAACTACCCAGCGAATGACGGCATTCTGCATAGAGAAGACTTGATTACGACCTTAAAGATCAGCTTTTTTCTAACGTGTCAACAGCAGCATCTAGCGCTTAACAGCGCATTAACAAGGGTTTTCTACTGGAACAAACTTGGAGGTGAGAACGGTAAAATCATCGGGATAACCCTTATCTCCTTTAAATCGGTTAATCTCTTCTTGCAGCGCTTGGTTGAAATCGGCGGCCGAAAGGCTGTGATTTGCTTCGACGAATTGCTGCAAAATCAAATCATCAAAGTATTCCCCTTCGGCATTCTGAACGTCGATTAGCCCATCTGTGTAAGTAAGAATCAGGGACGGCTCAGTCAACCTAACCTCACCAACCTGAATCTCTGGAAGCTCCTGGAAAGAACCTAAGATAGTACAACCTTCGCGCAGAAGAATCGTCTGGTTGGCACTCGCAAGAATAGGAGGGTTATGCCCTGCATTGATAAAACGTAGAACGTTCGTGTAACGATCAAACTCTGCTACAAAGAAGGTAATGAATCGTTCGCCTCCGGTAATACGATTCACCGATGTATTGAGGTCTACAATAAACTCCTTAAGTGGCGTACGTTTGTTGATGAGCGAATTAAAGTTGGCCTGAAAGTTAGCCATCAGCAGCGCCGCAGCTACCCCTTTACCCGAGATATCCCCAATGCAGAAAGCCAGTTTTCCATCAGGAAACTCTAGATAGTCGTAGTAATCTCCACCGACACCAAAATGCGGTTTATAAATACTCGCCATCTCATAGCAGTCCTTCACCGGTAGGCTGGCTGGAATGAGCATACGCTGCATCTCCCCAGCAAGCTCCATTTCTCGACGTAGACGTTCCTGCTCGAGCTGCCGTTTAAACAAGCGCTTATTCTCAATGGCCACCGCCACAATATTGGTAATGGTCGTGATGAACTGTACCTTCTCGTACATATCGTCTTCATCACCAAACCCGCCGATGAAAACGTATGCGATAGGCTGCTCCTTATGAAGCACCGGGATTACTAATTCAAATACGGAAAGAAAAGAATGCTCTGCCGCCTCCAGATTAACCAGTTCGGTGAAGTCTCCTAATTCTGCACTGATATCGTAGGCCAATTGTTCGTCACTCAATCCATTATGAGCAGCACAACGCCAAGGCTCCGATTGCACCCCACGGATGAACAGTGCCATCTTCTTCACACCAAGCTCAAACGTAAGGAACGAGTGATACATCTCGTAGAGCTCTCCGGCCGAAAAGTTGTTGTTGATCGCTTGGGTTAAGGTCAGCAAGCGATTCACCTGCAGTTGTCGCAAATGAAGCTGATGCTCCAGATGTTCAATTCTGGAAAACTGCTTGGCCATTTTTGCGAAATCTGCCATAATAAACTTCTCCTCTGATGCGTAAGTTGTGTTTGCCAAAGATAGCAAATGAACTTGTCTAATAATTGCCGCATTCGTCAAAAATCAGGCATTTTCGGACTAATCAAGGTTCGCACGGAGCTTTATAGCAGGGCTATCAAGGAGAGTATGGAACGACGAGTAGAACAAAAAGGACAATTTTAGGCGTTGCAAGTAGTTTTTAGACAAGTTTAGTGTGGATCAAACCATTGCAAGCTAATTTGGTCGCCGAGCAGGAAGCCATTACATTTGCAGAGATTATCTGACACACCCGTAGCCAAGTAAAATCTACGCCCAATTTAGACGTAGGAAAATGAAAACACTACCTTTTCGCAATGCCAAAGTAGCCTATCAAATGGAAGGGAAGGGATTCCCTGTGGTCCTCCTGCATGGCTTTTGCGAAGACAGCCGCATCTGGGAAGATTTTAAGCACGATTTGCTGGAAGAGAACTACCGGGTCATCACGATCGATTTGCCGGGCTTCGGCGAATCTGAAGTTGTTCGCCCAGCAAGCATCCAATACTATGCAGAAGCAGTGCTTGCTGTCCTAGATGCTAAGAAACTGAATGAGGTCATCGTCATCGGCCACTCTATGGGTGGATACACCGCTCTGGCCCTAGCCGAAATGGCGCCAAAACGACTGCGCGGACTCGGCCTTTTCCACTCCCATCCTTATGCCGATTCGGAAGACAAAAAAGGTGCCCGTCACAAACAAATCGATTTCATTAATCGCCAAGGTCACCAGCTTTATGTGAAGCAATTGGTGCCAAAACTCTTCGCCTCCAGTTATGGCCTTAGCCATCCTTTTGACCTCGACAAACTGATCCACAGAGCTGCTCGTTATCAGGCAGAAGGTATCATCGCTGGTTTGGAAGCAATGGCCAAACGGCCAGATCGTTCGGAAGTACTACGGCAAAGTGCTTGCCCAGTACTCTTTATTGTGGGAGAAGAGGATACCGCTGTACCTGCCGAAGCTAGCCGCGATCAGCTATCACTACCAGCAGTAGCTGACATCAACGTATTGGAGAAAGTAGCCCATATGGGGATGATCGAGGCTAGGCGCAAGACGCAATTAATGGTGCGCCAGTTCATCGCTTTTTGCCTACATAAATAGGAACATAGCTATCATTGTAAGAGACCCAAGTACGGTAGTAAAAATGCCCAGCTTCTTTGATCGCACCCACCCTGATAGCGAGATGGTGACTATTGAAGCCATCATCCCCACCAATAAGGCTAGCGTCCCCACTAATCTAGAAGAAAACAATTGTCCTTGATCTACTGGAAAGGGATAACCTTCAGTGGTCACCATGATCATTTGTGTCATTGCAGCCACTGAAACAATAAATGCCAAAGACGCCGTGGCCGTGGATACTGTCAAAACGCGTAGCAATCGGCCATCCTTATCTGATAAAATCAATGCTCCCAGCAAGGTAACGGAGAAGCCCCCTAAGAAGGAGCTGATAAAAGCAATCTGCTTAGCCAATTCGTTCATGTACGGCAATGGCAACTCCAACATATGCATGGCTGATGATTTTAATGAAGGATCATTAGTTCAAATACTTAGCTACGATCGGTAACCTACGGCCCATACCAAAGGCCTTATTACTCACGCGTAATACCGGAGCGGTTTGATAGCGCTTAAACTCATTGATATTCACCAGGCGTAAGATTCGACGAACCAATGCTTCGTCGTAGCCCTGTGCAATGATCTCCTTTGGCCCTTTGCGTTGCTCAATGTACTGAAACAGTACCTCATCCAAAATGTCGTAATCTGGTAAACTATCGCTGTCTTTCTGATTAGGGCGCAGCTCGGCAGAAGGGGGTTTAGTGATGATATTCTCTGGAATCACTTCGCCATCCTTATTCATAAAGCGGGCCAACTCGAAGACTTCGGTTTTGTACAAATCACCAATCACACTCAAACCACCACACATATCGCCGTAGAGCGTTCCATAGCCTACTGCCATCTCACTCTTGTTAGATGTATTGAGCAGAATTGGGCCAAATTTATTACTGAAGGCCATCAACAGCATACCACGAATACGGGCCTGTAAGTTCTCTTCCGCAATATTAAACTCCGTTCCCCAGAAGTGGGGCCGAAGAGCCACCTCGTATTCCTTGTAGATATCCTCAATAGGAATAATCTCATATTGCGAACCCAGGTTTTGGGCAAGTTGGCGCGCGTCATTCACAGAGTGGTCACTGCTAAATTGCGAGGGCATCAACACGCAGCGCACATTATCTGGACCCAGTGCTCGGGCTGCAAGTACCGCAACTACAGCAGAATCAATACCACCACTCAGTCCCAGGATGGTTCGCTTAAAACCGAGCTTATAGAAGTAATCACGAAGGCCCATGATCAAGCCATCATGAATCAAAGTCATTTTATCGCGTTCCTGCTCCCTTTTTGGATCAGTAACTTTCTTCACGTCCTCCAAATCATACGTGCGAATGCTTTCCTCAAAGTAGGGCAGCTCATCGTATACCGTGCCATCAGGAGACATGACCAGTGAACCACCATCAAACAACACCTCTGTTTGTGCACCTACCTTATTGGTATAGAAAATGGGGATGTGGTACTGTTCGATATTTGCGCGAAGAACATGGACGCGGTCCTCCGCATGATCGAATGAAAAGGGAGAAGCCGACAGGTTTAAGATCAGATCTGGCTTCTGATCGATCATTTCATCCATTGGGCAGATCTTGTACAATGGATTCTCATTGCCCACATTCCAAAGGTCCTCACAAATCGTCAGGGCAATCCGCTGACCCATGTACTCTATCACCTCCCACTCATGCGCCGGCTCAAAATAGCGGTACTCATCAAAGATGTCATAGGTAGGCAACAGCGTCTTATGCTGAATAGCCTTAATCTCACCGTCTGCTAGAAAATATGCAGAATTGTAAAGGTCCTTTCCTTCTGGTACAGGGTTTACGGTAGTTGAGCCCACGAGGATGGCTATACCTTTTGCATCGGCCTTTAGTTCTTCGACCATTTCATCCGCCTGTGCGATGAAGTCGCTAAACTCTAGAAAGTCTCGTGGAGGATATCCAACAGTAGTCAATTCCGGTAGTAAAACGAGATCGGCACCTTGGGCTTTAGCCTCTGCTACAGCGGAGCGAATACGTGCCAGGTTGCCACTAAAATTTCCAATGTGGACGTTGATTTGCGCGATGGCTATTTTCATACGTGCGTTGAAGTTAAGAGGGTATAAAGATACATCTTGTTACAGTAGAAACAAGAAAACCTCTTACTTAGTTTAAAAACAAAACTAAGATTAATTCCTCTAACTCCTTTTCGTCTTGGGTTTCGGCTGTGGAAAGGTGAGATCAGTGCTACTGTAACTGGTGCCAAAAGTAAGGGCAGCATTGTAAACCTGAATGATTGCATTTACCACTTGATCGGGCTGCAATTCGCGGAGCGGATGGATATAGGCGACCCAAAGAATATCATCTGAGACGGCATAACGCACATCTAAGGCTGTGTGAAAGTTGGCTTCCATACAATCCGCCATTTGCTCTGCAGTCACATCGTCCATGTGTTGAATAGGCGTCACGATTCGCATTCGGTTATGTCCTTGATCTGTAATGCAAAATATGGGCAAGCCATTCACTACAAACTGCCAATTTCCATTCCCTCCCTGAATGGTATCACTTATTGTATTCAAGATTTCTTCCAGGCCATCATTATTCATATCCTGGCTGTGTCCTGGAAGCACGAAGAGGAGGGTAAAAACGATAAGTAAAGCGCGCAAAGTTTTCATCATTATGGCTTTTTTGAAGGGTAGGCTTTCAATTTACTTCTCAAGTAGCACACTTGCAATTCTAGCTAAGGGAATAGTAGCTCCACGGACAGTTTAGCTACGAGTAGGAAATATGGCTTATCCCCATAGATTTCCGCATTGTATTTGAACCACCGAATATCCCTGCTGTTGCATGCAGGTATTTGCTAAAGCCACCAAAAACCAAATAGTCTCTTTTTATGTCAAATCGTAACATCCTAGTAGTAGGGGGTAGCTCCGGAATAGGTCTTGCCCTGGTAGAACAACTCCTCACCGAAGGCCACAATGTTTATGTCTGGTCTCGAGAAGAACGGGGGCTGGCAGCTTTGCCCGGCGCCCAGCACTTTGCCGTCGATGTTACTACGGATGAACTACCGACGGATGAACTACCTGACGTCCTGGATGGCTTAGCGTACTGCCCTGGCACCATTAATCTAAAACCATTTCGCGGCCTAAAACCAGACCAGTTCCGACATGAGATGGAAGTTAACTTGATTGGTGCGGTGCGGTGTCTGCAAGCAGTAGAGCGTCGTTTCAAGAAATCCTCACAGGCGGCAGTCGTACTCTTTAGTACGGTTGCTGTACAACGTGGTATGGCCTTTCACGCAAGTGTGGCATCGGCAAAAGGCGCAGTAGAAGGATTGACACGCTCATTAGCAGCGGAATGGGCTCCGAGGATTCGAGTCAATGCCATTGCCCCGAGCCTAACCGACACTCCCCTCGCCGAGAAACTACTTGCCAATGAAGATAAGCGCAAGGCTTCTGCAGATCGTCATCCGCTCCAACGGGTAGGCACCGCACAGGAGGTCGCACAACTAGCAGCTTATTTACTTAGCCCTGCAGCGGGCTTTATGACGGGCCAAGTAATTGGGGTAGACGGTGGCAAGAGTCGCATCTAATTCCTCCCAATTTTTCGATAAACATAAGTAAGTCAAACAGTAGCAAATCCTATTGAGGTAGCCCTTGCGGTCTTATCCTCTTATTCCCATTGAATTCACTACCTTAGCGCGGTACCTAATAGTACTACGTGAAAAAGTACTTCACAATTTCTATAAAGACTATTGGATCGTGAATTCACTTAAGCTGGACCGTTCCATCCACGATCCAGTAGTCGAATTTGTCAAGCTAATTTTTCTGCGACACTAAGCTGACTCATGGGAAAGATCATTTCGCTATTGAACCACAAAGGTGGGGTAGGTAAAACCACTAGCACGATTAACATCGGTGCCGGCATGGTAGAGCTAGGCAAGAAAGTACTTCTTGTTGATCTCGACCCTCAGGCCAACTTAACCTTATCCCTGGGGATTCCCCGGCAACCCATCACCATTTATGAAGCTATCCGCGGCGAGGCCGAGCTTGATCCGTATACGGTCAAGCCAGGTTTGGACGTGGTTATCTCCACACTAGACTTATCTAGTGCAGAAATGGAATTGATCAATGAAGCTGGCCGAGAATACATCCTGCGCGAGATATTTGACCCTTTCCGGGAGGATTACGACTTTATTCTCATCGATTGCCCTCCTTCTTTGGGGCTGCTCACATTGAATGCGCTTACTACCAGCGATTTCGTACTCATTCCGTTGCAGACAGAGTTCTTAGCATTACAGGGACTAGCCAAGATTAAGCAGGTCATCCAGAAGGTTCGATTACGACTGAACAAAGGGTTAGATATCGGAGGTGTGATCGCCACCATGTACGATGCGCGTAAGGTCCTCAACCGAGATGTAGTAGAGACTATCAAGAAATACTTCGGCCCGCTGGTTTTCGAAACCTACATCCGCGACAATGTTGCCTTAGCCGAAGCACCAGCACAACGCAAGGACATTTTCGCTTACAATCGGAATAGCCCTGGAGCAAAGGACTACCTTTCCTTAGCCCAAGAGATCATTAGTCGCTCTAATAAAGCAGCAGAACGGTAAAGGAATTTTCGCGAACAGGAAACCGAAAAGCGGTAAAATACCGTTATATTACAGATAAGGCTATCATGATTCAATAGCCGCTCAAATTAGAAAACCGAATAGTTTGGCCAAGAAACGCTTTACGGAAGGACTCGATAGCCTGTTTGGTGATGCTGATGAACAGCAAGGCCAGCAGACGCTATCCCTATTCCCGGAAGAGTCTCCTAGCGGAAGTGCTAAACGTGATGACGAAAAGAAGAGCAGCAAAGGATTTGCCTCGCAGCTCGATGCTTTTCTGGCTGAAGCTTTCGAAAACGAGCCTGCACAAGCAAAAGAATCAACGAAAAAAGCTAAGCCTAAGCGACGTCTAGCCGGTTTGGATCTGCTCATTCAACAAACCGCGGAAGCTCCAAAACGGGGCACCACCAAACTTGCCGACAAGCGTCGACTAACTTTGGCCTTTGATAAAAAACAATTGGCTGCGCTCAAGCAAATTGCTGAAGCTCAAGGCGTCTTTTTGAAAGACTTAATTGCTCAGTTGATTGAACGTTATCTGGAAGAACGCGACAAATAAATCGCTCCTCCTCTCCTATTCATCCATATTTCAAGCATTATCTTTGTTTGCGTCCTGGCCAAATTTGGCAGGTATATGCTATTCCATTAAAACGACCGACAAATGAAACGAGCATGATTTTGTTTAATCATAAATCCACACCAGGAAGGATTAAGGAAAGTCATGTGAGCGGGTTGCGATTATTTATGCAACTCCGGAAAAATTTAAAACAGATGAAAAATACATTGCTCCTATTCCTGGCACTGAGCTTGAGTTTCAGTTTGGCAACAGCCCAAGGAATTGACTTCTTCAAAGGTGAATGGCAAGAGGCACTTGCTCAGGCAAAAAGCCAAGACAAACTCATCTTTGTAGATGCATACGCTACCTGGTGCGGCCCTTGTAAGCGAATGGCTGCGGAGGTATTCCCGAATGAAAAAGTAGGTGCTTTTTATAACCGCAATTTTATTTCTCTAAAGATTGACATGGAGGCTCCGGAAAATGCGGAGTTCAGATCAAAATATCCTGTAGCGGCCTTCCCTACGCTATACTACATCAACGCTGAAGGTGATGTGGTGCAGAATGTCAGAGGAGCACAGGCTGTAGATCAATTCATCCGCACTGGAGAAAAAGCCCTAGCACTTTCCGAGCCAACAGGAGATTACGCCGAGCAATATGCTGATGGTGATCGCGACCCAGAATTGGTGTATAAGTACGTTCGATCGCTGATTCGCAATGATGAATCACATTTGCGCGTAGCCAATGATTTCTTGCGATCACAAAGTGATCTGAACACACCAGATAACCTACAATTTATCATGCTCGCGGCGACCGAAGCAGATAGCCGCATCTTCACACTTATGACCGACCGTAAGGATGCCATCATTGCGGCGAATTCTTCTGACCTCTACTATAGTCAGGTGTACGCGGCCTGCCAGACTACTGCCGAAAAATCTGTCGAATACAGCAGCCCTGAGCTTCTGGAAGAAGCCTGCGAAAAAATGGAGGAACACTATCAGGAAAAAGCAGAGGAGTTTCGCTACGTATCAGAAATGGGGTACGCAAAGGGTCACCGTGACGGTAAGATGTATGCTAAAGCTGCCCGCGCTTATGCAAAGGAAATCATTGCCGAGGATGCTTCTAAGCTCAATGATTTTGCCCTACGCATATCCAATGATTTTGAAAATGACAAGAACGCCCTTTCCGTGGCTCAGTACGCTGCCACCGAAGCGATCAAAAACAATAGTGATACATTCCGCCATTATTACACACTGGCTATTGTAGAACGTAAACTAGGAAACAATAAGCAAGCATTGGCAGCAGCCCAAAAGGCCTTAGCTATTGCAGAATCAGATACACCTAGTGCTATCCGGATGCTAACTGCATTCATCGACTCCTTGGAGCGGGAAGGTTAGCAAAGGTCAGAATCAAGAAACAGAAAGCCCTGAATGTGTACACATTCAGGGCTTTGATTTTTTCAAACTAGGCTCAGCTCTACAGCAACCACTGCAGTCTAAGCGGTATTCTTATTAAGCACTCTTGCGTTGTTCCGGGCTCAACATATTTTCATATTCATTGAGCGCCTCAAAACGGTAGCCTAATGCACTGTAATGTGCAAGCACCTTTGGTAGTGTAACACGCAACTTCTCTTCCGCTTTTACACTATCGTGGAAAACCACAATAGAACCGGGTCCAGCATTACGCGTAACATTCTGCAGGCACTGCTCAGCACTAATATTCGGATCAAAATCTCCACTCAGCACATCCCACATAACGATGCGGTAGTGACGCTGCAAAAACTGAGCCTGACGCGGACGTAGCTTACCGTAGGGAGGACGGAATAGCACAGTTTTGGTCAAGTTCGCAGCATGACGCACATTGTGGAAGTAGGGAATATTGTCGGTAGTCCACCCGTTCTGGTGATTCATAGTGTGGCTACCAACCGCATGGCCAGCAGCTTTTACTTGTTCGAATACTTCAGGGTGCTTCTGGATATTATCACCTACACAGAAAAAAGTGGCTTTTGCGTTGTAAGCAGCCAATTGTTCCAGTACCCAGGGAGTAACTACTGGAATAGGGCCGTCATCAAACGTAAGGTAGAGCACCTTTTCGCTGCTGGGAATTCTCCAGGTGAAGTTGGGGAAAAGTTCCTGGATGAACTTCGGGGTTTTAACGAGATACATAAGGATTCGCAAATTAAAATGTTCAAGGGATATTATTCTACAGTCTTAGCGGTACTGCATAGCGCAATACCGCATTCAAGTTTTCATTCAATAGTGCTAACCAACCAGGGAGATAAGAAGAAAAACGGGTTTTTCCGCTTATGCTTGACGCTAAACACTAAGAGTTCAATTCAAAGCGCTTCAGCGTCGGTTTAATTGCTACTTTTGCAGGACTTTTAGTAGGGCAAGAAAAGCGATTTGCCGATGGGGAGAATCATTTATATCGCCTTTAGATTCCTGAGACCAAATTTCCTTGGCTAAAGTTTCGGTAGAAACGCACAAGGCTTTGGTTTTGCTGCCTAAATGCGAAACTTTTTTTTAAATCAACTCATTTTGGTATTAATTGTTCACAAATACCTGTCCTACTGACAATACCGGGGAACGAAATTGATAGTTCCCAGCAACAGTCGAATAATAAATTTTTGACGATCGCTAAACCGCAAAAAACTGTTCTTCGCAATGACTAAAGTACGCGTAAGATTTGCTCCTAGTCCCACCGGTGCACTGCATATCGGTGGCGTTCGTACAGCTTTGTACAACTACTTACTGGCACGCCAAACCGGCGGTCAATTCATCCTCCGTATTGAGGATACGGATCAAACGCGTTACGTACCCGGTGCCGAAGACTATATAAAGGAAGCGCTAGAATGGTGTGGTCTTCATCCGGACGAAGGCCCTGGATATGGCGGCGATTATGGGCCTTATCGTCAGTCAGAACGCAAAGTGCTGTACCAAAAGCATGCGCAAGATCTTGTGGACAATGACAAAGCCTACTATGCGTTTGACACGCCAGAAGAATTAGATGCTCGCCGTGAGGCAGAAAAAGCAGCTGGTAACCATAGTTTCCGCTATGGTGTGCAGACGCGCGCCAGCATGCGCAATAGCGAAACGCTTTCAGCACAAGAGGTAGCAGACCTTTTGGCTGCTGATACTCCTTACACCATCCGCCTCAAAGTGCCTAGTGACGAGATCATCAAGATCCAGGATAGCGTTCGAGGAGAAGTCCAATTCCAAAGCAACGAGCTTGACGATAAGATCTTGCTAAAGACCGATGGTATGCCCACCTACCATTTGGCCAACATCGTGGACGATCACCTCATGGAGATCACTCATGTAATTAGAGGTGAGGAGTGGCTACCAAGTACTGCTCATCACGTACTCCTGTATCGTGCTTTTGGCTGGGAAGACACCATGCCTACCTTCGCGCACTTACCGTTAATCCTCAAGCCAACCGGTAAGGGTAAATTGAGTAAGCGTGATGGTGCCAAGCTTGGCATTCCCGTTTTCCCTTTGGCTTGGAAAGGCGACACGCCCGAAGATTCCTTTACAGGCTTCCGGGAGTTTGGTTTCGATCCCCGTGCTGTACTCAACTTTTTAGCGTTCCTGGGCTGGAACCCTGGAACCGAGCAAGAGATTTTCTCATTGGAGGAATTGATCGCAGCTTTCTCAGTGGAGAAAATTGGAAAAGCGGGTGCTCGTTTCGACTTTGATAAAGCTAAGTGGTACAACCAACAGTACATCATCAATACGCCTGATGCCGATCTTTTGGCGACCATCAAGCCAATGCTTGCGGCCAAGGGAGTAGATAAGGATGACGCCTTCCTGGAAACTTTTGTGGGTCTGATGAAGGAGCGCGTGATCTTTTACGGCGACTTCTGGGAAAAAGGAAGTTATTTCTTCCAGGAGATCGAGCAGTATGATGAAAAGAATGCACGTAAGAAGTGGAAGCCTGAAAAGCAACCACTATTCGAAACCCTTCGTGACCAACTGAAGGCACTCGACGCCCCAGACGAGGCTGCTGTAGAGGCTTGCGTAAAAGCATTCATGGAAGCCAACGAATTAGGCTTCGGTGCCGTTTTACCTATACTGCGTTTAGGAGTGGCTGGCACTATGCAAGGGCCATCCATCTTTGCCGTAATGGCGCTATTAGGAATGGACGCAGTAGAGCAACGGCTCAACAAAGCCTTTGATGCTTTCAATGAAATCAAAGCACGGGCTGCTAACGGCTAATAGTTTAGCCAACTTAGATGTAGTAATTTGACGGAAATGAATGTGCTTTCTTCTTGAGGCACATTCATTTTTTCCCGTTCTTAGGCAATACAGTATAGGAGAACAGCTTTGGCAATTTTGCCAAAATGCAATCATCCAACTAAAACATTAGCTGACTCATGCAATCTTCTGTTCTCTATCCAGAGCTCGGGCAATATGCCAACGAGCTACTAAAGAACCAAAGTGACGTTCTCACACCAGCGCGCAAGGAGCTTCTCTTACGCTTAGTTGACTTTATTAGTCGACAACTCTCAGAAGAGGGAGAGGTTCACTTGAACTTCATTTGTACCCACAACTCCCGACGTAGCCACATTTCACAGATCTGGGCAGCAGCGGGGGCGGCGCACTTCGGCCTGGCAAATGTATTTACCTACTCTGGCGGAACGGAGGCCACGGCCTTCCAACCTCGGGCAATTGTGGCTTTGGAACGTGCAGGCTTCAAAATCACTACGGAGGATGCTTCGATTGACAACCCTAAGTACGCTGTACAGTTTTCCGATCAGGTGCCCGGAACAACAGCTTGGTCTAAGACCTTCGACGATGAAGCCAACCCCAAGCAGCAATTTGCTGCAGTGATGACCTGTTCGGATGCCGACCAGAACTGTCCGTTCGTACCAGGCACTTCGCTGCGCTTACCACTTACTTTTGAAGACCCCAAAGTAGCCGATGGTACCTCTTTCGAAAGTGTTCGCTACGATCAGAGCGTTAGGGAAATCGGCAAAGAGCTTTTGTGGGTGATGCGAGAAGTAGCTTTGCGCCCATTCTAGCAGTACACGGCCATCTCTTATAGTCTTAATGCTTTACGTTCTTTCCGTCTCAATTGAGTATCGGGAAATGCCCCCCTATACGCCTAATAAGGCTACCACGTAAGGCACAGGCCAGCTGGTGAACCATATCCCAATCACTTGGATGGAAAGCATCTGAGCCACTACACGAAGAAGGCAATGCTCGTTCATCGCCCGAGCATATCTCAAAAGTATTGGACCAATCTACATATTCGCTAGCCCCCCATTGACCTCCTGGCCGCAACCCAGCAACCGGAATTATTTGGATTTGCCCCGAAGCTGTTGCCTCCTTGTATTGCTCTACTGTAGTAATCGTTGCAGTTACCGTTTCGTAGATCGGCACCTCTTCTTCTACTTTAACCCATACAGAATCCTGCCACTCTGATTTAGTTTCGGTGCGATAGCCTGTGATTACTTCCGCACTAAAACACTCTGAGCTCCGATCTTCATAATCCATACTTACATAAAGGCTGGTAACATCTAGCGTGGCTTCGTAATCAATACGCCAACCACCTGCATTCAAGTAATTAATCTGAAGCCAGTCTCCGTTATATAGCACCGAGCTTGCTGAAGCAAAAGAAGCTTCCAGCGAATGCCAATTGGGATTGAGGTAACCAATCGCCTGCACCAGCACCCTTACTGTTCCCAGATCGCGCATCTCAGCCAGATGGTTTCTGTAGCTATCATCCTCCGGAACGTATTCCAGAGCCCGAAGCAGCCAGGCATATGCTTCACGGGCTGCAAGTTTTTGATTGGCTCTAGCAGCCAAAAAAGAAGAAGCTGCTTTTTGGAAACAGTAATCTCCTGCCGCCAATCGTACATGCTCCATTAGCCGCTCCAATGATGGTTGATCATAACGGAAAGGAAACTCAGGATACAGATGCGCGTAAGGCTGCACATCCACGTGCCGGTCTAACAGCTCAATATATAGGGGATAGATACGAAGCCAACGGCCGGGATGGGCTTCCGCCTGTAGATCGCCAATTTGCCGAATGGCACGATCTTGAAGTGCGAGATAGCTATCGTGCAGGGTAACCAATGTACCATTGGCCGCAGGCTTATCTCGACGCATTCGTTGGTCCAGCTGACGCTTACTGACTTTGTATGCCCGATCATACTCTCCTGCTTCTAGGATTTTGAGAGCATCGACACAACTGAGTAAGAGAAAAACGAGAAATAGAGAGGTAGAGAATACGCGCATATGTTAGTGGGTTTCTGGAGCGATAAAAGCAAGCTCTTTAAAGATACCCTCTAATGCAACCGCCTTTTTTTATCAAAAAGTTAAACCCAACCCGATGGCGCGTTAAAAATGATAACAGCACGTATTAGCCCTCTCTTATAGCATTTTCGACATTCGTACCATCCCTCGATAATTCGGATACATACGCGTGAAATCCAGTTGATAAAAACCGGTAGGTCGATAGCCCATTTTCTTGTAAAACATATGGGCGGTAAGCTGTGTGTCCATGGCCTCAAGCCAAATCAGATCTTTCCCCAGCGTTCGTGCCTTATCTGATACATAGTCCATAATTGCGCGCCCAATACCATTTCCGTGTGTATCCGGGTGGAGGTAAATTCGCTGCAGCTTAAACGCTGGAACTTCTGGAAAGTCCGGAGATTGATCATGCATTTTGTACCAAAGAATACCGGCATAATCTTCTTTCCACTTCACTAGATAATAAGGCGCATCCTGGCGTTGAGCATCACAAAGCACTTGCTCGCGATGGTAAGTATTATTTAAATACCAGGAAGATTCGTCTTGCCACATGTGAGCGTAAACCGGTGGGTAACACCTGGTCATAAGTGGAAGGACAAGTTCCGCGTTGTTTTCCTGAATGGGGATCAAAGTTAAGTTGGGAGCTAGCTCAATCATACTTTAAAGCAGAATAGTCAGTAGATCATTAAATTCTAAAATCACTAAAGTTGTTTTCCTTCTGGGCTAAATAATCTGCTCCAGTCGAAGGCTTCAGCACTTGGTCCCTGCTGCTGTAAAGTTTCCAGCTTGGCGGCTGCTTCGACTGGAGTAGGCTCATGCCCCTCCGGCACCCACCACAATACCATATGTGGTCGTTCCATCTTTTCAAACCATTTCTTGCCTTGCCGCACGAAGTAGCTATGAGCAGTTTTATACACAAAATCCCGAAGCGTTTCCGGGCTTTCCCAGACCGACATATTGACGATAATCATATCATCCGCGAAGGGAGTCTCGATAGATGTTGCTGAAGTTCCTTCCTCATCCTTCAGGCGCCAAACAAAACCCTCCTGCTGTTCGGCCAGCTCATTGATAGGGCCAAGAAAATGAACGAACTCCCACATGAGCGGATGGTCAAGTGGTTCTAGCATGCGAGCTATATTCAACTGAGCAAGTTGATACTTCATTCTTTTTTTAGACAAAAGAACGCCTTTTACGACAGCTTCGAAAGGTCATTTGTCGACAAAAACTGGTCGTTTTTTTCTCGCAGTCTTTTTCGGTATTCGCTAGCGGAGACTCCCAAATAGCGATAAATGTACTTACGGAAATAGCTTACCTCAGAGAAACCTAGCTCTTCGGCAATCTCGGCAATAGTTTTGTTACTGAACTTCAATAGCTGTTCGGCTTTGCTCAGTAATACGCCTCTGATTATCTGGGCCGCAGTTTGTTGATGAGCGGCCTGGCAAGCACGATCGAGTTGACGAGCACTGGTGTGCAAAAGATCAGTATAGAAGCTCAACTTCCGGTTTTCATAAACATGTTTCTGCACAGCATAGAGAAACTGGCTGTACAAGGCATTGTAGGTGCCCCGCTCATGATATACTTCGGCCAACGGTACTTGTCGTTCGAACAGGAGTAGGATTAGCTTAACATACTGCCTTACCAAGCCATTCGCCCCGTTTTTAGCAAACTCGGCCAGCAGCAATTGGAAGAGGTTTTCGATGGCCTCTCGGTCTTTTGCCCCAGCGGTAATCCGAAAATTCAACTCGCTAATATTTGCAGACAAGCTCGGAATGTCTGCGACTACCGCCGACAAGAATGCCGGTGAGAAGTGCATCAAATACCCCTTTACGTTTTCCTTGCCTGAACATGCGTGTACCGCACCGGGCGCTAATAAATAGAAATGATCTGCAGCTAAGGGATAGACCTGCTTTTCAATATCATAATCGCCAGCACCACTTGCTACCCAGCTCATTTGATACAGATAGGGGTGGGCATGCGCATGATTGTCAGCACCTGTCCGAGCCGTTTGCTCAGTGATTTCTTCAATAAAGAAATAGGGAGCGGAAATAGCAAAATCCCGTTCCTGGTATCGTCCATAACTAGGGATACCTCCACGTGGTGATATTTGAAATTGCGTCATCTTATTCAGCTCTTTTAGACGAGGATTACCCTATCCCCAATGCACAGCTCCACCCACAACCGCCCTACTAGCTCCAGTTACCGACGGTAAAACATTGGGCTGCTTCTGCCAGCGGAGGGCCCCAGCAAGCCCCATCAAAACCGCCTCCTTGAAGGCCGTGATTTCTGGTGTAGCGACTTCTAACTGTAGTGGCTGCACAGCTTGTGCAATCTGTTCGCACAAAAAGCTATTAAACCCACCACCACCAGCTACAAGAATTCGTTGTTGATCAGATAGACTCAACTTTTGCTGCATTGCCACCATTTCCACACTTCGTCCAATTTCTTCGGCGACGTGCACACATAGCGTATGAAGGCGGTCTGCTAACGACCAACGTTGATCCTGAAACAAAGGGAGGAGTCGTTCTTGCACCCAATCATTACCCAATGATTTCGGAGGGGCTTGTTTCAAAAATGGCAACGCATTGGCCTGCTGAAACAAGTCTGGAATAACTTTACCGGAACGAGCCCTTTGCCCATTTTCATCATAAGCTTCACCGACTTCCTTCATCAAGGCATCCAATACCTGGTTGGCCCCCGTGATATCAAAGGCGATATAGTCATCTGGGGTTTGTACACTAATATTCGCGATCCCTCCCAAATTTAGGCAGGCAAAATAGTCCGAAAACAAATACTGATCCGCTAGTGGAGCAAGCGGTGCCCCTTGACCTCCTAGTGCCATATCCTGGGTGCGAAACTGGTCAATCACGGGCAAACCTAAGACTCCAGCCATTGCAGCCCCATCTCCAATCTGAGTCGTTGTATGCTGATCTGGAAAATGAAATACGGTATGCCCGTGGCTGGCCACAAAATCTGCCTTTATATGGTGTTCATCAATAAACTGCTGAATGGCTTTCCCATAGAGCATTCCGAGCTCGGTATGTAGAAGCCACAGCTCACGGCCATTAAGCGTTGGAGCCCCGCGAAGACGCTCTTGCCAACTCGTATCATAGGGAATAGTAGCTCCCTTATGCATCTCCCACCGCAAAAGTTGCTGAGGATCGGTTGAAGAAAAAGCGAAAGTGCACCACGCCAGGTCAATCCCATCCAGAGAGGAACCTGACATCAGACCAATTACCTGGTAAACTGCCATAGTCAGAATGATTTAATACCAATAAATGCTGGTCTGGTGTGTCCTAGTTCGTCTGGTCCTATCGTGAAAGCTAAAACCTACAAATAGAAAGCTGATTGCCTATTCTACTTTCAATTCGAGAGAATACTCAGCTACTGCTTCAATTTCATCAGCATCGAGTAGGTTTTCGAATGGCGTCATTGCTCCGCGACCTTTAGTGATAACAGCGATACGCTCTTCCATTGTCAAGGCCGAAGTAGTAAGATTAAATGCCCCACTAGCCCCCATATCACCATACAAGCCATGACAAGTGACGCAATACTGCTTGTAGATTTTTTTACCGTCGGGCTTAGCCGGCGCAGCTGCTGCTGGCTGTGATGAAGGAGTATCTGATGAAGACTCAGCGCCACCACACGCCCATACTGCAGTAGCAATAGCACAGAAAATTAGAAGTTGTTTCATATGAATACCCGATACTTTTTTGATGAAATAGCCAAGGATGTAAAAGTAGTACGCTGGTCGGAAAAAAGCGTTGTTTCTCCCGCAAAAAGCGGCGCTCGTCCAAAATTCAAACCTCTTTATAGAGATAAACTGTTACCTTGTTAAGTATTGTAGTACTACTTGAAATCTTCGCTATGCGACTACGGTGTAGTACTTCCTAATCAAAAAATCTAGATTAGGAAGCTAGTTTTCCTACGATACATAACTAAAAAAGTAAATAATAGTTATCTAAGTCATGAGTGATCAACGTTATAGAACCAGCCAGGGCAAACTTATTAGTGCTGCTGTGGTAGGGTTTATCATCCTGATGGTCCTGGTTATTTTCTCAAGTGCCACTTTCCTAACCATCGACGCCGGTGAGCGCGGTGTGCTTTTCCGTCGTTTTGGCGGCGGCCTTGACAAAGAGAATATCTATCCACCAGGATTCCATATTCTAGCACCATGGAATACCATGCACCGCTATGATGTACGGGAAAAGCAGATAGAAGAAAAGATTGATGCCCTTTCGAATAATGGTCTGAACATCGCTGTAGATGTAACCGTCCGTGTAAACCCTGCCTATGATCAAATTGGTGGGCTACACGAGAAATTCGGACAAGACTACATCAACACGTTAATACGCCCCGAGGTGCGTTCGGCAGTCCGGGAAGCCATCGGTAAATTCACCCCGGAAGAGCTCTACTCCACCAAGCGTGACGAAGTGCAAACGCTCATCCAGACGGACCTCGAAAAATCTCTGATCGAAAACTACATCGAACTGAGAGCGACCCTAATTAAGGATATTGAACTACCGGATAAAGTACGTGGTGCGATCGAAGACAAGCTCGAAGCTGAGCAGTCGGCCCTGAAGTACGAGTTTATCCTAGCTAAAGAACGCCAGGAAGCGGAACGTCGCATTATTGAGGCGGAAGCCAAAGCACGAGCGAACCAAATCCTGAATGCCTCTTTGAGTACCAACATTCTGCGTGACAAAGGTATTGAGGCCACGCTGGAGCTGGCTAAAGCACCAGGTAGTAAGGTTGTGGTAATAGGAGGCGAAGGCTCCGGTGGCATGCCACTTATCCTGGGCGGTGGCAACTAAGTAGTCAACGTCAAGTAAACCGTTATAATCCCGCTTCAAGAGGTCTTGAAGCGGGATTATTTTTTTTCAAAACTGTAAGAAAACGATAGGCCTTGCGACTTATAAAATAAAAACACCTCAATCATGACTAATCAACGCGCAGACATCTGGAGTGGAATTATGGCACTAGGCACCTTAGGAATGACACTAGTACCAAACACCTCTATCTTCCACATTCCATTAATACTTGTTACTACAGTTAGCCTCGGCATGCTGGTATGGATCGTAAGTAAAGACCAGAAAAAAGCACAGCAACAAGAGGTAAGCAATGAGCAGAACTGCTAGGCAGAAAGAGTTATCCACATACTTATCAACGTCCCTTGTGAGGAATTCCTGCTGTAGTTTACCGCAAAAGGTTTTACTTTTGTAAACTACACGCAAGAATAGATGGCTGACTCATCCACTAACAAACCAACAAGACGTCGACGTACGGACGGTAAACAAGGCCGCGAGGACTTGTCTAACTACGTATTCGGCAAGGTTCCTCCTCAAGCAGTACCGCTAGAGGAGGCGATCCTGGGGGCAATCCTTCTCGAAAAGGATGCCTTGACGGAAGTATTGGATGTATTGCAACATGACGCCTTCTATGTGGATGCCCACCAGTTGATCTACAAGGCGATGCTTCGGCTCTTTGAACGCTCCCAACCCATTGACCTCCTTACGGTGATGGAAGAGCTAAAAAAGTCAGGCGAGCTAGAATCCATCGGTGGCCCTGCCTACCTGGCAGAACTCTCCAACAAAGTAGCTTCAGCAGCCAACATCGAGTATCATGCTCGGATTGTAGCGCAGAAGTTCATTCAGCGAGAGCTCATTCGCATCTCTACCAAAACCATCAACGATGCATTCGAGGACACTACCGATGTCTTTGACTTGCTGGATGGTGCTGAAAATGCCCTCTTCAAGATTGCAGAACGCAATATGGGCCGGAGCGTCGATAAGATGGGTAGCTTGGCGAGTAAGCTGCTCAAGCAAATTGAGGAGCTGAAGGATGTAGAAGAAGGCCTCACTGGAGTGCCTACCGGCTTTACTGATTTGGACCGCCTTACTAGTGGCTTTCAAAAATCAGATTTGATCATTTTGGCAGCCAGACCAGGTATGGGTAAAACAGCCCTTACCCTATCTATCGCCAAAAACGCTGCTCTGGACTTCAATAAGGGAGTTGCAGTTTTCAGTTTGGAGATGTCCAGCTTACAGTTGGCCCAGCGTATCATTTCCATGGAAGCTGAGATTGCGGGTAGCAAGCTGAGAAATGGTCAGTTGGAGGAATACGAATGGCAGCAGCTGCACACTGCCATTGAAAAAGTAGCTGACGCCCCCATCTTTATCGACGACACCCCTGGCATCAACAGTTTTGAGCTTCGCGCTAAATGCCGACGCCTCAAAATGCAGTATGACATTCAAATGATCATCATTGATTATCTACAATTGATGAGTGGTGGTGGCGATAACAAGTCGGGTAATCGTGAACAGGAAGTAAGTGCAATTTCTCGTTCACTGAAAGGGCTTGCTAAGGAGCTCAACGTACCAGTGATTGCACTCTCCCAGCTGAGTCGTGCGGTAGAAACCCGTGGTGGTGATAAGCGCCCTCAATTAAGTGACCTTCGTGAATCAGGATCGATCGAGCAGGATGCTGATATGGTAATGTTCATCTACCGCCCAGAATACTACCAAATCCTGGAAGACGAAGAAGGCCAATCGCTCAAGGGAGTGGCCGACGTTATTGTAGCCAAGCACCGTCATGGTGCCTTAATGGATGTACGCTTGAGATTTACCGGCGAGTTTGCTCGTTTCTCCAACATGGACGACCCCGACTTTGGCGATCTCCCTGGCGACACTTTCGAAAGTCCTTTCAACAATATCATCACCAAACCATCCAAGATGAATGATGGTGAGGATATTCCTTTCTAATTTTTTTCTTTACCACTCGGTAACCTTTTCCCGGCATACGTTACTATTATTAGTGTAGACGCATTGATGCGAAGTACTCATGGGCTGTTCCTAAACTTTGCGAATAATGCGATTATGGTTTACGAAACACTGATCTAATGGTAAAGACACCTGCAAAATCGGCCTTCTTGCAATGGTATCAAGCTTATCATGAGCGCCTTGTTCGCTATTGTAGTAGCCGTGCATTTGGCATCATGGACGCCGAAGACCTGGTACAGGAAGCTGTTTTGGCTACCCTGGCCAACTGGGAGAAAATACAAGACAAGAGAAAGCTGCTAAGCTATATGATCGGTGTGGTGAATAATCAAGTTCGCAACCACCGCCGGCGGCTGCCATTTAAAGGCAAGCTGGACGAGCAGCGCATGCAGGCACTAGAAAGCCGCCTTGGTGATGCCGAAACAGCACTGGATGTCCATTTCCTACTAAAAGCTATTGAACAACTTCCTGCACCACAAGCCGAAGCACTGCGCTTGTTTGAATGGAGTGGCTTTAGCATCCGTGAGATTGCTGAGCTTCAAGACTGCAGTGAAGGAGCTGTAAAAACCAGACTCAGTAGAGCACGAAAAAGCTTGCGAGAATTGCTGACCGAAGATGGGAAACGCCTCAGTATAGGGCAGCGCCTACAGATTTATGCCTCTATCTTGCTGTAATCTAAAGCTCGACCAATGAAAAAGCCAAGCGAACAGGATATTCAAAAAAGGATGGACCAAGTGCCGCGTTTACACGCTCATATCCCTTTCGAGGAGGTGATCGTCTGGGTCTACGCAGCACCTAATCCTAAGACCCGTTTTTGGCTATGGCGATGGCTGGACAAACTCACCCTTTAATCAACTTTAGCACTTAGCCGCTCACCATTTTATCGAATCCGGTAGCGGTCATTTCTTCAACATACGGACTCAAGTTAGACTGGATGCAAGGGCACCTTGCGTCATAGCCGTGCTATGTCCCTAAACAACCTTTATCAATCAATTCATATGAACTACGGAAAAGAATTTCAGCGCTTTGCTGTTGGCCACATGGGCATGAACAGCATGCATTTGGCCAACTACATTAGCCAAACCAGCACTCCTGCCCAGGCTAATATCTCGCCAATGGTAATAGAAGAACGATCACTCAACATTGCTCAACTGGATGTCTTCAGTCGACTGATGATGGACCGGATCATTTTTCTCGGTGTACCAATCAATGACTACGTTGCTAACGTCATTCAGGCACAACTACTATTTCTTCATAGCACCGACCCGCGTCGTGACATTCAAATGTATATCAATAGCCCGGGTGGTTCCGTGACTGCTGGTCTGGGTATTTATGATACAATGCAATACGTTGGCCCTGATGTCGGCACAATTTGCACCAGCATGTCAGCTAGCATGGCTGCAGTACTGTTGGCAGCAGGGGCACCGGGAAAGCGATCAGGCTTACCGCACAGTCGAGTCATGATTCACCAACCAAGTGGTGGTATGCAAGGCCAATTATCAGATATGGAGATCACCTACAAACTGGTAAAGGGCATGCAAAAGGAGCTCTATCAGATACTCAGTGAGCATACTGGCCAGTCCTTCGAACAAATCACAAGCGATAGCGACCGAGACCATTGGATGTCAGCCCAGGAAGCTAAAGCGTATGGATTATTAGACGAAGTCTTGTAGGAAAGAAGCATGTAATGGCCCGGTGAAAGGAAAAACCGGGCCACTTTTTATTCCCTGTCTAAGTAACCAAACAGATCGATCTCTTCGTTTTCATCTTCTTGATGAAAATAGACCTGTTTAGGTTTATACTTCTGTTTTGTTTGTGGTTTAAGTTTCGTGCGCCGGCGCTGATTTTCGGTGTTGTTCGCCGGCAGTACTGATTGGTTTTTCTTGTTCTTATCTGACTTTTTCATGATCAGTTAGGTATAGAAAAGACAAAAAGCGGGCTAGTAGATTAGTTGCCCATGATTTAAAACTGCCACAAGTCTACAGGAAAAAACAATACAGCGAAAGATGCTTGGTGAAATTTATTTGTCTGGTATTATGCTACTTCATGACCCCGAGCGGCCTCCAATAGAATAAACCAATCTTGATCGTCAAGTTCTATTTGAGTAGCCTTGACTGCTGCCGTTAAGCGACTTTCACGAGCGGTCCCCAATACGGGCAGAATACCTGCCGGATGATGCAATAGCCAAGCCAGCAACATAACATCACTACCTGGACTACCGTACTTTTCTCCAACATCATCAAGGGCATCTGCTACCCTTCTGGCGGCATCATCATCACGGCTAAAAAATCCACCTAATGGCGACCAAGCCATAGGGCGCATTTCGTATTTGAGTGCCTGATCAAAGGTGCCGTCAAAGACTGGGTCATTATGTAATAAGCTAGCCTGTACCTGGTTAGTCACCAAGGGTGTAGCTGAACGCAAAAGATCTAGCTGGGAGGGTGTAAAATTCGACACTCCGAAGTGCCGCACCTTTCCACTGGACTTCAGCTCCGCAAAGGCAGCTGCTACTTCCTCCGCTTGCATCAAAGGACTTGGACGATGAACCAATAGCAAATCCAAATAGTCCGTCTGTAAGTTTTTCAGGCTTTGTTCAGCGGAGCGGATAATGTAATCCTTGCTCAGGTCATAGGCCTTGATGTGATTGTCCGGACGTTCGTCACAAACCAAACGGATACCACATTTGCTGATCATCTGCACCTTCGAACGATCAGCCGAAAGGCCACCCCAGGCATTGCCAAAAGTGGCTTCAGTAGTATAATGGCCATAAATATCTGCGTGATCGAAAGTAGTGACCCCTTCTTCCAAGCAATGTTCGATCAAGGATTGCATCTCCTTGACGGAGAGATTATGCCCCCATACACCCCAGGTCATTACCCCGGCAACGAGGCGTGAAAAAGTAGGTCCATTCGGATGTAGTTGAATTGGTGCGAGCATGATAGATCCAGCTTTTGGTTACGCGCTAAAGTACAGGATTATGTTTGGTTTTCATCCAGCCATTTTCCGACAAGGGCCGGTTTATAGTCCAGCATTTGCTGTAGCAGATCCTCAATATTATCACTCACCAACAGCATTCGTCGGTTACTTACTCTGAGCAAGCCCTGCTCTACCATATGGTCCAAGAGACGAATAAGGGCATCATAATAGCCTTCTGTATTGAGTATACCGATCGGTTTTTGATGCAGACCTAACTGCCCCCAGGTAAGCATCTCGAATAGTTCTTCCAATGTGCCAAAACCACCAGGAAGCGCAATTACGCCCTCGCAATGCTCATTCATTAACTGCTTCCGTTCGTGCATACTATCAACCAATAGCAACTCCGTCAGGCCGGGATGGGCCAACTCTTTTGCTTGTAGGAAATGAGGAAGTACACCAATAACCTTCCCGCCTTCATCTAGCGCGCCATCTGCAACCGCCCCCATCAGACCAACTTTGGCTCCGCCATAGACCAAGGTGATTTCTCGTCGAGCTAATTGCTGGCCTAAACGACAAGCCTCTTGGGCAAATGTTGAACTAGCACCACTACTGGAGCCACAGAATACTGCTACTGCTTTCATGAATCATCAATTTAGCGTTCAGCAGAAGACCCTTAGAAGAAGTAGGAAAACTTAGCCCGCAAGTTAAACGGCGTACCCGGGGTAAAGTGAATTTCCTTCATTGGCACCGCTTCATTTTGCAAACGAGATTCGGTAGCAAACTGCGCCTCGTTCCATTCCTCATCCAGCAGGTTTTCTGCGATTAAGCCAATATAGAAATGAGTACCGCGATATCCAAAATTAGCGTCCAGCAGAAAATAACCAGTTGCCGTGAGGGAATATGCTTCATCTGCAGGACGGTCTCCTAACCAGCGATATCTCAGTCCACCTTGCCACCCTTCTGTCGGGCTATAAACCAAGCCTCCGCTGCTGGTCCAAATTGGCGCAAGGGGAATCCGGTCTGCCTCTTCATCAGTCTTTGCGCGTGCGTGCGTATAGGTGAAACTACCATCCGCGAAGAAGTTTTCTGCCAACTGCCAACGCAACAAGCCTTCCACACCTCGTCGGCGAGTAGCACCGCTTGGCTCAATAACTCCTTCGTCTCCCACGTAGACAAACTCCTGTTCCAAATCAAGCTGCCAAAGATTGACTTGACCAACCAAATTCTTCCCTATCCGAAATAGTGATCCAACATCAAAGCTTGTGCCTCCAGGCAGGCTACTGCCTACCTCTTGTGCTAGTATCAGGCGAGCATCATTGGAATGAAATCCACGGCTGGCCCGAGCAAACAACTGCCATCCACCAGCCAACTGGTAAAACAAACTCAGTTTCGGACTAAGAATACCATCAGCGGTACTCTGTGGATCATAAATCGTCTTTAGGCGATCCAAATATTGAAAACGGAACCGATCATAGCGCAGCCCACCTTCCAATCGGAGGCGCGAACTCAGTTGCCAGTTCGCACCACCAAAAACAGCAGCATTTAGTTCTGTTACATCACCGTAAGCCACTCGCTCTAATGTGGTTTCGCGATTACGCGTATAGGACAATTCATTGTCTAAACTCCGGTCGAAGCGTGCTCGTAAACCCAGCTGTAGGTTGAGTGGAAGACCTAATAAATTAGTCTGCCGTAGTAGGCGTCCCTGGTATCCCACTATGTGACGGTCTTCTTTTTGTCGAATCTGATCGCCATTCTCTTCGTCGCGAGCAAAGAAGGTAAAATTGGAGTAGAGTTCGAAATCGTATTTGCTATAGTAAAATTGATGTTGCAGTTGCGTCCGCGCATCTACGATACACTGGTGCTGCAGATTTACATTGATCCGTCTCGTTTCGCCTCCTTCTGTATCATCGATAGCCCCGAAGCGAGTAATTAATCCTTGATCTACTGCACGTTGAGGGATTTGTCCGGATGCATCCCAACTACTATTAAAGCTCGAAACCGTCAGCGTGAGCTTTTGGCGACCATCAAAAGGGTTATGATATTTCAGCATCCCGTTCAAGCGAAAGAATCGTTGTGGCGAAACGAAATATCTATCCGTAAACAGCCCTTCACCGGCCACATAAGCACTCGGCGCATTTTCGCCTTGACGCGGAAGCAGGTTAAAACCACTAGCTAATCGATAGGTATCAAACTGACCAGCTTCTGTAGTCAAGAAACTCTCTGAAAGGTGATTTGTCGTAACAAAGGACACAGCTCCAGCCGTAGCGAAGTTGCCATCTGCAATGTTGTATGGTCCTTTGCGCAAGTCTACGGCACGTACCAGTTCTGGAATAACAAAGTGCAAATCTGCGTAACCCTGCCCATGGGCATGACTCACCATATTTACGGGCATACCATCTACCTCAATGGCCAGGTCAGTACCGTGGTCAATATCAAAACCCCGTAGAAATATTTGCTCTGCCTTACCACCTCCAGCATGCTGTGCGATAAACAAACCAGGCATTGTCCGTAGCAGTTGTTGACTATTACTCACCGGGCGAGTTTTTAAATCCACCTGCGATATCGTAGCGAAGGGATTAGTAGCCTTAGCGCTTACTACTACATCTGGTAGATTAATATTCTCTGGTATGAGGGCTACTCGTACCGGCTGTGAGTTATCATCAGCCACTTTGATGTTCTCCAAAGTAATCGCCTGATAAGCCAAATAGCTAATCCGCACACGATAAATACCAGCCTCGAGGCCAGTGAACTGGAATACGCCTAGCTCATTCGTGTAGGTTACTTCTTCTGTTCCTAATAGTTCCACCGTTGCGCCGCCCAACTCCAGTTGGGTAGTAGCATCTTTTACAATGCCAATGATCGAACCCTTATGCATATCTCCGGCTAAAAGGGGGGTGAAAAAAAGAGTACAAAGCAAGAGTGTAAACAGCGAGTAAAACTTCTGATGCATAATTGGGGTAGCTTTTAATCTTACGTTTCAAAACAACATACGAGGATAGGAGGTTGCATGGATTTTATTAAACCTAAAATTGCTTATTTTTGCCATTCACCTATCCTGGAAGCCGAGGAGGCGTACTATGGCGAAAAAGAAAAAGAAAGGTCAGTTGGCGTTGCGATTGGGCCTGAATGATGAGAGAATCCCGAAGTTGTTTGGTCTTTTGTGCCTATTCATTGCCGCCTATCTGTTTGTAGCGTTCTTCTCCTACCTCTTCACCTGGTATATTGATCAAGATCGCGTGCTTCACTTTTCCGGTTGGCTCTTACTGGAAAGCAATATTGAAATGGCCAATTGGTTAGGACGCCTGGGGGCCATCACTTCCAATTTCTTCTTCTACTGGTGTTTTGGTTTACCTTCTTTCCTGCTGGTTTACCTGCTAGGACGCATTGGTATGAACCGCATCTACCGCCAGCCCTTTGCTTCCTTAATGCCGACGATCAACTACACGATTGTAGCTATGATTGTCTCTGCTGTCTTCCTGGAGTTTGTAGCAGGAACTGCGCAATTCCCTTGGGGAGGTGCTGTTGGTGAGGGCATTGCCAATTGGTTGCAAAACTTCGTCGGCACAGTTGGGCTTTGGCTGCTGATCATTGCCGTTATCATCGGAATGGTGGTATGGCGTACCAACCCTAATTTCAACGAACTCACGCTCGATAAGTTAATCGAGGATGTCGTAGACTACTTTAGTGACCTGACAAGTGGTGCCGGCCTTCGCCGGAAAAAGCGGGATCAGGCATTAGCCGCAAAGAAAAAGAGAGAATTAGCTACCGCTAAGGACGACCTTCCTTTCGAGGATAATATTCCTGGTTTAGATGAACCGATGGAGCCGCTCGATATTCCAGAAACGCTCCAACCTACAGGCAGTCAGCTTGCTTTTGAGATGAATGACAAGCGGAAGGTAGACAAACCTTCCAGCCTATCAGCCGGTGAAGCAGAATTGGAAATTGAATCTCCTACTCCTGGTGCTGGTGGCAGCGGAGGGCCAACCAACCCTACCGGACAACCACTGGCGCTGCAAGAAGAGAACAAGAACCACTCTGAGCCTTACGACCCTACCCTTGAGCTTTCGAGCTATGAGCACCCAACGGTGCAATTGCTAGAGGATTATTCCAGCCAAAAGGTAGAAATTGATCGTGCGGAACTAGAAGCCAATAAGGATCAGATCATCGAAACCTTGCTTCATTACAAGATCGAGATCACGAAGATTCGGGCGACGATTGGTCCTACTGTTACGCTTTACGAAATCGTACCCGCCCCTGGTGTACGGATTTCTAAGATTAAGAACCTGGAAGATGATATTGCCCTATCGCTATCGGCATTGGGTATTCGTATCATCGCACCAATTCCCGGAAAAGGTACTATCGGTATTGAGGTACCGAATAAGAAGACACAGATCGTGTCTATGCGGGAGGTATTGAACCACGATAAATTCCGCTTAGCCAAAATGGATCTTCCTATCGCACTAGGTAAGACCATCAATAACGAAGTATTCGTAGCTGATCTGGCGAAGATGCCTCACCTTCTGGTGGCTGGTGCTACTGGTCAGGGTAAGTCGGTAGGTATCAATGCCATCTTGATGTCGCTGCTCTATAAGAAGCACCCATCACAGGTAAAGCTGGTTTTGATCGACCCTAAGAAGGTAGAACTCTTCCCTTACTCTAAGCTTGAGCATCACTTCCTAGGCTTCCTTCCAGGACAAGAAGAACCCATCACTACAGAGACCAACCGAGTTATCCATACCCTTAACTCGCTTTGTATTGAAATGGATCAGCGCTATGATTTGCTTAAGAAAGCATCAGCGCGTAACATCAAAGAGTATAACGAGAAGTTTGTTGCTCGTCGCTTAAACCCGGAGAAAGGGCACCGCTTCCTACCATTCATCGTACTCGTTATTGACGAATTTGCCGACCTGATCATGACCGCCGGTAAAGAGGTGGAATTACCGATTGGCCGTCTGGCGCAGTTGGCGCGTGCGATTGGAATTCACCTGGTGATTGCCACACAGCGTCCATCGGTGAATATTATCACGGGTGTAATTAAAGCCAACTTCCCAGCTCGTATCGCCTATAAAGTAACCGCAAAGGTAGACTCCCGTACGATCCTTGACGGCGGTGGTGCCGACCAGTTGATTGGTCGTGGTGATATGCTTTTGAGCGTAGGCGGAGAAATGGTTCGTGTTCAGGGTGCATTCGTAGACACGCCAGAAGTAGAACGCGTGATCGACTTTATTCAGGTACAACAAGGATACCCAGAGCCTTACCTCCTACCGGAATTCCATGGAGACGAGGACCTACAGGGCTCTGCCTCGCTTTCCTATAAGGACCTGGATGACATGTTCGAAGAAGCAGCGCGCCTAATTGTTTCGCAGCAACATGGTTCTACTTCTATGATTCAGCGCCGCTTAAAGCTTGGCTATAACCGAGCTGGACGAATCATGGATCAGTTGGAAGCAATGGGCATTGTTGGACCATCAGAAGGATCAAAAGCCCGCGAGGTATTGGTCTATGACGAGATCGAACTAGAACGCTACCTACAGGACATCAAATCCAAGTAAGACTAAGTCGCAGAGGGTGACAAAAGTCACCACAATAGCATAGCAGTTCCTGCTTATGCTGCTTATCGCATGTCCTAGATTTGCCTCTAGAGATGCGCCTATGCTTAACTGTACTAACCAAACAGTAGCGCATTATTGGTACAACTTGCTATTCCTAGCCGTTTACGACCAAGTCATTAGTTCAGTTAACTGTCACGATCATGGCCGACTCGCGCCGCGCTTCGAGCTTGCATATGCGCCAAATTCAGCGCATGGTGGAATATCAGCGTCACCTGATTTTCTTCCTATTGTGTCTTATTGCTGCCTTCTTGCTCACCCACTTCCTACGTGGTGATGATTTCACTACAGCACAGGATTATGTGCTTTTCCTGCTATTCTTTTCAGTAGGCTTGTGGTTTACTGAGGCGATTCCGCCTTTTGCAGTCGGTATTCTTATAGTCGGGTTCCTAGTCTTTTTCTTAGGGAGCTTAGAACCGGAAGGCGTTAGTGCCGGCGGTCAAGGACTTGATGTGCACAAATTCGTGAGTACTTGGTCCAATAGCGTAATTTGGCTAATTCTAGGTGGATTCTTCCTCGCAGAAGGCATGCGAAAAACCGGCGTTGATCAAGACGTCTTCCGAATACTGGCTTCCCGTTTTGAACCGCGACCTGCCAAAATTCTTTTGAGCGTGATGCTGGCCACCTGCATCGCTTCCATGGTCATGTCGAATACCGCCACGACGGCCATGATGGTAGCTACCCTAGCCCCGGTATTAGCCAGGACTGGCGATCAAGGCCCATTTGGTAAGACCATCCTGTTGGGCATTCCGGCAGCAGCGGCCGTCGGTGGAATGGGTACCATTATTGGCAGCCCTCCTAACGCCATTGCGGTAGAAGCCATTAACAATAGTGGCTTACTATCCTACGATATTGGTTTTCTTGACTGGATGATCTTTGGCGTGCCCATTGCTATCCTTCTCACCCTTCTCATGTGGATGGCGTTGCTTCGAAAGTACCACCCAGGAAATGCTCCATTGGACATCACGGATCTGCTGGCCAAACCAGAGCGATCAGAGCGCTTGGTTATCACTACCGAAAACCAGCAAGAGGAGATCAAACTGATTGATGGCAACCGGATTCGGAAGCGCATTGTGATTATCACGCTGCTCATCACTCTAACCCTCTGGCTGACCGGGCGCATCCATGGCATTCCTCCCGCAGCAGTTTCGGGGCTACCGATTATCGTTTTCACCATGGTAAGTATCATTACCGGTGAAGATGTTCGGGCACTACCTTGGGACACTTTAATGCTGGTAGCAGGAGGACTTTCTCTGGGCTTAGCTATTCAAGACACCGGCATTTCTTCCTACTTCATTGATCAGATGGCCCAGTGGTCGTTCAGGCCGGTACTACTATTACCAGCCTTTGCCCTATTGACGGTGATTCTGTCCAATATCATGAGTAATACGGCAGCTGCGACCATCCTTATTCCTGTGGCATTACTCTGGCCAGGTGTACACCCTGCCATTTTGCCTATTACAATTGGGTTAGCGGCATCCTGCGCGCTTTACCTGCCGGTTTCTACACCTCCAAATGCCATTGTCTTTGCCACAGGCAAATTGCAACAACAGGAGTTTAGATTCGGAGGCACTATTGTTGGACTAGCTGGCCCACTGCTGATTATCATTTGGGTCAGCCTGATGCGATTTTGGTTAGGGTTTTAGTGTAGGCTCTGCCTGCAAGGCCAACAATAGAGCGTCCAAGCAATAGAAGGCACTCTCATCGGTGCACGCCCATGGTATGAAGGTATCCATCGGCATGGTGAAAACTTCAATGAATTCGTCAGCATCTCCTTGGGGTGGGCGTTCATAGACGCAATCGGTGGCAAGTAGGCAGATCCGCTCTTCGGTGCTGTAAGCTGTCTGTAAAGTTCGTAAGAGGCGCACATTCCCGGCACGATACCCCGTCTCTTCCAATAGTTCGCGAGCGGCAGCAGCTTCTGGCGTTTCCCCTTTATCCACATAGCCTTCGCAAAAGCTACTCAAGATTCGCTCCGGTCCTGGGCGGAATTGTCGAATTAGGATTGCGTCACCATCCTTGGTAAAAGCCGCCACTACTACGTAAGGGCTATTCTGTACCACATCATATTCTTGCACACTTCCATCCGGCAGACGGAAGGTCCTCACTAGCATACTACGCCAGCCTTTGTAAGCAAAGCGTTCCTTGATTTTCTCCCACAATGATATTGGCATAAATAAGAGCTTAAGGCGGAATTCATGAGCCGCCAGGTCGTGTCTTTCAAGACCCTTTTCCTTGAAATAATTAGCTACGTATAGGAAACAAAAAAGAGCGGTATTGTTTGTAAAAATGCCCGAGAAAAAGTCGTTTTTATCGTAAGCATCAAAGCGCGCTAATTAGTTCTCGCAGGAATAGAAAGCCGGATATGCCAGCCCTCCTCACAGGGACCTGCAGAAAGCTCCCACTGCCCAGCAAAAGCTTCTTCTAAGCGGGCCTCCACATATCGCAAGCCCGTTCCATTGTGGGCCTTTTTATCAGAGGAGCTATCACTATCTCCATCGTTCGTGAGTTCGTACTGCGCCATCCCATTTTCTTGCTTTTTTCGGAGATAGAAAGTGCCTTCCTTACGATCAGCATAGCCGTGGGTAAGTCCGTTTTCGATGAGGGTATGGAAAATGGCTGGAGGAATCTGCTCATCACCTTTTATACCTTCCGCAAGCAATTGAAACTTCGCTTCCCGGCGAAAGCCCATAATAGCCAAATGGGACCGGCACATGGCCAACTCTTCTTCCATTGGGATAAGCTTTCGACCAGACATATTGCAGAGGGCTCGAAACTCATCCGCCAACACCTGAACAAAATGGGCGGCTTCCTTGGGATTGGTTTCAATCCATTCCTGTAGAGACATTAAGCTATTAAATAGAAAGTGGGGCTGTAGGCTGCGCTTAAGGAGTTGGTTCTCCAAGGTAGCTGAGCGCAACATAGCTTCCCGGCGCTCCCGCAAATAGAGGCGGAGCTGGTAGCCAATGAAGATAGTTAGGGTAAGGATAAAGGAAAGAATGCCTATGTAATAACTAATCCGAGCAGCCCAGTTGATTTCCATCAGCGCGGTGACGCCAAAAATCGCCAAGCCAATAGCAATGAGTGTACTCCCCAGTTTTTCCTTGGGGAAGGTGTAAGCAACCAAGACCAAACCCGTCGCAATTACAAAGGGTAAGATGGGAAGCTTGGTCAAAAGTAATGCAAGGATAACTGCAGCAGTGCCCAGCATCCACTGGTTTCGTCGAGGTACCTCCAGGTAAATAATAATGAAAGCCAGCAACGCCCAACTCCCTAATGGGAATACAATTCGGGTACCCCAAACACACTGAGCCTCGGTGAGGCCAGCAAGATTCATGGCTAGGGCACCATCCGTTCGAAAAAAAGCCTTTGCCGCCTGGCAAAAACAAAACAAGCTAATGAACAATAGTCCACTGCTCCTACGAAAACCGAAATACAACAACAGGTAAAACATACCTGCGGTCATCAGCATTCCAATTATCAAAAGAAAGGACTGTTCAAGGCTCATATTGATAGGCTAAAGCCCGGAGTTGTTGCAGGCAACTCCGGGTGATAATTACTTCACAATACTAATCAAAACGCTTTAAATAAGGCACCTTATTCACAATCGTCCACTCACCATCTACCTTCATTAGGGTCATATAGTCGATAAACTCCTTATCGGCATAGGTGAGTCTAATCTTTGCCATGGCAGCGTAGCCGGACACATCAATCATGACAATTTCATTGGTCCGTTCTAACGGAGCACCAGGTTTAGCGCCGCCGAAAAACTCTTTGGCGTTGACCTCGGCATATTCACCGTTGCGTAGGTATTTCATCATGGCCTGTTCGTGAAAAGCTCCAGCTATGCGATCGCCATCACGCTGCTGCCCACCGATCATATAATCAGTTAGCACAGCTTCAATAGCTTGTAGATCGTCAGTTTGGGCACTCAGGCCAATGGATAACAACAGAAAAAGGGATACAAAGAAAGGTGATTTCATCTCTATTTATGGTTGGTGAAAAATTGATCCATTCGTTTAGCGAAAGCGTACATATCATTGGGCGAGCTCAAACTGATCCGTGCAAACACCTGGCCATCTCGCTCAGCAGGATTGAGGCTTATTTCTTGCTTTTTGAGTTCAGCCCGCAGGGGCTCAATTGAATAGCGGCTCATATCCGCGTAAATAAAATTAGCTGTGGATGCGTACTGCGGAATATCCCACTGACGGAGTTGTTTCTGTACGATCGCTCGGCTTTCCAGATTCTTCGCCAAACTGGTGGCCACAAAGTCTTTATCCGCCAGGCTCGCTAAGGCAGCTGATGCACTAATATTGGATACCCCAATACGGTAACCAATATCCAGTTGTTCCAATTCTTCAACCACAGATGCCGACGCCAGGAGGTAGCCGACACGCATGCCCGCCATACCGTAGATCTTAGAGAAAGTGCGAGAGATCATTACGTTAGGATAATCCGCTAATAAGGCAGCGGAATTATGCTGCGGATAGTCAGGCAAATACTCTACGTAAGCCTCATCCAGGAAAATCGGATAATCCGGACTCACCTTACGGCAAAACTGGTGAATATCCTGTAGCGGCAAGC
The DNA here is from genome assembly GCA_913057725.1 of uncultured Lewinella sp. GTDB lineage: Bacteria > Bacteroidota > Bacteroidia > Chitinophagales > Saprospiraceae > Lewinella. The sequence goes on from CAJXOS010000002.1 coordinate 73,397, forward strand.
TCGTGCCTGTCGGATTATTGGGATTGCACAGGTAAACCAATCCAACCTCTTTATCCAGTCCGTTTTCAATGGCTCCTAAGTCAAAATGCAGATCCTCCGTCATCGGCGCTGTTAACCAACCGCAGCCTAGTTTTTGGGCGAATCGGAGCAACCAAGGGAAGGTTACTTCCGCAGAAAGCACCGCTTTCTCTCTACGCGCCAGCCACCAGGCTACCAGCCGAAGAATAGACACGGAGCCCGGAGCAATAAGTACTTGCTCCGTAGAGACACCATTCGCTTCCGCAATGGCCTCCTTTAAAACTTGGATAGGAGCTTGTGGATATCGGTTGCCAAGAATTGATGCTTCTTGAATAGCCTGCCGTGCCATAGGAGAAGGCCCGTAAGGATTCTCATTACAGCAGAGTCGAATCAAGCCCTCAGGTGGGCAACAATCATCAATTGCTAGTGAGGGCGTAGAACGGGAAAGGAGTGGCGCAGCAGCCATAGCCATCAAGCTACTGGCACCGGCCCGCAGGAGTGCTCTTCTTTTCATATTGTCGGTGATTTACCAGCAATATGAGGCAAGTACACGCAAAATGCACCCAATAAAGGATTAACTGCACCTATAGCTTTTGAACTGCACAGGAAAGGGACCAACCTCTTATTCTCCTCCCAGCAAAACACGATACTGATTCCTGCTCAACGGCAATAATGCTCCTGATTGCAGCTCTACTTCGTACTTACCTGCGCCATGCTTATGGACACGACTCACCTTTGACCAATTGCAGATATAAGAGCGATGAATGCGATGAAAAGTCGATGGCAGGAGTGTTTCTAAACGCTGCAAGGGCTTATCGTGTAGATACTTGTCGCCGCTTGTCATGTAGAGTTCACTGTAGTTACCAGCTCCTTTGATATAGTCAAGCTGATCGATTTCCACAATCTCCACTACACCTTTACGACGCACTGTTAGGTACTGGGCTGGATTCTCAGCTTGAGTGGCTATATCGTAACGGTCCATGGCCTTTTGCAGACGCTCGACCGTGAACGGTTTGGGAATAAAATCCAATACTCCGTACTCGAAAGCCTCAATGGCCTGATGGGTATTCGCCGAAATGATAATCGTGTGAAATGCGTAACTCACCAGTGTTCGTAAGATTCCAAAACCATCCTCTCCATTGAGATTGAGGTCTAGTAGCAGGAGATCAATCGGATAGGTTTTCACATGATGTAGCCCTCCGGCTAAAGTAGTCTGCCGCGCCACTTTTAGATCAGGCTGATCTACTACTTGCCGCAAGAGTCGTTCGACGCGCTGGGCAACAGAGGCTTCATCTTCTACTATGAGTACGTGCATATGAGGTGGCATAATAGCTTCGAGTAAGGTAGCTAAATATTTTGTCCAAGGACTACTAGCGGAATGTTTCCCTTCTCATAATTGTAGTCTACTTTTGTAGGAGACATCGCCTGAAACGAACCATGGTCGTTAGTCCAGGGATTTGATCAACTTAGTAACCACCGCTATGAACCTAAGTAGCTTGAATGCACTAGTCAGTCTACTGATCTTCGGGTCATTAGTCTTACTTGCGTTCCTGCTGATCACCAATCCCCGAAAAGTAAATGGCCGGGCCAATGCCTCCTTTGGGCTTTTTATGCTCCTCTGGGCCTCTTTTTGGATTGAGGAAATTATTGCGATGACGGGGATGCCAACCTTGAGCGGCTGGCCGCTACTAGGCCTCAAGTCGGCGCAGTTTATGACGGCGATACTATTCTACTATTCCATCATCTACTTCACCCGTCCTTTCCACATGCTTGGCGTTCGGGATATCAAGCACCTGGTACTCCCAGTACTTTACACTACGGGATTAATCATTGAGAAGCTATCGGCTCCAGACTTCCTACCTAATTACTTCTTTACGATACTCATTTTGGGCATGGCGCTGTACTATACCGTAAGCTCCTATCTCTTGTTGAAAGCCCACGAGAAGCGAATCGAGCTTTTTACTTCTGCTAAGGAAGACATTGACCTGAAGTGGATCAAGCAGATTATCATCGCCCTATTCTTGCTGTGTATCTTCATAGGTCTGTACAATGCCATTGTACAAAGTCAACAATTGAATATTGTGGCCAATCTCACTATGGTGGGAGTCATTTACTTCGTCGCTTATAATGCTATCCGACAAGAGCGCATTTTCTTGGTCAGCACTGAAGAGATCCAACAAATTAGTGAGGAAGAAGAGCAACCCGAGATCAAAAAGCAAAGCCTCCTCCCCGACTCAGATCTGCCCGCTCTAAAAGCTAAACTGAGAGGCCTCATGGATGCGCAGCAACCTTATCTGGAACAAACGCTCAATTTGAAGCAACTCTCTGCGATGATGGAGCTCACTCCACACCAACTGTCCTATCTACTCAATGAGGGTTTCGAAGAAAACTTCTTCCAATTTGTAAATACCTATCGGGTGGAACTTGCCAAAGAACTTCTTGTGAGCGAAAAACACAGTCACCTCTCTATTGTAGGTATTGGTTTTGAGGCTGGATTCAACTCCAAAACGGCTTTCAATACGGTCTTCAAAAAAATCACTGGAAGCACTCCATCGGAGTTCAAACGAACTCGCACATCTAAGGAATAAGGCGTTCCGATCTATAAAAGCGAACAATTGGGCCCTACCCTGCCGCTACTTTTGACCATTATAAATCAAATTGAACTATGGTCAAATCCATTTTCCCTGTGCTCCTACTTGGCCTGCTCTTCACAAGTCTGAACGCACAGGACTCCCGACAAAAAATCAGTGGCAACATCATCGACGAACTCACCCAAGAACCCTTGGCATTTGCCACCATTAGTATTCAAGGCACCGATCCGCTCATCGGTACAACGGCAGATATCGACGGTGCCTTTTTACTAGAGGATGTTCCCTTGGGAAGATTCACACTGGAAGTCTCCTACATCGGCTACGAAACACTCCTCGTACCAGAGGTACTTGTTACTAGCGCCAAAGCTGTTCAGCTAGACATTGGCCTTCGATTGGCTACTACTCAATTGGAAACGGTGGTGGTGCGGCCTGGAATTCGCAAACAGCGCCCGCTCAATAGCATGGCTACCGTAAGCGCCCGTATGTTAAGCGTAGAAGAAGCCAGCCGATATGCCGGTGGTTTTGATGATCCAGCCCGATTGGCAGCCTCCTTTCCCGGAGTAGCTAGTAATGTGAGTAACAATGCCATTATCGTTCGGGGTAATGCCCCAAAGTTTTTGCAATGGAAAATCGAAGGAGTAGAAATACCCAACCCCAATCACTTTGCCAACCTTGGTGCCTTGGGTGGTGGTGGCCTTACCGCCCTAAGCAGTAACCTGATGGCCAATTCCGATTTCTTCACCGGTGCTTTCCCTGCGGAATACAACAATGCGCTCTCCGGTGTATTCGATATTCGTATGCGTAGTGGCAACAGCAATGGACACGAACATTCGGCGGAGATTGGTGTAATTGGAATCGACTTTGCTTCGGAAGGGCCACTGTCAGCAAAGCGTGAAGCCTCTTACCTCTTCAACTATCGCTACTCTACACTTGGGCTCGTGGCACCACTCCTACCTGAGGATGCTTCCGGCACCAACTATCAGGACCTGTCTTTTAAACTAAAACTGCCATCAGAGAATGCGGGCACCTTTTCCCTTTGGGGCATCGGTTTATTAGATCGTTCTGGCGCTACACCGGAAGTCAATCCTGAAAACAGACAGTATTATCAGGACATCGAGGATCAAACTGTCAAACAGTATATGGGTGCTACTGGTATCAATCATCAGTACTTTTTCAAGGGTGCTGGCTACCTACATACTACTTTGGCTTACTCGACCAGTGGTGTAGATTTATTTACGCAACGGTTAAATGCGAAGAAAGATCTGCTACCGCAAAACGCCATTGATGATCGTAGGTACAACCTCACATTAAAATCCTACTTCAATAGACGTTACGGACAGAATCACGTCAACCGAACTGGCATTACCTGGCGAGGATTGGGCTATGACCTAACGATCCGCGATGCTGAATCACCTGGAAATTTACAGGAGGTTGTAGCAGAAGATGGCTTCGCCAGCCTGGTATCTGCTTTTACAAATTCGTCTATCTCCGTTCGAAATTGGAAGTTGAATCTGGGGCTAAGTGCACAGCTATTTACCCTAAACAACCAATCCGTAGTGGAGCCACGTCTGGGCGTTAGCTACCGCCTATCTGCTGGACAAGAGCTGAGCTTGGGCTACGGTCTCCATAGCCGAATAGAGGAACTACCGATCTATTTCGCGAACACCCTTAATGCCAGCAACCCCAATGCCAATTTAGATCTGGACTTCACCAAGGCGCATCATTTCGTCCTGGCTTATGACCTGGATTTGAGTGATAACTTACACCTCAAAATCGAGCCTTACTACCAACGTTTATTTGACGTTCCGATGATTGCAGGTGGAGGCACCGAGGCCTTGATCAACCTCCAAAACGATTGGTTTATCACCGATCATTACCTCAATACTGGCGAAGGTGAAAACTACGGCCTGGATCTCACCTTAGAACAGTATATGCAGAATGGCTTTTACTTCCTGCTCTCTGGATCCATTTTTGATTCTCGGTACCGAGGCGTGGATACCGACTGGTGGAACACCCGCTACAACCGAAATTTCCTATTCAACTTCCTGGCAGGAAAAGAGATTAAGATGGGCAAAAAGCAAGAAAACACGCTGGGAATTAACATGCGTATCGCTTTGCAGGGCGGTGATCGCTTCTCCAGGATAGATCAAGCGGCTTCCCTCCAAGAACAAGATGTGGTCTATGATGAAAGTACGCCATTCACAGAACAGACCAGTGCATCAGCGTTGCTGCATGCTACAATCAGCTACCAGTGGAATAAGCCTCGGACTACGCAGAAAATTGCGCTGAAAATTCTGAATGCCAACAACTTTGAAGAATTCCAAGGACACCGCTACAACCTGGTAACAGGACAGGTAGAAGAACTGCGTGAAGGGCTGATGATACCCAATTTAAGCTACCGAATATCCTTCTAATGGAATAAGAACAAGCATTTCAATTCGCTACCGAAAAAAGATATGGTTGTAGTAAGGGGAGATTGGCAATGGCCAACTCCCCTCTTTCATTTGAGACACAGGTCTTTATTACTCCTCCAATACAATTGGCTCACACATAGGAATTCGTAATGGCATTTATTGCTTGCTCCTGCATATCTACGGCCCATTTTTCTATCTTTGCCCCCTAAATTCGCGGCCTGACGGAACTTTGCGGTCATGTGCCGAATTGTGTTTTCTAATAGCAAAGACATAACCGACGAATGAAGGTATCTCTCAGCTGGCTCCGCCAGTATATCGACACGAAGGACATGAGCCCCGAAGCCATCGGTGATATTCTCACCAGTACTGGCTTGGAGGTAGAAGGAATGGACGAAGTTGAAACCATCCCCGGAGGTCTTAAAGGCCTGGTGATTGGTGAAGTAAAAGAGTGTGGCAAGCACCCCAATGCTGACCGCTTGTCAGTAACTAAGGTAGACGTAGGTGGCGAAGAGCTGCTGTCTATTGTATGTGGTGCACCCAACGTAGCTGCCGGCCAGAAAGTGGTAGTAGCTACTGTTGGCACAGAGCTCTTCCCTACTGAGGGAGACCCCTTCAAAATCAAGAAAGGAAAAATTCGTGGTGAGGTTTCTGAAGGCATGATTTGTGCTGAGGACGAAATCGGCCTTGGCCATGACCATGACGGCATCATTGTTTTGCCTGGGGAAGCCCAGGTAGGAACTGCTGCTCGTGACTACTATGGGGTAGAGACCGACTACGTTTACGAAATCGGCCTGACGCCTAACCGTTCAGACGCTACCAACCACCTTGGTGTAGCTTATGACCTGGCAGCAGCACTGCGCATCAACCACGGTTATACGGATGATGTATCGGCTCCATCTGTGGAGGGCTTCAAAGTGGATCAAACCGATATGGCTATCCCCGTTGAAGTACGTAATACAGAAGCTTGCCCTCGTTACTCAGGTGTAACGATTACCAACCTAACTATCAGCGAATCACCAGATTGGCTTAAGGCTCGTCTGAATGCTATCGGTGTTCGCCCAATCAATAACGTAGTAGATATCACCAACTTCGTCTTGCATGAGTTGGGACAGCCGCTACACGCATTTGATCTAGATGAGATCAAGGGTGGCAAGATCATCGTTGAAACCCTCCCTGCCAAAACCAAATTCCTTTCGCTGGACGAAATCGAGCGTGAGCTTCACGAAGAAGATCTCATGATCTGTGATGGTGAGGAAAACGGCATGTGTATTGGCGGTGTATTCGGTGGTATTAAGTCTGGTGTAAAAGATGGTACGACCAGCATCTTCCTCGAGTCTGCGCACTTCGATGCGGAGTGGATCCGTCGTACCAGCATGCGCCATAACCTGCGTACTGATGCCGCGAAGGTGTTCGAAAAAGGAAGTGATCCTAACATTACGGTATATGCCCTTAAGCGAGCAGCAATGCTGATGCAAGAGCTCGCTGGCGGTGTTATCGCTTCGGAGATTGTTGATATCTATCCAGAAGTTAAGCAGCCTGCTCAGATCGATGTTCGCTACCAGCGTATCAATGATCTAATTGGTGTGACTATCGAACCAGAGAGCGTACATGCTATCCTGGAGGCTATGGGCATGAATATCCTGAGTCAGGATGACAGCCAATTTAAGGTTGAGGTGCCAACCAATAAAGCAGATGTACTGCGTGAGGTGGATATGATCGAAGAGATTCTTCGCATCTATGGCTTCAACAACGTACCTATTCCTAGTCAGGTGACAACCAGCATGGCTATTGCTCCGCATCCTAGCCCGACTCTGGTTCGCAACTTGATTAGCGATATGCTAGCGGCTCAAGGCTTCAACGAAATGATGGCATTGAGCTTGTCAGAGTCACGCTACTACAAGGGTGAGAGTAGCTTGGTACCAGATGAAGAGTTGGTATATGTGAACAACACCTCCAACGTGCATCTGGATATTATGCGCCCAGATATGCTGTACAGCGGCCTAGAGGCTATCCTGCGCAACCAGAACCGCCAGGAAAGCGACTTGAAACTCTTTGAGTTCGGTCGTAGCTACCGCAAAGCAGAAGAAGGTTACGATGAAATCAATCGTTTAACCCTTTTCCTAACGGGTCGCCGCCAGGGCGAAAGCTGGCTAGCTGACGATCAAGCTTTGGTAAGTTTCTACAGCCTCAAGGCCTACGTAAATAATATCATGAGTCGCCTTGGTGTACAAGGGTATCAGGAAGAAGCTATCAGCGGTGATCCCGTACTAGCTTACGGTACTCGCTACTTCCGTGGCCCACGTGAATTGGTTCGTTTCGGGCGCATTCAGAGCAATGTCCTAAAGGAAATGGACCTGCGTGGAGAGGTATTCTACGCCGACTTCAACTGGGACAACACTTTCAAGGCACTGCCTAAAAAGCGTGTTCAGTTCAATGCACTGAATAAGTACCCAAGTATGCGTCGCGACTTGGCACTGGTAGTAGATAATACCGTTAAGTTTAGCGACATCGCTGCTATAGCCGGAAAGACCGCTAAGAAACTGCTACGAGAGTCCAACCTCTTTGATGTGTATGTGAATGATGACCAGCTGGGCGCAGGTAAGAAATCCTACGCTGTAAGCTTCATCTTCGAAGACGTGACACGGACGCTTAAAGTAAAAGAGATCGATAAGGTGATGAACCAAATCATCAACCTCTGCGAAACTAAACTTGGTGCACAGATTCGTCGCTAACGCAGACGCTGTTGCACGCCAAATTGCAGGCCAAAGCTTTGATAGCTTTGGCTTGCTTCCCCTCTTATAAATTCTGGACTCTTGGTGTATTGAGCTGCCAAGTAAAGATGCGTCGAACCGAATAGTTCGTAGTTCACCCCTAGTCGCATGCCATACCCCCAGTGACTTTTCAGTGTGAAGGTGGGGTCATTAACAATGTCAAACAATTCTCCTTCGCTGGTCCGGCCGCTGTATTGATGCGTCAGCAGGTAGTTGACTCCAGCTGCCAGTTCAAAATCGAATCGATTCTTGGGGATATTATATCCGAGATACAAAGGAATTTGGTAGTACGTCATTCGATTAGCGTGCTTAATTCGCCTCGCTTCGACCTCAGTGGCTAAGCCTGGTCCGCTAAGAAATAAAGTATCTCCACTGGGCTTAACGAAGTAGCGTGCACGATCGAATGACGTGACCACCATATCTGTACGAATCACCTCATCAAAGATGAAGGTTTCGTGAAGTTGCTGATATCCCAATCCAGTCCGAATGCTCAAGCCTGAACGATGCCGAAAACCGACTTCAAGGTTTACGTTCAGGGCTAGCTCCGGTGTTTCTCGGTCTTTGTCGCGCGTCAGTTGCTCAAAAGCAACCGGGTCAAGTGGATTGGTATTGATTTGTCGCGACAAAGTACCCGCTCCGGCATGTGCATTTATGAACATGCCTTTAACCGGTGGATCGACCGGTTGATGGAGACTGGGTAACGGAAGAATTACATCTGGTGTTGTGGGGTCCGTTTCATTTTGCGAGACCACCGTTGTAAAGGGCGCGTTTTCAATAAACTCCACCACAAGTGCTTCTCGTTGGGGTCTCAGATGAGTCCAAGAAGTCGTGGCGATATTTGCTGCTTTTGCTGGTGTATTTGATTTAGTGGTAAGGATTTGCGTAGGAACTTGTACAGCATTTGCTCTTGCCGAATTCGGAACAGCGTCAATTGAGTTTGGCGTTTCTATATCCAAAGCCTCATTCGTAACCATCGTGGACGAAGCAGTGGTTATTGATCCTGATGCTATACTTACTTCATCTTGTTTTCTGCTTTCTGGTGAATCAGCTAATTGTACAGTCTGAGTGACCATCTGGTCTTGGTCTTCCACTGAAATCGAATGCAGTACCTCTTCGCTAGTCTCTTCGGTAGAAGCAGTAGTATTTGCTGATTGGCTAAACTCGCCCCAGCAGGTTGGGATAAACAGTAGTGGCAAAAGAATCCACCAATACGATCGCCAAGGAGATTTAGGTTGGGGCAACTGCGGCTCCAACTCCTCCCAGAGGCCTTCCTTATCCCACTCCACGTGGTGCTGATCCAATTTTTGTTTAAAATGATTATCCATCATCACTTTTTTACCTACCCAAAAACTATGATCGTTGCCGCAGGATATCCCTACGGCGATCAAACAAAAACTGAGTCCTTATTTTTTCCCTTAGTATTTGCTTGGCTCGGGTTAACTGAGACCTGGAAGTACTCGAACTAATACCCATAACCTTAGCAATTTCATCGTGTCGAAAACCTTCGATCACGTACATATTGAAAATCATTCTGGAGCCTACCGGCAACTGTTGCAACAGCTGCAAAATATCTTCTGCTTCCAGTTTATCAATAGCCAAATTTTCGGTGCTGAGTTCACGCATCAAGCCCGGTGTTTCGGCATATATCATGCGGCGGTTGCGCCGGTAGCTTTCAACCGCCTTATTAATTAGTATTCTGCTCATCCAGCCTTTAAAAGACCCCTTGTTTAGTTTAAAGCTGGGTATCGATTCAAATACCTTCAAGAAGGTATCGTGTACCAAGTCTCGGGCCATTGACTTATCCCGCGCATAACGCATGGCTAGATTCATGAGGTCGTCTGCAAATAGCTCATACAGCTCGCGTTGCGCAGAACGCTTGTGCTGCTGGCAGTCTTTGATAAGCTGCTGCAGGTGTTCCTTCTGAAGGACTTTACCAACCTTTTTCATTCTAGCCGCCATGAGCTGGGGTTGTGGTGTTTACTGGATTTTCGCTCTGAAACTGCCTTCCATATTTCCGATTAGTTGTTCATCCGTATCGTAGATAGGCCCCGAAAAGGTGCCCTCGACAAATTCGCCGTCGTTTTGCTGGATCGTTAGCGTCAGCCCATTCCCTCCGAATTCAATCTCTCCTCTGGTATAGGAACGTAGATCCGCCGTTGTCTCGCCTGGGTTACTAGCACCTAATTCAAAACTCATACACCCAGGGCTAGAAAGAGATGGATCAATTTGCTTTAAAATAGCCCGACCATCTGGAAGCTGGTTAATGAAGGTAAAGAGCTGAATATCTTGCTCCGGGCCATCATTCACAGCATATCTCAGGTATGTATCATCGACAGTGCAGACCTCTACATTCAAATCCAGTTGATCTCCGCCACCATAATTGATATTTACTGTTCCAAAGCGTCGCGGGCTGGTCGTAACGAAGGTGAGGAAAGCCGAAGGATCATTTTCCAACAGGCATTGCTCTGCATAGTAGAAATCCGTTTCTTGTCGATAAATGGTTTGCCCATCTCTAGTAATCATTCCATAGCCTGATGAGATATTCCCTCCGCCACAATCAGTCGCATTGATTTCTCCCGTCACTAAATCCTCCAGGAAATCAACCGAAAGGTCAAATACCGTTCCCAGGTTGATACTTTGGCTCAGTGACCCCACTGGAATAGGCCCTCCTTTCAGACACTGGAATTCGTAGTAGAGAAATAGTTGTTCATCAGCAACAGTAGAAAAGTCAAACCGCAGGTCGCCATCTGAAGTATAGTTACCCACCAGTTCATTATTGGCATTGGTCAGATAGAAGGTAGCTCCGCCCGTATTAGTAGGTTCTTGTAGGTAACCATAGATTCTAACGTAACGCTCGGCTTCACTCAATCCTTCGCCGGCGAAATCGCCAAAGGAGGTCCGGAATAAATAAGGGAATGACAAGGTGGGGGACTCACCATCAATCACCACCACATTTGGATAATAACCAGGTGCCGTAATCTTAAGGAAGGCACCATTGGCTGGGACTTCCATTAGTGGAAATTCGTAATAGCCATCCTCATTGGTATTTACTTCTGCCAAGGCTTCGCCAGCAAACATCAGCTCTACCCGAGCATTATGTATCCGCAAGTAATTGAGCTGTGCAGAAAACAAGCTATAGGGGTCCGACACAAAGCCCTCCAGCTGCACCTCAATGGTGTTGATCTCTACTGGTGGAGGATCGATAATATCAATTGTAGTGAGGTCTTGGTTTTTTTCACACCCCCACGACAGTATCCCGACTAGCACCAAACAGAGTGCGTAGTACTTCATAAATGATTGATTTATATGAACTCTGACTATCAAGTTAAAGGTTTCGCTTTTCTACTACAATGAACGAGGAGTAGAAAACGCTGGAACGAAAACGTAAATCGGTAGAGAATGCTATGCTTTGTTGATAATTCACTTAATTTTAGTGATATTGTGCCGATGGCTGTAAAGACAGTCAAACGAGTCGATAAATGCAGGCAAATGTCTTTCAAGTATTATTACATTTGCTACTGAAAAAGGCAACTCAACACTGAGCGCCTGCGTTAATTAAGAAGTATACGATTTGCCCGAGCATGGAACTAAGTACACGCTTACATGAGGTGGTTATAAAGTTGGAGAGTTTGCAGCGTAAACTGCAAGCTATCGAGACAGAGAACAACCAGCTCAGGGCAGAGAACAAAGCACTAAAACAGCAGTTGGAAGAGCAGCCACAGGCTGCAGCACCAGCTGAGGAGAATATTTCGGAGCGCGCGCCGCGGGGTAAGAATACGGAGCAGAAAGGAGTGCGGGCAGCATTAGATCAGGATATTCGTCAACAGATAGATCACTACCTCAAAGAAATCGATAAGTGCATCGAATGGTTGGGGCAGCAGTAAGCGGATGACGGAGGAGAATATGATAAAAATAACGGTAATCATCGCCGGAAGGCCTTACCCTTTGCGGATAAAGGCATCAGATGAGCCTGCCGTTCGTAAAATCGTCAAGGAAGTCAATGATAAGATTATGACTTTCCAGTCAGCCTATCCAGGCCGTGACAAACAAGACGGTTTGTCGATGACACTCCTTACGTACGCTTTTGATCTTTATAAATTGCGCCAGGAAAAGCCTGACCCCAACGAGCCAGGCCTACACAACCAACTGGATCGTATTGACGAATTGCTTGAGCAGCTGCTCTAGATTCTTTCCTCCAATATCGTTTTCTTTCCCCCTGTCTGCTCCGGTCTGACACAAGACGTTGTGTCGGTTAATTATTTTTAAACCCGAACCATTATGGAGATTGGAATAGGACTAGGAATAGGCCTGGTAGCCGGGTTGATTGTTGGTTTTGTGGCAATGCTACTCCGAAATAAGAGTGTCATTAACAGCAAACTGGAAGAAATCAACACCCGTTCCGACCAGGAAATCAAGGAAGCTCGACTAAGTGCCAAAAGACTGATTGACGAAGCTGAGACCAAAGCAGAAAAAATTGTCGCAACGGCAGACCTGAAGAACGAAAAGATCAAGCAGCGGAAGATACAGGAAGCCAAGGAGAAGTTTAATCGCTATCGCTCCGACTTCGACAAATACAAAGCTGACCAAAAAGTAGAGCTGAAAGAGCGGCAAATGGAGATCAAAGCTTTAGAAAAAGACCTAGAGCAGAAGCAGTCGACTTTCAAAGACCGAGAAAAAAAGATAGAAGATCAACGTAGCGAAGTAGAATCTCGCGCCAGTGAGATCAAATCTATCCGCGAAAATCTAGAGAAGCAGCTGAAAGTAGTTGCTAAGAAGAAAGAGGAGTTAGAAAATGCTAGTGAGCGCCATATTCGCGAACTGGAGAAAGTAGCTAATCTATCGGAAGCTGAAGCCAAAGAGCAACTATTAGAAGCTGTAAAGGCAAAAGCAGAAACTGATGCAATGTCGATCGTTAAGGCGACCATCGAAGAGGCAAAAGCTACCGCAAGTAAGGACGCTAAGAAAATCGTCATTCAGACGATCCAGCGGATGTGTGCTGAGTATACGATCGAGAATACTGTATCGGTATTCAACCTAGATAGTGATGACTTGAAAGGTCAGATCATTGGTCGCGAAGGACGTAATATCCGTGCTTTAGAGGCCGCTACTGGTGCTGAGATCATTGTTGACGACACCCCAGAGGCGATCGTTATTTCAAGCTTTGATCCGATCCGTCGGGAAGTATGCCGTCTATCTTTAAAGCGCCTTGTGGCTGATGGCCGTATCCACCCAGCTCGTATCGAGGAGGTGGTTGCAAAAGTGCGGAAGCAGATCGACGAGCAGATTCGTGAGATTGGTGAACGCACAGTAATTGATTTGGATATCCACGGCTTACACACCTACCTCGTAAAGATGGTAGGCCGTATGCGTTTCCGTTCTTCATACGGACAGAACTTGCTGAAGCACTCTATTGAGACAGCACACCTATGTGCTACAATGGCTGCCGAACTTGGTCTGAGCAATAAGCAAGTAAAACTGGCTAAACGTGCCGGACTATTACACGATATCGGTAAGGTGGCAGAAGAGCAAAGCGAACTATCCCACGCATTGTTGGGTATGGAGATTTGCGAAAAGCACAAAGAGCATGCTGCCGTAGTCAATGCCGTTGGAGCGCACCACGATGAGATCGAAATGAACAACATCCTCTCGCCAATCATTCAGGCGTGTGATGCCATTTCTGGTGCTCGCCCAGGTGCTCGCCGAGAAATCTTGGAAAGCTACCTTAAGCGTATCAACGAACTAGAGGAGTTGGCTATGGGCCACGATGGCGTACAGAAGGCCTTCGCTATGCAAGCAGGCCGTGAGCTACGTGTAATTGTAGAATCTGAAAAAGTAAGCGACGAATTCGCTGACGATCTGTCGTTCATGATCTCACAGAAGATCCAGGACGAAATGCAGTATCCTGGTCAGATCAAAGTGACTGTGATCCGCGAAAAGCGGGCCGTCAACTACGCTCGCTAAGTATAAACAATCCCTCAAGGATTAAGTCTTCCCGGACCTGGGCCTCGTGCCTGCGTCCGGGATTTTTTATTGATGAAAGGGATTTGAACCACCTAAGACACCCAAGTTCACCTCAGTTAACGGAACCGTGGAAAAGTAGGTAAGAAGAGTAGAAGCTACTAGCTCATCCAAATAACATTACTACTTCCGATCATCAATCACACCCAATTGGTGTAGGATTGGCAACTGGCCACCGTAGGCTTTAGCTATGTTTTCTTCCACAAATACTTCCTGAGTAGGTCCATAGGCGATAAGCCGCTGATTCAGTAGAATCACTTGGTCAAAATAGGTATGGACGGAGGAGAGATCGTGATGCACCACCAGTAAGGTCTTTCCTTCGCTGGCGAGGCGCTTAAGTACTTGAATAATTTTTTCCTCAGTAGTGATGTCTACACCTACAAAGGGTTCGTCTAGCAGGAAAATATCGGCTTCCTGTGCCAATGCTCGAGCCAGAAATACGCGCTGTTGCTGGCCGCCAGAGAGCTCACCAATTTGCCGACGCTGGAGGTCTGTTATCCCCAACTCATCCATGGCCGCCTTGGCTTTAGCATGATCGGCAGCATTGAGGCGACTGAAGACCTTTTTGTGTGGATAGCGCCCCATGAGTACAACATCATATACTGTAGCTGGGAAGCTCCAATCTACTTCGCTCTTCTGAGGAACATAAACCACTTCCTTGCGTACAGCCTCAATGGGTAGACCGTTTACCTTTATCTCTCCACTAGCGGTATCCAGAAGACCCAGAATTGCTTTAAAGAGAGTGGATTTGCCAGCTCCATTTGGCCCTAGCACTCCATAGATATGGCCCGCTTGCAAATGCAAGTATATATTACTGAGCACTCGCTTTCGTTCGTAAGAAACCGAAAGGTCCTCTACTGATATTACGCCCATTTGCTTCATGCGCCCGTGTTGAGTTTGTACACCATAAAGAAAAAGCTCCCCGCCATCAGCAGTAAAATCACCCCAAAAAGGACAATCTGCTGTACCGGCGTTTCTTCTGTTTCCTGCTCTTCGATCTGGGAACGCTCCCGGCTCAAGCCTTCGACTATAGTTCGAGCGTTGTGCTCAAGCATTCCCAAATAGGTACCACCAGAGCTATCTTTTTCACCTAAAGAATCAGCATAAAGGCTTCCACCGATGACAACCTGGTTGTCTTTAGCCAATACCTGCAACAGCTTAGGGTTGATCGTACTTTCAATAAAAACCGCTGGCACTTCCGATTCTTGCAACACTCGGTTTAGCCGTCGGATGTCAGAAGTCTGAACATCGGCGTCGGTGGAAGTACCAAGCACAGCTTCTACCCGTACACCGTAACGTTGTCCGAAATACCGAAAGGCGTCATGGGACGTAATAAGTATGCGCTTATGGCGCGGGATAGCCGCTAGCGTTTCTTCAATCCAGATGTCTAAGTCTTCCAGTTGCTGGCGGTAAATCTGATAATTGAAATTGAATTCCTCCGCATATTCCGGTGCAAGCGTCACTAGTGCATCGCGAATATTGCGTAGATAGATTAGCCCATTCCGTGCCGACATCCACGCATGAGGGTCAGCAGAGTTCTCGTACTCTTCACTAGAGATTGCTTCAACTCCTTCGGTAATCGTAGAAATCGTGCCATCAAAGCCAGAGTTTTCTACCAGCTCATCAATCCAGCCTTCAAAGGTGAGTCCGTTTCGGAGTACTAAATTGGCACGAGCTACCATCTGCGCATCGGCTGGTGTAGGCTCATAAATATGCGGATCCCCACCAATGGGCACAATCATTTGTACTTCAATGAGATTTCCGCCGATCACTTCTGCCATGTCAGCAAACATAGAGGCTGAAGCAACTACTTTAGGCTTAGGCTTAGGCTCAGGTTCCTGTCCTATCAGTGGCAATGCCATCAGCGTCCATACCAGCAAAAACAATCCTCTCATCACTGATTTATTTTTTCTGAACAAATAGATGTTGCCCGACTTTTTGTGACACCAATAGCTTCTCTCCAGAAGCTAATTCTAATTGCAAAGAATTATCGTAAGCCAAACGTTCATTAACCGTTAACTCTGCCCCTAACAGCAAACCGGTACGTTCCAGGTACTGAAGAAAAGGAGTGGTATGATCCTTTACTCCGACTACTACAGCAGGTGCGTTCTCTGGCAATTGGCTGAGTAGCACTTGCTGTCGCTCCGCGATATTACCGTGCTCATCCGGAATAGGATCTCCGTGCGGGTCGTACTTCGGGTAATCAAGAAACTCATCCAATCGATTGATCAATTCACGGGACTGTATGTGCTCTAACTGCTCTGCCAGGTCATGTACCTCATCCCAGGTAAAGTTGAGCTTTTCAACGAGGAAAGTCTCCCACAGGCGGTGTTTCCGTACGAGATGAACCGCGGTAGCTCGGCCCATCTCCGTTAGATGTACCCCTTTGCGTTTTTGGTAATGGATAAGGTCTTTCTGTGAAAGCCGACCGATCATATCCGTCACCGAGGCAGCCGACGTCTTCATCTCCACCGAAATAGCATTATTGCTCACCGGTGTTCCCTCTCGATTGCTAATCTTATAGATCGCTTTCAGATAGTTCTCCTCTGCCTGCGATAGAAGTTTCGACATACTGGCATTACTTTATTTAGACAAATCTAAATAATTTTTTAGACACAATACAACTGTAGCTTATCCATTATCAAATGAATAAGCTACAGTTTACCCGAACCGGTTTAGAAAACGCCCTAGACTACTTTGCTTCTTTGCCCAAAAACTCGCCGTTAAGTTGACGAATTTTGATGCGGAATGCCGCAAACAGAAGCGTCATGAACGGACTGAGGTAATTGAAGATAGCGTATACGAAGTATTCATAGACAGAAACCCCAAGCACGCCAGACTGGTAGGCTCCACAGGTATTCCATGGCACCAACACTGAGGTAACTGTACCGGAGTCCTCCAAGGTTCGACTCAGGTTTTCTGGTGCAAGACCACGTTCCTCATAGGCTTTAGCAAACATCTTACCTGGCACTACAAGTGCAAGATATTGATCAGAGGCAGTCACGTTCAGCGCTAAACAACTCGCAACGGTAGAAGCAAATAAGCTGAATGTGCTCTGTGCCATATCAAGCAATGAGCGGCTAATACGCGCCAGTGCACCAATGGCATCCATAATACCACCAAACACCATTGCACATAGAATTAACCAGATGGTGCCCAACATACCAGCCATACCGCCAGAAGAGAATAGATCATTTAGCATGGTATTATCCGTCTCAATAGCAACGTCTACAGTAATCGCTTTCATCACTCCCATGTAGGCAGTATTAAAACTCAACTCCTCAACTTCAGCAATACCAGCAACAACCTCGGGTTGGAAGATAACTGCAAAGATGCCGCCTAAAAGAGCACCGCCCAAAAGAGCGATTAATGGCTTGGTTTTGCGAATAATCAGGTAGATAACAAAAGCAGGTACCAAGAATAATATTGGGCTGATGTAGAATTGCTGTTCCATTGCCGCCAGTAACCCCTTGGTATCAGCCACACCTTCTGGTGTAATCGTAAAGCCAATGATGATAAATATGATTAGCGTAATTGTGATACTTGGGATGGTCGTATAGGCCATGTATCGAATATGGGAGAAGAGTTCTCCCCCTGCCATGGCTGGAGCCAAATTTGTAGTATCCGAAAGCGGTGACATTTTATCTCCGAAATAAGCACCCGAGATTACTGCACCAGCTACCATACCTAGGGGGATTCCGATAGCTTGTCCAATACCTACCAACGCAATACCTACCGTAGCTGAGGTGGTCCATGAACTACCCGTTGCAATAGAGATAATGGCACAAATAATGATTGTTACCGGAAGGAAAATTGTTGGATTAAGGAGCTTCAACCCATAGTAAATCATCGATGGAATGATACCACTGATCAACCAGGTCCCTGCTAAGGCTCCAACCAATAATAAGATCAGAATCGCCTCGGTGGTAGACTTAATGTTATTGGCCACTTCATCAATCATCTTGCGATAAGAAACCTTATTCAGGAAGCCGACAACCGCAGCTACTGCGCCGCCAATCAAGAGTATGAATTGATTTGAGCCGCTTAATGCATCATCGCCAAAGACGTAAACATTGTAACTCAAGAGGATGATAAGCACAAAGACAGGAATAAGGGCTTCCCAAATATTGAGCTCCTTATTTTCAATGATCGGATTCTCTTCCATGGATTTCTCGCTGATTAATTTCCCAATAATACGGAAAGGAAATTAGAATTGGTAGACAAGACTAATGCGGTACTACGCAAAGACAATCAGGAGAAGTCTAGACGAGACCTGGCTTATTCTTCTTTTTCGATCTGCTCTACCCGAACTGTTTCAATACGCGTATTGGTCACGAGCTCTATGTGGAAACGATAGTCACCGAGCTCCAGAATTTCTCCTTGCTCAGGGATATCTTCCGTAGTGGTGACTAGATATCCGGATAGTGTATGATAGTCTCCTTCCGGGAAGAACAGCCCATATTTCTCATTGAGGATATCGATCTCTAAACGACCAGAGAATAGAAATATCCCTGGCTCTAGTTCTTCTTCGATATAATCTTCTTGATCGTGCTCATCTTCAATTTCACCGAAGATTTCCTCCAGGATATCTTCAAGTGTGATAATTCCTGAGATACCGCCAAACTCGTCGAAAACACAGGCAATACTCATGCTTTCCTTGATCAGCTTGTTCATTAGTTCCGTAACGTGCATAGCTTCGGGAACGAAGGGAATCTGAAGGGTAATGGCCTTGATGCTTCGTGGCTCAGCAAAGAGTTGCTGGTGGTGCACATAACCGACCACTTTGTCTACATCCTCATCAATCACTAGCAGTCTGGAAAGGCGGGTTTTGTGAAACAACTCCACCAACTCATCTACACTCGCACTGATATCGATACTCTCAATCTCAGTACGGGGCACCATACTCTCCCGTACACGTACCTCTCGTAAATTCAGAGCCTTTCCGAACAACTCCTTATCAATCGTCTCCTGAGCATCTGAGCGCGACTCTTTGACGAAGTTCTCTAGGTCTAAGCGCGTTAGAACCTGCTCGGTTGCCACCTGTTCTTTCTTGAAGAATAATCGGAGTATGGTATCGGATGCCTTGGTCATTAACCAGGCAAAAGGGAATAGCAAAATTTGAATACCTCGCAAAGGAATAGCGAGCAGGTAGAGCAGATCATCCGCAAAAAGACGGAACAGCGTTTTAGGGAGAAACTCTCCAAACAAGAGCACAACGATTGTTATAAGGATCGTCTGAACGAGCAATTGCCACATACTCTCATCCGGGATCCCAAGCCACTCGGCAATCGCAGGGCCCAGAACTTGCCCCATCAGACTAGCGAAAATAACCAGTGCGATATTGTTACCCACCAGCATAGTGCTGATGAAGTTATTGGGTCCGTCGTACCAATCAGATAGGATAAGACTTCGGTAAGAACCTTTGTTTTTTTTCAGCTCAATCTTAAGCTTATTCGCCGAAACGAAGGCCATTTCTGAGCCCGAAAACAAGGCGGAAAATAATAAGGCGATGAAAATCCCTATGAAAAGCCCCATATAAGGTATTGCCTGATTCGTATAAACAAGATAGGAGTTTTTCTTCTATCTGATGAAGACAGTCTCCTATCTTGCTTTTGGTGGTTGCTTACTCTACACTCCAGCTTGCGCCGTCCTTGCCATCCTTAACGGCAATTCCAGCAGCTTTGAGCGCATCCCGAATTTTGTCTGAGGTACCCCAATCTTTGTTCGTCCGGGCTTCCTGACGAATATCCAGAATCAGCTCCATGGCTTTATCTAGTGCTTGGTTGTTGCCTCCGGCAGTGGTTTCTTCATCCAACAGTCCGAGAATATCGAAAATGAAGATGCGGAAAGTCTCCTGCAGACGCTCCAGCGTTGCTGCACTAACTTCTTTCATCGACAACTGCCCACCTTTTAGGCTATTGATCTTACTCACTAGCTCAAACAAACGTGCCAATGCCTTTGGGGTATTGAAGTCATCGTTCATCTCCGCAAAAGCACCATCGATCAACTCATTGATCTCTTTATCTAAAGCGCTATCGCCGGAGCCGCTAGCACCATTCAATGCCATTAGCGCTTTGTTGCCTTCTAGTAGACGCTTGTAGCCCTTTTCAGCTGCCTGCAAAGCCTCATCTGTAAGATCAAGCGTAGAACGATAATGACTTTGAAGCATGAAGAATCGAATGACCATCGGGCTAAATCCCTTAGAGATGTGGACGCTTTCGCCGGTAAAGAGCTGTGTAGGAGTAATGGTATTACCATCGCTCTTACTCATCTTCTTGCCATTCATCAGTAGCATGTTCGTATGCAACCAATAGCGTGCACCAGCACAGTTGCATGATCCTAAGTTCTGAGCTACCTCATTTTCGTGATGCGGAAACTTAAGGTCATTGCCACCGCCGTGAATGTCAAATTGTTCACCTAGGTATTTCGTACTCATAGCTGAGCACTCCAGGTGCCAACCTGGGAAACCAACACTCCAAGGGCTATTCCAACGCATGAGGTGCTCAGGAGCGGCCTTCATCCAAATGGCAAAATCAGCGGGGTGACGCTTTTCATCCTGATTTTTCAGGTTATCACGAGACTCAGCCATTAACTCCTCAATCTTACGACCAGAAAGATCACCATAGGTGCCTTTCTCTTTCGCAAACTTCAAGGTATCGAAGTATACAGAGCCATTGCTTTCATAGGCATATCCGTTATCCAGAATAGCCTGCACCATTTCAATCTGCTCCGGAATGTGCCCAGTAGCTCGCGGCTCAATGCTCGGAGAATGCGTATTGAAAATGCGCATCATATCATGGAAGCCATTGGTGTACTTATGTGCCACCTCCATCGGCTCCAACTTTTCCAACTTAGCCCGCTTCGACATTTTATCCTCCCCATCATCACTATCACCGGTAAGGTGACCTACATCGGTGATATTGCGAACGTAGCGTACGCGATAGCCGAGATGCAATAGGTAACGATAAATGACATCAAAACTGACGAATGTACGGCAGTTGCCCAGGTGTACATCACTGTAAACAGTAGGTCCACAGACGTAGAGTCCGACGTAGCCTTCTTCCAGCGGTTTAAATGCTTCTTTTTTTCTGCTTACACTGTTGTGTACAATTAGCTCCTGGCTCATGTTATGATTAATTATTGGGGCCTCCGGAGAGGGTTAATGTATATCTATACAATATGAACCCCCATTTTGTCACGGGATATGAGAAAAAATTTGCGCAAAAATAAGAACTAAGCAGTGGGAAACCAGAGAATCGCAAGAATTTAGAGTCAGCGACACAGGTATTTCATCAATAATTGCTCCTACACCTGCGGTTTACGAATCCAAGACTTACAACTGTGTTTATCCAAGCGAGAAGGTCGTTGAGGTTACCTGAGGTGATCTTAGGTATAATCTCCTTTCTGCATTCCTGTAAAATCGACTACTTTGTGTAGTCCTAGATGATTCTTTATCTACTTCTTGAGTACACTCACATAATTGTGTATTCACTTATAATCTTTGAAAAGTCACATGAATAAAAGAGAACCCAAGCAAACGACATCATTCATTATTGCACTCTTCACTCTCCTACTTCTCATCCCTCCGGCTTTTGGCGAAACTGCTACCAATATCCTGAACGAGGATATGGATATCAATGGAGATGGTACCCTAAACATTCTAGTTCTGGGTACTAATAGTTCCTTCAATGGAGGAGAGGCCTTTTCTCCGGACCTGATCAGCAATGAATTACAAAGTATTCTATCTGCGGATGAATCCGTAACGGTTAACGTAAATGTTGTTGCGGAAGATATTCACCTGAGCAAAGTCGTCACTGTGGGATTAGGTGGCGGAGGGACCTCCTATAATTGGCTTCATCATAGCCATTCATTGACCCAATACTACTATTGGCCAGAAGGGCTGGAAACTAGAATGGATAATCTAAAGGGTGAAGGGGGAGCCGACTGGGATTATGTAGTCATTGGTGCCGATCCGCACATTGCATCTACCATGCCTGGGTACTATTCTTTGGGAGTAAATAAGATTGCTGCAAAAGTCACGGAAGGTGATGCTATTCCACTTCTTCTTATGCTTTGGTCCAATGAATCCAATGGTGCTACTATCGAGCATTTTGAAGAGTTTACCTACCGAACAGTCGATGGTGCGAAAGTTTCGTTGCTGACAGTGCCGGCAGGACTGGCATGGGATGCCCTCCCCGACAACAAAAAAGACGAGGCTAGTTTTCATCCAAGCCCGAATGGGGCATATGTCGCAGCTGCCTCAATTTACACCCAGATTGCTGGGCAAAGTGCGACGGTGTCGGAGTATGTCTATGATGATGAGATTGCCGATATCGCTACAACAACCGTGAACAACGCCCCCAATGAGGTGCATTACACTGGCCTACCAACCTTTATTTCTCCTTTCAAAAGCTGTGATATTGAGGATGAGGTTATCAATTACAACCACACAGGAACCAGTTCCGAAAACGGTATTAGAGCCGGCTTACAATGGGTATTCGATCAAGCTCCACATACCCTGCAAAATGGAGGAACTCCTCCAATTGACTTAAACTATGGGCGTGCCAACTCCAATTTTGAGCCAAATAAACGCTACCGAATCAACCCGGAACAATTCAATTTTTCTTTTGGCTTCCCTATGCAGGACCATGGCAACAACGGTGATGTATCTATGCTATACGGCTTGGATCGGCGCCAAAGTGGCACTATGAACGATACAGACTTAGGAACAGCTCGCTTCATGATCGAACAAGATGAAATTCCTTATGCGCGAGCTATTCCTGTACGCACCTTGTTTGCCCAAATGAAGGAGGTGAGCCCTAGCATCTCTGCCTATAGAGATTCTTGGCATATGCATCGCGATCTGGATAAAGCAATTGCTGCTTATATGTATACCATCCTTACCGGCAACTGCGCACTTGGCGATGAACCAATGGACCAAGATTCTGATAACTGGCGGACCTGGATGGCGCATAAAATTGGGTTCGAAACTGCTTGGACATTGATGTACATGGAAGGTGCAGTACCTGATTGCAGCTTATTTGTAGACGAAGATGGAGATGGATTCCTAGCGTTTGATGACTGTGACGATATGAACTCAGATATTAATCCTGATGTAGCGGAGGAGCTCTACAACGGCATTGATGATGACTGTGACCCCATGACACTAGATGATGATCTAGATCAAGATGGCTATATCGCGGCAGAAGATTGTGATGACACGAATCCTCTGATTAACTCTGATGCAGAAGAGATTCCTAATAACGGAATTGATGAAGATTGCGATGGCATGGACTTGGTTACATCTACCTACGAACTAGCTAATTCTACCCTAAATATATACCCAAATCCAGCTGTAGACCTTGTCAACATCCAAGTGTCTGGCAACTTGAACTATGTAGTAAATCTTTACGATCCGCAGGGGAAACTGCTGCTGAGTGACACGAATACCGCCAAGCTTTCTGTAGCAACATTGCCAAACGGAGTTTACCTATTAGAGATTAGGAGCTTGGAGACCTCGGGTAGAGTAATAGAGCGAATTGTGAAGAAGGAGTAGAGATTAATCGCTTACTTATTGCGGCAAGCTTATATGTACCCGAACAGCCCGATGATCGGAGAAAGGACAAGATACCCGGTCGAAATCGTAAACGTTCAAACCATAGCTTGGTAGAATGTAATCGATTCGTAGGCCCGGAAGTAGGCCCTGGTAAGTTGTACCCAACCCCCAGCCTGCGACCAAATGAGCATCTTGCAGTTCAGTTCTGAATTGCCGATACAGGTAAGAAGTTGGTACGTCGTTGAAGTCGCCCGCTAAGATTACTGGATAAGGGCTCTTTTTCACGGCAGCAAGGATCTCAGCGGCTTGCTCCGTTCGTACACGGTTAGAGCGGCCATAACGGCCAAACATTGTCTTGACCTTTTGCCAGGTACTTTTTTCTCGGAGGTCGCCGGAGCTTGTCACCTCATCGGCCAAACGGGAAATGGCATTGGTTTGCAAATGCACATTAAACAAGCGAACCATCCCTTTTGGAGTTTCCACATCGACCATCAAATAGCCGTTGGCGCGATTGCTAAAGTAATTGACCTGTGCATTCTTGAGTGGATAGCGTGAGGAAACTACTAAAGGTCCGCCCGCTTCTCGATATATATACTCATGGCCAGTTTTTTGTTGTATCTGTTCCATTAAATCTTTGGAACGATCTGGTCTCACCTGGAACTCTTGCATTAAGTTGATATCACTCCCCAGGGCTTTCATGTAACTGGCGACATCTTGATAAAAAGCAGAGCGGTCTTCTCCTGCCTGAGGTTGAAAACCATGTCCATTCAGTGAAGCCACGTCTAACCCCAAAGTTGCGGACGGTATACTTGGAGAAACTGCAAATGCGCCACTAATCATATCCCAGCCCAGGAGCAGGGTAATTAGACTTAGGAGAACTGTTTTATCTCGCTGCCACAGCCAGTAGCAACCGAAGAAAAGTAATGCAAACCACAATACAGGTGCAATGAGCCCCAAGGTAGAAATAGGCCAGAAGGTAGCTGGATTAACTAGGGGTGGTAGATAGGCTGCTAGCGTAAGAAGAACTAACAGTAGGTGTAACAGGCGGAGCACAGGGTTAAGGTTTCGTTACTTCTTGCTGGCGTTGAAGAGAAACTTCTTTTCTTCTTCTGTCAGGTTTTCGTAGCCGCTCTCTTTTATTTTCTCAAGAATGGCATTGACACGCTCTTCATGTGACATTTCGGATCCACTCTTCGGAGCATTATCAGACTTGCGGCGACCAAAACGGCGGCTTTCTCCGCTCGTTTGTCCTTTCTTCGGGTTGCGATAAGCCACCCTTGGACCCTTTCCTTTCTTCTGCCCTCGATCCTGGCCAAGCCCTCGGAAGAACTCGCGAATTTTGTGGAGAAAATTATTCACCGGGGCCGATAGATCATCGCCCTCTTGTAGACGACGAATAAAAAACCAACCAAATGCAGCTCCTCCCAAGTGGGCAAAATGCCCTCCGGTATTATTCATTCCGCCAATCCCTATGATATCAATCAGTAGTAGACCAGCGGCTATGTATTTCAACTTTACATTCCCCAACAAGAGTAAACGCATTTCCATTTCGGGCGCTAAGACCGCGGCCGCAATCACAATACCCATTACTGCACCACTTGCGCCATAAGCAATACTTCCCTGTGCATAAGGTAGCAGTAAGTTGGCCGTAATGAAATAGACCACGTTACCCGCCAAGCCAGCTAAGAGGTACAAGGGCAATATGCGATGATCTCCCAACAAGTCTCCAATGATGCGCCCAAACCAATAGAGCATCAGCATATTGAAGAGGATATGGAAGAACCCTTCGTGCAAGAACATACTAGTGATAATCGACCATGGGTGGATCAACACATCTAACCAGTATGAAGACATGGCAAAAAAGGAGAGGAAATCGCTGTAGAAAGAGGAAGTTTTGTAACCGTTAGCTATTTGTAGGGCTACCCAAACGAGATTCACCAGGATGAAAACCATCACATTGATGATCACCAGGCGGGTGACCATATTGCCGTAGCTAAATTCGCGTTTGATATCTTCCCAAATGGACCTAAACATGATGGCTAATCGTACTCTGCTGTTGGTTACTAATTTTAAACGAAATAGTGGGCAGTAAGTTTTCAAAAACACCCCACTTCAACGGGATATGACTTAAAAACGGCTACCAAATTTTCGCCAATACAAAATTAAGAAGAATCCCGTTACTGCTCCGCCCAAGTGAGCAAAGTGCGCGATGTTATCCCAAGAAAACTGATTGACACCCAAGTAGAGCTCACCAATCATAAGTAGTGGAATGAAATACTTTGCCTTGATCGGGATAGGAAGGAAAATTAGCATGAGTTCCGCGTTAGGGAACAACATACCAAACGCCAGCAACAAACCATAGATGGCCCCCGAGGCTCCTACCACTGGCACATTGAGCTTTAGTCCATAAAATTCATTCATCAGACTATTCGCCTCCCCGATTAATTGTGGCGTTAGGCCTCTACTAATGCGATTTGACAAGTCCTTCACTTGTGGGATGTCTCCGATTCCACTGAAATCAATGAACTGTCGATATATTTCCAGGTCAGGACGATTCTTAAAATTGGCAATGATGTTCTCTAATTCTGTCATCTCGTACCAGGTGTACCCCATGTGGAGGGCAGCCGCCCCAATAGCACAGACAAAATAGAAGAATAAGAATCGCTGTGGGCCCCATTTGGATTCCAAGGCAGAACCAAACATAACCAGGGCAAACATATTGAAGAACAAGTGCCAAAGCCCTCCATGCATAAAGAAGTGCGTCGCAATCTGTAATGGCTTAAACAGCGGCGAAGCCGGGTAGTGCAGGGCCATGAGATCCCGCATCTGTTCCTCTCCAAAAATCCATCCTGCCACAAAAAACATGAGGTTGATGATCAGGAGGTTCTTGGCAACATCGGTAATACGAAACATCGAACTTAAACTAAATGATATAGTACTGAAAGCTCATCAGTACGCAATTTGTTGCGTGAAGATAGAAGAACTAGGGCGAAAAGGTTGACTTATTCTGCGAACTGTCGCTCCAGGTCGTCCAAAGTGAAGGTTAGATAACACGCTCGCCCAGAAGGGCTACGCAGTGGATTTTCGCAAGCAAAAAGCTGATTGATGATCTCCAACATTTCTGCCACTTCCAACCGCTGTCCACGCTTAACTGCTGCACTACGCGCCATTGCCCTTGCGATAGCCTCATTCGTATCCAGCTTGAGATCCAATTGCTCACGATACTGGCTGAGCAGATGATCAATGATAGCCGCTTCACCTTGCTTACCAGCGACTTCGGCCGGTAAACCATTAATGACGAAGGCGTTTTTACCAAATTCTTCTATATCAAACCCCAGTAGACGGAGTTGTGGAAGCATCTCGGTCAGCAAAACCGCATCAGGAGGGCTCAACTCGATAGTCTGCGCGAATAGCTGTCCTTGGCTGCTAGCTTGTTGTTGCCCCAAGGTATGTAAGTAACGCTCGTATAGAATACGCTCATGCGCCGACTGCTGATCGATCAGAATATATCCCGACTTGATTGGGCTAATGATATAACGGGCATGAATCTGGTAAGGAACCTTATCATCCTTGTACCCCTTAAGCAGGTTGCTGCTTTCATCATTGGGTTGAGAAATTTTACTCTCCAAGGTGATTACCTCCCCTTCTTCCTCCGTTTCCGGAAACATTGGTGCCGACTCAGGCTCTTCACCGATATTCTCGTAAAGCTTTTGCCAATTATCCAGGTTGTGTTGAGCCCGTCGTCGTTCTGATGGCCCCGTACTTAAACCACCCGATCCGCTCTGGCTCCCGCCTCCAGAATTTGGCTTAGCAGTAGCACTGGATTCAATTGTCGACAATGTTGGCGGAGTAGTAGGCTTTAGTCGAGTAGGTGAAAAGGTACCTCCTTGCTCGAAATCTAGCGTTGGTGTAACGCTGTATTGCCCCAATGCATGGCGCACTGCTACTTTCAAGTAATTGTAGACCAACTTTTCGTCGTCAAACTTGATCTCCTGCTTAGTCGGATGCACATTCACATCAATCCTGGAAGGATCAATGGTGAGAAACAGCGCATAAAACGGATGTACTCCTTTCGGCAGCAATTCTTCATAGGCGGCCATCACTGCATGATGCAGGTATCCACTCTTAATAAACCGTCGATTGACGAAGAAGAACTGATCCCCGCGCGATTTCTTGGCAAACTCAGGTTTGCCGACGAAGCCAGATAACTTTAGAATATCAGTGTCTTCAGAAACCGGTACCAGGCGCTGGTTGAAGTTGTTTCCGTAAATACCTACAATACGCTGACGGAAGTTACCCGGCGGCAAATGATAAGTTTCTGAATCATTGTGATGCAAACTGAAAAAGAGATCAGGGTGCGCCAGGGCTAGCCGCTGAAACTCGTCTAGAATATGGCGCATTTCCACTGAGTTAGACTTCAGGAAATTGCGTCGAGCTGGTACGTTATAGAAAAGATTCTTTACGGCAATAGATGTTCCTGCCGCTGTTTGGCAAGGCTCCTGTGATTTGAGTTCGGAACCTTCCATCAACACCCGTGTACCCAATTCATCAGCGTGCCGGCGAGTTTTAAGCTCAACTTGAGCAATGGCTGCAACCGTAGCCATCGCCTCACCACGGAATCCCATTGTCCGGATATGGGTGAGATCATCAGCGGTACGTAGTTTGCTGGTCGCATGGCGCTCAAAGCACAAGCGCGCATCCGTTTCCGACATACCACATCCATTATCGATGATCTGGATTAGACTTTTTCCGCTCTCTTTGATGATCAGCTGGATGCGATCCGCTCCGGCATCAATCGCATTTTCCATAAGTTCCTTTACCACTGAGGCCGGTCGCTGGATAACTTCTCCTGCAGCGATTTGGCTAGCAATGGAATCGGGTAAGAGCTGGATGATATCTGACATATGGGGCTACTCCATGAATTGATTCAACTGAGGCAAATATACATTTAAAAGCATGTAGCCTAATATAATCAGCATAATAACTACCCCAGCTAGAATAAGATTAGATCGAAGCACTTGTTGCTTCCGATAAGCCTGGTCTGCCTGATAGCTACTGCGCATGCCACTGGCGATTCTGGCCTTCGTTCCTTCAATGTCTTCCTTCTGCAATTCCCGCAAGGACTTCAGGCGTTCCTCTAACTCCTCCTTCTGCGGATCATAAAACATGGGCTTATAGTCAAACTGCTGGTGCTTGGGTACCCGAAATAATGATCTTTTGCCAAACATGATGATAAGATTAGATGCACGAACTTCACGAACGTACAGACTTACACAATTGTATAAAGATAGGTAGTTAAGTAAAAGTCAAATAATTAATTCCATTCAAGCTTGAAGTGTCAGCACTCATAGGCTGAACCAAAAGAGGGAAATTAATTTTTGACGAGTACTAATTAGTAAGATGAGCAATGTGCTCGATTTGGTGTTTACGACTCAAGTATAGAGAGAACAACCTCTTCCGAGGAAAGATGGTCTTTGTCTTAAATAAAGCTTAAGCCGTCCATAATTTTTGGTTTTACCTCTGAATGAAAACATCTTGCCATCTCGAAAAAACCCACTGAAAACCTTAATCAATCATGCGACATTTACTATTCACCCTTGCCCTAATTCTCATGGGGGGCAGTTTGTTTGCCGGCGGTATTAAAGGTTATATCCGCAACACAGAAGGAGAACCACTCGAATTTGCTACCATTTACATTAATGAGTTAGGCTCCGGCACGGTCACTAACATAGAAGGCTACTACGAGTTTCGAATCCTACCTGGCGACTACCGCATCGTTTTCCAGCACCTCGGTTATGAAACGCTTGTCGAACGCGTAAGCATCGGGGAGGGGATGAAGGAGTTGAACATCCAGCTTAAGGCACAGACCTTCCAATTAGACGAAATAGAAATTATCGATGGAGGAGAAGACCCTGCCTACACCGTTATGCGGAAGGCTATTGCAAAGGCTGACTTCCACCGACAACAGATCGACTTTTACAAAGCACAAGTCTATATCAAAGGGTCTGGTCGCTTGCTTAAGACTCCAGGGATTGCTCGTAAGTTACTCGAAAGAGAAGGCGTTAAGGCAGACTCCTCGACGGCCTTCACTTCCGAATCCGTTTCCCTAATCGAATATGAACGCCCAAACACCTATCGAGAAAAGGTCATTTCCATATACACTCAAGGTGAGGATAACGGTTCTAGCCCCAATGGATACATCTATGGCAGCTTTTACGAACCAGATATTGCTCAAGCCGTATCTCCTTTATCTCCAAAAGCTTTTGGCTACTACAAATTTGAACTAGCAGGTTACTTCAGCGACCGAGGTTATAATGTAAATAAGATCAAGGTGATTCCCCGAAGCCGTGGCGATAATGTCTTCGCTGGTTACATCTACATTGTGGAAGACCTATGGAGTATTCACAGTTTGGAGTTAGAGGTATATAAATTGGGTATTCGCTTTAATATGGATCAGGTGTATGCGCCTATCCAAGAAGAAGCCTGGCTACCAGTGAGTCATAAATTTGTGGTTGATGGAAAAATCTTCGGCTTTGGCTTTGATTACCGTTATCTAGCCTCCGTCAGCGATTATGAAATCCGAATCAACCCAGATTTGGACGTTGACTTCGCTGTGATTGATGAAAAGATTGATCGGGAGTTGGCTCGTACAGCGGAGGCTCGTCAACGTGAGCAAAGCGACTTAGCAGAGATTAATGACAAACTCAATACCGGCGAAGAACTAACGCGCAAGGACTTGCGGAAGATGATGCGCGAATACGAAAAAGAAGAGCGCCAGGAAGAAGAAGAACCGGAAGTCATTGAAAATGTCACTTATGAGGTGGACTCTCTTGCTACCAAGCGAGACTCTACTTACTGGGCAGCTATTCGTCCTATTCCGCTTACCATTGCCGAAGTACGTGGCTATGAAGTACAAGACAGCATGGCGGTAGCCGACAAAGAAACTGCAGAAGCTGAAGCTGACGGCGTAAAGAATCCTAACCGCCGCCGAAACCGCAGGTATAGCCCATTTGACATCATTAGTGGAAACAG
Source organism: uncultured Lewinella sp. (assembly GCA_913057725.1). Lineage (GTDB taxonomy): Bacteria > Bacteroidota > Bacteroidia > Chitinophagales > Saprospiraceae > Lewinella. The sequence goes on from CAJXOS010000002.1 coordinate 103,797, forward strand.
TGTCAAACTCGGAGAAGGCAAACGCTTACATTATGACGGTTTGCACAATGCCGGGTTCAATCCCGTTGAGGGCTTTTGGCTGGCTACCCGCTTCCGATATACGCAGCGCGGCGAAAAGAATCGTTTCGTATTGGGCGTCACCCCGCGTTATGGATTTGCCTGGGACCGGGGAGTTTGGCGTAGTGACGCGAACTATCACTTTGGTGTAGATCATAGTCGCAACAGATTAGCCTTGCACGGTGGTCGCTATGTATCACAGTACAATGAGCCTCGACCTGTCAGCGAGTTATTCAATACTTTTTATGCTTTGCTTGGAGAACGCAACTTTGTCCACCTCTATGAAAAAGACTTCATCGGAGCTAGCTGGCGTAAACGTTGGCGTTCTACAGCGAGCTTGAACATGAATGTGGAATGGGCCGATCGTGCCACCCTAAGTAATAATACCGACCAAACCTGGATTAACAATGAGAACCGGGTGTATGCAGATAATATTCCAGCCATTTTAGAGGCGCCGCTCATTACACCACAAAGTGAACGAGCAGCGACACTTGGCTTGAACTTTACCGTTAGACCATGGCAGAAATATCGTATTCGCAACGGCGAACGTTCTGCGATCGAAGCCACCTCTCCATCATTTACCCTCAATTACCGCATGGGCTTGCCAGATGTAAATGAGAGTGTAACGGATTATCAGCGGGTAGGTCTTACCTACCGTCATACCATCCGCCCGGGTGCGCGTGGTAAGATTGATTTGAAGGTAGACATGGGTATGTTTGTGAATAACGATTACGTCGGCTTGGCAGACTATCAGCACTTTGCCGGCAACCAGATGATCTTTACTACGGCAGACCCTGTTGGTGCTTTTCGCTTGCTCCCGTACTATACCTTTAGTACACAAGACAAATGGGTAGCGGCGCACGCCCACTACCAGTTCCGTCGTTTCCTACTGACTCAAATTTGGGAAGTACAAATGACTGGTGCGCGGGAGAATTTCTTTGTGAATTACCTGAATTCTCCAGAAAGCGAGCATTACACGGAGGTGGGGTATAGCATTGATAACATCCTACGCTTCTTACGCATTGAGACAGCCGTGGCGTTCCGTGATGGTAAGTACTACGATTGGGGAATCCGAATTGGCGTAGCTTCTAACATCTTTGGCAGCTTTGCTACGGTAGAGACCGGCGACGATTTCTAACAAGTTAGTTACCACCTAGCGTAAGGCCTTGGAGACTCGAATTTATAGTCTCCAAGGCTTTTTTGTTTTGTACTGGACAGCACTTCCATGAACAGAAATGTAGGTTAGCGAGTTGGATAAAAAACGGAAAGTCTGATGCGTTATTTATCCTTCCTTCTTGCAGTGACTCTGCTCTGGACCTGCAACACCACTGAATACCCAAGTCCACAAGGTCCACTACCTCCTTTACCAGAAGAACCAGGATCTTTTAGTTATCTCGCTCTAGGTGACTCTTACACTATCGGAGAGCGTGTGCCAGAAAGAGAGCGCTACCCCAACCAGCTTGCCGACAGCCTAAAACTTCGTGGCATTGACCTTACTCCAGTAGACATTGTAGCACGCACTGGCTGGACAACCAATGAACTTAACGATGGTATTGATGCCCGCTCTGACCTCCAAGGCACTTATGACCTTGTGTCTTTACTGATCGGCGTAAACAATCAGTTTAGGGGTTGGCCAATAGACGAATACGAGGAGGAATTCCAACAATTGCTGGATCGGGCCATAGAATTTGCGGGAGGAGAGAAAGACCGTGTCTTTATCGTATCTATTCCTGACTATGCTTTTACGCCCTACGGCGGAGGTCGTTCAGAAATCAGTGAGGGGATTGATGCCTTCAATGCGGTTAATCGGATGATTACGGAGGAATACGAAATCAGCTATTTCGATATTACGCCAATTTCTCGCGAAGGCCTAGATAAGCCGGAGCTGGTTGCAACAGATGGTTTACATCCTTCTGGAGCGCAGTATGCTCGCTGGGTTAGCAGTTTTGTGGAAAGTATAAAGGAAAAGCTGGAAGAGTAGGTTCTCCCTAAAAATCAGACGGTGCCAATTTTAGCTCAGCAGGCGTACTTGGCTTATGGTGTAGTAAGCGCCAATTAAGATAATGTGCATAAGCCACCATAACACCGCCCACTGTTGAGAAATAATGGCCAATGGTGTGCTCAAAAGCATGGTGTAGAACAACGATTAAAACAAAGCCAATACCTGCTACAACAACAGGCACCAGGTTGCGGTGCTTAGGAAGGGACCCGAATAGCGACCAGGAGGCCAATACAAGGGTACTGAAGATGAAAGTCCATTCTACCCATGCGCTTTCTAACCAGCTCATTCCTCCGAGTAATCCCATTGACAGCACAAGTGGCATCAGTAGGCAGTGCACAGCACAAAGGAAGGAGGCTGAGAATCCAAGTAAATCCAGGTATGAACGAATTATCCGCATGGAGTGAGTTTCATCAACGAGGCAAAGATACGGAAGTGCAACAATATTGCAATTCAAATGGTTGAATATTTGTCAGTATCTTTATCTTAGAAACGAGCGCCAATCTCGCGCACCTTATCGATTTATGAACGATTCTATCGAAACTTTACTGAAACAACACCAGTTGCGTCGCACCCCGATGCGACTTGAAGTTTTACGCATTCTAATGGAAGGTGGTAATGAAGCTATTGCTCATCCTGAGTTGGAGCGTCGTTTACCGAATGCTGATCGGATCACGCTTTATCGTACCCTAAAGGCGTTTGAAGAGAAGGGGTTAGTGCACCAGGTTGTTGATTCCGGTAACGCTGCCAAGTATGCCTTGTGCCGCGATCATTGTACAGAGCACCAGCATCATGATGATCATGCACACTTCCACTGTCAGGACTGTGGCAAGACCGTATGTTTGGATACGGTATCAACCAGTACTTTTCAAGTTCCGACAGGCTTTAAGGTTTCCCAGACCCACTTGGTGTTGGAAGGGACCTGTTCCAACTGTGGCTAGTTGAATCAACGGAAGAAAAAAAACGGAAGTGGAGCATTCGCTTTTCCACTTCCGTTTTTTGTTTTCGGACGCCTACTGGATCTAGTATCGAGCAGTTTTTAGAATGTAGTCCATCTGCTGCATCAAATCACGCTTTTCCTTGCCAGGAGCGTGAACGAATGCATCCATGAAGAGCAACTCCGCTTTGCCCGGGTCATATACCAGGTAGCTAACAAAGGCTCCACCCATAAAGTCATTGACAATATCCCAGATACCACGCGCCTCTAAAGCGTAATCTCCATTAATACGAGTTGTTTCTACCACTAGCGGTAAGTCAACATCATTAATCCTCATATAGGTATCTGGCAAAGTAGAAGAAATGTACTCTTTGCCAATCTCATCACGTATAGCCTTTATGCCTTCACGCGTGAGTTGTGCTTCGTCCGTATAAGGAACTCGACTGAGCAGAATATTGCTACTTGCCTCTGAAGTTTCGCGGCGCAGCCAAACCAAATCTGGCTCTTTGATTGCTGCCTTAAACTCTTCAGGAATGCGCATCTGTACATCCATAAGGGTCCTTACTTCTCCAGCTAGTGATACGTTCTCACCATTGAAGAAGGTCGTAGCCTCAATTATCTTTTCGTCTGCTTGGTGCAGTCGTTTGGCTACTGCCGAATAGCTGTTAAGAATATTATCTACCAGCTTCTCTTCAGAATCCGCATAGAGATAGACAATCATTTGGCCTTTGGCCCAACGGTTCTTAGCCACTGAATTTCCATAGCCGTTTTCCGATAAGGCCGCGCCAATTTTTTCCTGACCTACATCCTGTCGGATCAAAGCACTCGTTTCGGAGGCCTCATTAGAAAGGTCACCAATTACCAAATAGGTGCGCAACTCCTTCCGAAGAGGATCTTTACGCAAGTCTTCCATGGTCACATGGCGAAGGTCGAAAATCGGCTCAGGTTGAGGCAGTATCGGATAAGCAGCACCGTAGTAGAATTCTAGGGAGTCTCCAATATGGCTCTCCCAAATCTCTTTATCGCAGATTACGTTTATGCGATTTACCTTCCCGAAGGCAATCTTAGCAGGCTCCAGGCTTCGTTGCACTGCGTCAGGTGCACATGCAGACAGTGCTCCAAGCAGGAGGAACATCACCATCACATGCTGCAACAAGCTTTTGGGGAAAGAATTTTCTCTTAGCATTGTTTTTGTTTGCGTTCTATTAGATTTCAGGCTCAGCTGTTAATCGCGTATAAAAATAACTAAGCCATTTGCTATATAGATGATTCAAAGCTTTTTTTTGGCGTACCCAAGCACGCTAATTAAAGTAAAATAAGCTACCGAAGACCATTTGCTCCGGCAGCTTATTCCTAATATTCTTTGGACTTGCAGTTGATATTTAAAGCAATTGCAAGATTACATCCTCTTCAGTAACGCCTTCCGCTTCTGCCTTATAGTTACGAACAATGCGGTGACGCAATACGTAGTTGGCTACTGCTTGAACGTCTTCCATATCTGGCGAGTACTTACCGCTAATTGCAGCGTGGCACTTAGCACCTAGTACTAGGTATTGAGAAGCACGTGGCCCCGCACCCCAGCTGATGTAGTTATTGACATCACCAGTAGCACGCTCTGTGCCTGGTCGCGTCTTCGTTGCCAAGTTTACCGCATACTCCAGTACATTATCAGCAATAGGAATCTTGCGAACCAACTGCTGGAAATTCATGATCTGCATTGCACTTAGAATATGCTTGAGCTCTACCTCTTGCTTACCGGTAGTAGACTTCACTACTGCAATCTCTTCTTCGTAAGAAGGATAAGTAAGTGGAATATTGAACATGAAGCGGTCAAGCTGGGCTTCTGGCAGCGGATAGGTACCTTCCTGTTCAATAGGGTTCTGGGTAGCCAGAACGAAGAAAGGTGCCGGTAGTGAGTGCCGCACACCGCTTACGGTAACAGAGCGTTCCTGCATGGCTTCCAATAAGGCCGCCTGTGTCTTAGGAGGAGTACGGTTGATCTCATCCGCCAGTACAATATTTGAAAACAACGGCCCCTTATTGAACTTAAAGTGACGGTCTTCATCTAGAATCTCTGCCCCTGTGATATCACTAGGCATCAAGTCTGGCGTAAACTGAATACGCTTGAAGTCAAGATCCAAAACCTCAGCGATGGTACTTACCAGTAGGGTTTTTGCCAAACCCGGTACACCTACCAAAAGGCTGTGACCATTACTGAATAGGGAAATGATCACCATCTTTACTACCTCATCCTGGCCAACAATGACCTTTGAGATTTCCGACTTAAGCTCTTGGTAAGATTTGGCCAATGCGTCTACGGCCTCTACATCTGATTTATACTCCGCCATGGGGTTGTATTATTGTATTATCGGGTCCTGCAAAGAGGACGCAAGTTGCTAAAATTATCGAAGATTGTCAAACACCTGCTCTGACACTATACGTATGTGACGGCCAATGGTTTAAAATAAGCAGCAGGAAATCATTTTGGTTGGCAATTCCATTCCTCATCAGCTAGTTCATACTCCTCACCACGATAGTTGTAATGCCACCATTCACTACGGATTGCTGAAAACCCATGTTCCCGCATTAAGCTCTTCAATTTCTGCCGATTCGCCAGTACTTCCTTTGGCAAATCTGTATAAGTATGATTAGCCCTCGGGCCAAAAAAATCAAAATCAGTACCCATAGGTAGTTCTTGCCCTGTACCATCCACTATCGTCAAATCCACTGCTCCACCTCGGTTATGTATAGAACCCTTTCGAGGGTCGGCAACGTATCCAGGCTTAGGATAAATTTCCCACAATTTCCACTGCACGTCGCGCGGGCGATAGCAGTCGAACATTTTTAAGCCCAGACCTTCTTCTTTCAGTTGTTGATGGGCAGCCAAAACTGATCTTGCAGCAGCTGGTCGCAAAAAGCAACGTGCACAACCATAAAGCACTTGTCCGACAAAGTTATTCGCAGTCGCATAACGTATATCCAATTGTATAGTACTATCCAAGCTAATGAGCTCTAGCCACTGCGTGGTATCGTAATCTAAAGTATCCACTTTAACTGGTACCTCCTCTTGATGTACAAGTTGTTGGATTGGCTCTTCAACGACTGGCTCCTCCACTGTAGATGAGGAAGACGCTGATTGTTGGCAACTATTGATGCTAAAGATCAGCAGAAAGGAAAGGCTTCCGACGATTAACGGCAAGTGACTGAGATAGGATGCGATAGAATTCTGCATAACAGTGTTTCATGTTGACTTACTATCGCGGGAGAAAGCGCGAAATAAGCGTACTTTTGTGGCCGCATCCAAGATACACAAACAAGTGCAACTACCTCGCTGGCTACTGGTGCTCATACTGCTATTGATTCCAATGGCATTCCTTATCAACCTAGGTCTACAACCTTTTATCGATGACGAAGGCAACCGAACCACGGTGGCTTTGGAAATGCTTTGGAGTAGCAATTTCATCACCCCCACACTCCATGGAGAATATTACTATAATAAGCCTCCCTTGTGGAATTGGATATTGGCGCTATCCATTTGGTTACATGGCTCTGCCAGTGAATGGGCTACTCGGTTGCCTGCGGTTTTGGCGCTATTCGGTTTTAGTGCTACTGTTTTTCACTATTGTAGAAAACACCTCAGTCAAGAGCGGGCCCTACTAGTAGCATTTATGTTGCTGAGTTGTGGTCGGATCATCTTTTGGGAATCCCTGCTAGGCTTAATTGATTTAGCGTTTTCCTGGGTCATATTTACGATGATCATGGTGCTGTATCATGAGAGTAAAGAAGAACGGTGGGGACGGATGTTTTTGTTCTCCTATCTGCTAATGGCGATCGGTTTTCTATTTAAGGGGCTCCCAGCCATCGCCTTTCAAGGGCTCAGTGTTCTACTCATACTGTACTATCGCAAAGCTTGGAAGCAGCTATTTTCAATAGCTCACATTGGTAGTGGCCTTTTAGCAGTAGCCATCATAGCTAGTTACTACGTCGTATACAATAAATACCATTCTCTAGAGACGGTGTTCCAGGTGCTATTCGTAGAGTCAGGCAAGCGAACAGCCGTGGCTTACGGTTGGTGGGATACCATCAAGCATGCGCTGAATTTTCCGTTGGAGCTGAGTTATCATTTCCTACCTTGGTCAGCACTGCTGTTGCTCCTACTAAGACCTAGTTCGCGTAAGCGACTCCACGAAAGTGATTTTGTGCGCTTCTGTCGCTACGCTTTTTTTGTCAACATCATCATCTATTGGCTTTCGCCCAATTTTTACCCTCGCTACATTTTGATGCTTGTTCCGTTGGGTTTTATTCAGCTGGTTAGCTTAATTCCGGAAGAAGCGAAACCAACAAAAGACTGGCTCTATTGGACGATCCGAGGCATCCTGGGGCTCTTTATGTTTGTGCTAGCTGCTGGAGCATTGGCTCCAATCTTTGTTGAGGATTGTCAGTTCATCCCTGGCCTCTTATGGAAGGCAGGGATAAGCTTTGCGCTACTACTGAGCCTATTTATTTTGTATTTGAAACAGCCTAAGTGGCAGTACTTTTTGGTAGTCGCAGGATTCATCCTCTTTCGTGTAGGTTTTGACCTGCTGGCCATACCACCAAGAGATCATGATTCGAGCGCTCAACGATTACGCGATTCCAGCATTGAGTTTGCTAAGCATTGGCAGGATAGAGATGATCTATATGTATTTTATGAAACGCATATGGAACCAGCTACGTCTTACTACATCCAAGGAACATTAGATAGGCCAGTACAGCGAAAAGAATCAGCGTTTACAACTACAGACTACTATATTTACAATCCCAAACAATACGACTGGGGACTATTCGAAGCACCAGTAGACTCGTTCATTGTTAGACACGCCGGGTATCCAGTATATTATGTCGGAAAATTAAAGGATACCGATATTGAAACGATTAAGGAGATGACGATTGGGGAGCGGCCTAGTTTTTAGGTTGGAAGAGTGGGGGTTTTGAGTTAGAGGCATACCGCCTTCGGCGGGCCCACCCTCTCCAGGTCCGCAACACGCCTCTTCCGCCTTAAGCGGAAACGACATGAGGATCACACCCTTTACCATGACAACTCATCGCAAAGGCCAGCAACATCCTTTTAACACTAGAAAAGCTAGAAAATAAAAACTCTGACTATCTCGTCCGCGGAACGAGGGAAATGGAACATCGAAGGAGCGCTTCTCTATTATTCAACCTAAAGTTGCAATAAAACCATAGATAACACAAATTTTTGATAAATTTTATTTCCACAAACATTTTATCAATTATCAACTCCTAAGCCGTATCCTTCATTTCCTATTCCCTGTAAATTTGCCACCTTTGCACCAAATTTAGATTAGCAACGATATACCATGTCCGTAAAACTCTCCGTCGTAGTAACGGTATACAACGAAGAAGAAAACATTGTGCCGCTCATTGAGCGCGTCAAAGAGGCAATGGATGGCATCGACTACGAACTCATCTACGTTGACGATGGGTCTAGTGACGGCACCCTTAAAGCTCTACGCGAACAGATGTATGACCGTCTTGTAGTCGTAGAGTTTCGCCGCAACTATGGCCAGAGTGCAGCCCTCATGGCAGGTATTGATGTAGCACAAGGTGAGTTTATCGCCACCATGGATGGTGATCTTCAAAACGATCCTTCCGACCTGCCCAAGATGCTGCAGATGGCTGAAGAGCAGAACCTTGACATGGTCGCCGGAGAACGGGCTAATCGTCAAGACGGAGTCCTCTTACGAAAAATCCCAAGTTGGATTGCCAACTACATTATTCGTACTTCGTCCGGTGTACACCTTCGTGACTATGGCTGCGCCATCCGAGTTATGCGCGCAGAAGTCGCCAAAGACTTGGGACTGTATGGCGAACTCCATCGCTTTATCCCCGTGTTGGTAAGTTTGGAAACCGGACGAATCAAGCAGATTGCCGTCAAACACCATGCAAGGCAATTTGGCGTAAGCAAATATGGTTTAGGCAGAACCTTTAAGGTGGTGAGTGATCTACTGTTGATGCTCTTCTTCAAGCGGTATATGGCTCGCCCTATGCACCTATTTGGCAATTCAGGTATAGTGATGCTGGTAGTAGGTGTCCTCATCAATCTTTACCTACTCGGACTAAAAGTCATGGGTAATGACATCTGGGGCAAACCGCTAATGATCCTCGGGCTCATTCTACTACTTGGCGGCATCCAGTTCATTACCATTGGTATTATTGTAGAGATCCAAATTAGGACCTACTACGAATCGCAGAATAAACGGCCTTACCGAATCCGTACAGTAGCTCGGGGTACAGAGAATTAAATTTGATTCTGATATTCAAAACAAAACATGAGTCATCCCGAACTTTGAGCCCAC
>CAJXOS010000003.1 GCA_913057725.1 uncultured Lewinella sp.
TTTGGCAACGACGTTTGTGGCAAAAAGACCAAGACTTGGGTGTCAAGGATTTATGTAACTGACCACTAGGATTCGTAAAGTCTGGCCAATGTTACGGGAATGGCGCGGCCAGCAAATCCAACACAAGCCGCAGTGCCTCTGGTGCTGCGGCTTTGTTGCTTACTCATGAACATGAAGTAATCCTACCGCCATTACGAGTCCGTTTCAACTACCTTGAGCCTTAGAAGAAAATACATCCTACACACCTTCTACCCTCTACCTTGTACTTTCCACCTTCCACCTTCTACTCTTTACACACTGCGTTGATGCCCAAAACGTACTTCTCTACCACGCCTATTGCCGTAGCTACCTCCGAGCCCTCAAAACCATCTATCTCTTGATCGCTCAGCGCTGTTCGGGCCAGCTCGGTCAGTTGGCGGGCGGCAGGTAAGTAACTCCAATGCCACTTTTCTTCATTGTAGCCATGTGGTCGGTCTTCTCCTTTAGGCGAGTACGGCTGGCAGAAGCCAAAACTAGCCGCGTTGGCGGTCATCCACTCATACACTTTTAGCCCCTCTCCACTTTCGAAGTAATCATTGGTCAAGCGGTTAATATCCATATCCGTACCCCAATGGTGGCGGCTAGTTCCTGGCATGGAACTCCAGCGCAAGATGGCCAGTGCGCGGTCTACGGGTTCTGGGTATGCCTCCGGAGCACTTTCGCGTCCTTCTAACAGTCGTGAGCCAAACCACTTGGCCTCCCAGATACTCTTCTGCCGGTTAAAGTTTCGTGTAGCCGAAATGATCGTCAGACGCACCGTGTCAGCAGCAGCGGCAGCGTGCATTTTTTTAAATGCCTCGTAAGTGTCTTTTCTTAGATAGTAGGTTCCGTCACCATCCGTGTATTTGCCGTCCACGGCCGTAAAATCTGGATGAGTAGCTGGATTGAAGCGACCTCTCACATAGTCAAGCGTGAAGGAGCTATCAATTACAATGGGTTCCGCTTCCTTTTCTACAGGCGCGTCTACTACGTCATCCGTGGTGGGCTCGTCATTGGAAGGGGTGCCTGTACAGGCCAGAAAAATCAGAAATAGCGTACCAACAGTCAGTTTCACCAGTAGGGATGGGCGATTCATATATCTATTTTTTGAGGGATTGCAAGATACACGAATTTGTTGGGGGCTCCGCTTTACGGTCCTTCGGCCTGGCGGCCTATGGCCACTAGCGTCGGGCTCTCCAGCACGCATCCGCGTACCTACTATCCCTAGCCCTTGCGCACTACCGTGCCCCGAGCTCACCTAGTCGGCTCGCATCTGTTCCATCGCGTTCGTTCCTGAGCGTCCCCCATGTTCCTGAGCGTCCCCCGACGCGAAGGGAGTCCTCCGCCCCTTCATGCTATATTGGGTCCCCCGACGCGAAGAAAATCACCCCTTACTCCTTAATCCTAAACAACAACTTATACATCACCGGCACAAAAAGCAAGGTGATCACGGTGGCAAAGAGTAAGCCAATCATAATAGCTACCGCCATCGGCTCCCACATCAAACCACCGCCAAGGTAGAGCGGAATCATACCCAGTGTAGTGGTGAAGGTGGTGAGCAAGATGGGCCGGAAGCGTTGTTGGGCAGCATCCAAAATAGCCTGGTAAGGCGGCTTGCCTTCTTCTTGCTCAATCTGTATTCGGTCAATGAGTACAATGGCGTTGTTGATTACAATTCCCGCTAAGGAGATAATACCGAGGAAGGCCATGAATCCAAAGTAAGACTGGAATGCCAATAGCCCTAGAATTACACCAATAATACCCAGTGGGATGGTGCTGAGTACAATACTCGTTTTCCGGAAGGAGTTGAACTGAGAAATTAGTAGTAAAAGAATAATGAAGCCCGCTAGTGGCAATTTGCTCACTACTGCTCCCATGGCCTCCGCACTTTGCTCACTTTCACCACCAAGGGTATAGGTATAGCCTGGTTTCCATTCTTGAGAGGCTTCCTCCAGCCAAGGCAGGATATCGTCGGTAATATCACTAGCTGTAACACCGCTGGCTGCATCGCTACTTACTACCAAAGTCCGATAGAGATTACGGCGCTTGATCTTAGCAAACTGCCATTCATTTTCAATCTCTGCTACCTGAGCTAGCGGCACGTTCTGGCCATTGCCTTGAGCAAAAATCGGTAAAGACTCCAACTCAGTAGCCGACAGTTCCTGACTGCGCACATTACGCATCATGATGGGGATGTTATCTTCTCCGTCTCGAAATGCGCCGGCGTCAAAACCGGTGAGAGAAGTGCTCAATGAGATGGCAATGTCTTGGTTGGTTACCCCTGCTCGACTGGCTTTGTCTTGGTCAATATTGATCACAAACTTCTTGATCAGCGGCCCCCAGTCGTCTTTGATATTCTTAGTGGTAGGCAGGCTGTTTAGCTTCTGACGGATTTGCTCACTAATGCGAAATAGCTCTGCTGGGTCCTGACCCGACAAGCGAATCTCAACATCAGCTCCGCCGCCACCACCGCCGGCCAATGGCCCGACATTTACTTCGGCATTGGGCAGGTTCTGAAATGCAAAGGCATCTAGTGCGTCTACCACTGTTTGGTTGTCCTCAAAACTGCTGGTATTTATGAGCATATGGGCATAACCAGAGTTGGCCTCACCTGGCTGATAACCGAGGTCATAACTTTCAGGGCCCTCACTAATGAAGGTGGTATAGTCTACAATACCATTAGTGCGTTCTTCATTCACCAGTAGCTCTTCATTTATGAAGGCTTCTAGTTGTTGCATCACCTCAGCGGTACGTTCTACTTTGGTACCTAGCGGTAGGTTTAGGTCAAGCGTTACGAGGTTTCGGTCGCTATCCGGGAAGAAGATAAAAGGTAGTGCACCAAATAGGCTCAAGGAGAAGACAAAAGCTGCAACGATGATCCCCACAAATAACCAGGATCTTCGTAGTACCCAACCAAGAAGGCGTTTGTAGTATACACCAAGTCGATCAAAAATACTGGTGCTTTCTTCTTCCTTATCGGTATCCACCCGGATTATACTAATGGCCAGCATCGGGATAATCGTCATGGCCATGAGCCAACTTGATAGGAGTGCCATGGTGATTACGACAAAGAGTGGCCCCATCATTTCACCCATGGTATTCTCTGCCAGGAAGAAAGCCAGGAAGGCCGCGGAGGTAGTGAGCGAAGACACCAATAGCGGTATCATCAATTCACTACAGGCACTTATGGCTGCCTCTTTGGCCGGGAGCCCTTCTTCCATTTTTACCATCATAGCTTCGGAGACCACAATGGCATTGTCCACCAGCATACCCAGGGCCATAATTAAGGCAGCTAGACTTACCTGGTTAAGACCAATGTCAAAGAGGTCCATCAACCACAAGGTCATGATCAGTGCAGCAGGAATAAGGCTGGCTACAACCATTCCGGTGCGTAAACCTAGAAATAGTAGCATGACGGCCAATACAATACCTACCGATTGGATCACATTGGATACAAAGTCCTGAATCTTTACATCGACATAGAGATCGCTAGAGGAAATTCGATGAAGCTCCAGACCTACTGGTAGGTTCGCCCTGTAGCCAACCAGCTTCGCATCTACTTGCTCACCAAGTTGAATAAGGTTGGCTCCGTCCTTCAAGGCAGCCGCTATTACCAGAGCAGGTTCTCCATCATAGCGTACAATCCGATCGGTTGGGTTTTTATAAGCTCTCCGTATACGGGTTACTTCGCCCAGTTTCACCGTCTCGCCGGTAGCAGGGCTGGTGATAATGGCGTTTTCCAAATCAGTAAGTGATTCGAAATTACCAGTTGGCTCCAATACAATACGCTCATCTTCCATGCTGACCTGGCCACCCGGGAATACGATATTGGTACCCGAAATGATGTTCTACAACATGCCTGCGGTTAATCCTACTTTCGCCAGCGTAGAATTATCGAACTCCACATAAATTTGCTCTTCCTGAATACCACTAATTGCGACCTCTGAGGCATCATCCAGCTTGATGAGATCATCTCTGATGTCATCCGCGTACTGCTTCATTTCATAGAAGGAAAACCCATCACCCGTCAAAGCCAATTGAATGCCATAAACCACACCAATACCATCATCCCGCACATTCGGGCCTCTTATCCCTTCGGGAAGGTCTTCTTGGATACTCTCAATTTTGCGTCGTAGGCGATCCCAGACGGGTTGGAGATCGGCTTGATTGATGTCATCGCGCAAACTCACATTTACGATCGAGAGCCCCGTTCTGCTTTCACTGGTTACCTCTTTGAGTTCAGGGAGTTCTTGCACCACCTTCTCAATCTTATCCGTAATCAGCTCTTCCACGCGTTCGGGAGAGGCACCGGGAAAGTTTGTCACTACGCTACACACCCTGATGGTGAAGGGAGGCATAGAATCGCGCGATAGATTATTGTATCCAATCAGGCCCATGACTACAATGACCGCAAGGATCATGTAGGTTACCCGATTATTCTCGATGGCGAATTTTGTTAAGTTCATACTTCGCTGGATTCGTTTTGCCCAGCCTCACCGGCCAGGTATTTTCCAATGATGATCGCAACAACAAAGGTGATATATAGCTGCCCGCTAATGCTGAGCATCATGGCCAAGCCCTTGGCCAAATCATTAGTAGGAGTAATGTCACCAAAACCGACAGAGGTGATGGTGATGTAACAGAAGTACACCATATCATAGTAGGTGTAGCCTTCTGGGAAGCTGAATGCTTGCGGGTAGTAGTGTTCTATAGCGTTGCAAATAGGTACACCAATAATGCCCAAAATCAGATAAGCGGAAATACAGGCAAATAGGCTATTTGCATCCACTTGATCTGTGCGGAGGATATAGTTGATGAGCTTCCAGAAGAGAAAGCCAAAAAACAGAAGGTTCGTGAAAACACTCACTACGCTAAAGGATGGGTTAGCCATACCTTCCAGAAAACTGAGAAATAAAATCCCGCCAAGGCCAAGTGTCATTACGAGCTCTTTAAAACTCGTCGTGACAAAAAACGCTCCCATCAATATCACCAGCCCAAATAGTATCTCAATGACCAATCGGCCATTGATTGAGATCATAGCCAAAGGAGGCGCAATGATCAACAGTACCAAGCTGATCAGGAAGTACCGATAGTTTGGATGGTGGAAATGATAGGCCAGGCGTTGCCTTATTCTTTCATTTAGCATAGTGGTACTCCTTTATTCCATTAGGCGCACTTGCATGCCGTCCAGCAGGCTCTTCAGGCCGGCGGTAGCTACGAGCTGTTCTTGCTCCAGGCCTCCTTTGATGGCAAAACCTTGAGGCAATAGTTCTCCCACCTCTACCGACTGTCGTTTGACGGTGTAGGCCTCCGTTGCCCCTTTTTCGAGGACAAAAACGTAGGTCCCATTCATGTCACTGGCCAAGGCTTTGACTGGACAAATAATAGCGTTCTCACCTTCTCCTTCGTCCGTGCTGCTAAAGGATACGGTAGCTGCCATACCGGGGCGAATTTCATCACTAGGGTTGTCAATGCGAATGATAGCTGGATAGGTTGGTGAATTTCCGGCCGCATAACTAACTTCCACTACTTGCCCCATGAATTCCTGCCCTTCCAGTACAGAAAAGCGGATACCTACCTTCTGGCCATTTTTGATATTGGAGATGTAGTTTTCCGGAATGCCTACACGTACCTCCGGGCGAGCCTCCGAACTAATTTCTGCAATAGGAGAACCTGATCCGGTAATTTCGTTTACCTCAACATTGATGCCGGTGATCACCCCGTCAAAGGGTGCTGTCAAGCGGGTGTATCCAACTTGGTTACGAGCAGACTGGCTCTGCTTCTGTGCAGAGGTGACTTGAGTCTGGGCTGCTTCGTAGCTAGACTGCGCACTTTCATAGGCGGATTTTGCTTGCTCAAAATCGCTTAAAGGCACACTGTTGTTTTCATACAGTCGCTCAATTCGCAGATAAGTTGAACGAGCATTGATGAGCTGTGTTTCGGCACTTTGCAGGTTGGCTTCAGCTCCTTTCTCCGAAGCGAATGCCTGATCTGCCTGAATGCTGTAATCGCTAGGGTCAATCGTTGCAATCAGTTGCCCACGGCGGACGCGTTGGCCAAGTTTTACATCAATGCTACGAATGGTTCCGGCAACCCGAAAACTGAGTCGACTCAGCTGATCAGCTTGAGCAACGCCGGTATAAGTATGTTGACTGCCATCTTGGGCAAGGCCGATTTTCTGGTAGCGTACCGGTCGTAAGCTAGGCTCGCTATTAGCGTCCATATACTCACCACCACCGCAAGCCGACAAGGAGGCCAGGAGGAGAAGTAGAAGCAATCGATTCATTAGTCTTGGTTTGTGATAAACTGTACAAATCTTTGTAGGAAAGCGTCCTGTTCCTGCGGGAATGCCAGGCTATGGTAATAGCCAATGGAGCGCTCCACAGCTAGGAAGTCGCTAATGAAAGTGTATTCTGCATTAATGGCATTAATCTCAGCCTGCAGCAGCGCATTTTGCGCATCGATCAAGGAAGTGATGTTCAGTAGTCCTTGTTGATAATTATTCTGTGCCAGTTCAAAGTTTTTCCGCGAAGCATCCACAGATATTTGGGTCAATGCCAAATTACTGAAGGAGGCTCCAGCTGTTTCCATATTGGAGCGCACCTGGAATTCCAGACCGTTGCGCAGATTAGCCATTTGATCTTCCAGCTGTAGTGCTCCTACCTTCAACTGTTCGCGTTCGTAGCGGCGGGCATTGCCTTGAAAGATCGGGAACTGTACTGCTACGGCAGCATTATAGGTATTGACGCCCTCAATAGGCATAACACCCTCAGGATAGTTGAACTGATCAATCGGATAATTATACTCTCCCGTAAGTATTACGCTCGGTAGATAGAAAGAACGACTCTTGGAAAGAAGGCTACGCTCCTGGGCCGCCAGTGCCGCTTCAATTTGCTTGATTTCTGGGAGGTTGTTGAACGCTTCTGACACTAAAAAGTCGGAGAAGAGCTCGAGATCTCCTGGATTATCGATCAGGGCGAAAAGACGTTGATCTGTAGCTAGTAGAATGCTATCGCTAATAGCTATGTCGGCAAGCTGAAAGTTCTCTTTTATGGGCCGGTTCAAAAGGTTGTTCAAGAAGAAACGAGCTTGACGCAATTGTGCTTGGGCCAAATTCAAGTCTGTATTATTACGAGCCAACTCACTTTGAAAACGGTAGATATCCGCTGTTCCACTAAATCCGACCTGCTCCTTTGCTTCGGCTATATCCAGGTTCTTTCTAGTTACTGCTACGTTCTCATTACGGAGCTCTACCAGGGCATTAGCTTGCAGTATGCCTAAATAGGAATCGGCCACATCAAGCACCACGTCGAGCTGGTTTTCGCGAAGGCTTTCTTCGGTGCTAGCGAGTAAAAATTTCTGGATGGCAATGTTTGCCATAGCAGGCTCAGAAAGGATCAATTGACTCAAACTGGCTTGCGCCGAAATGTTGTACTGTCCCAAGGTGCCAAAACCAGTACGGGCAGTGTTTTCGTCGAGAAAAGAAGCGGATCCTACAGCCTCTAGTTGAGGTAGGTAGTTGCTGCGCGCTAGCGAAACATCCTGTTGACTGATTAGGACTTCCTTTTCCGCCACTTTAATGCCCAAGTTGTTGGCTAGGCCTTCGGTGATCGCTGATTGAAAACTCAAAACCCGGCCGGTTTCATCCGACTTAGCCACATTAACCAAAATAGCCTCAGACATAATCTCCCAACTGGGGTAATGACGAGTATCTTTTGCCGTCTTAAAGTTGATGATTAAGTTTTCTGTGAAATGATCCATCTCCACGGGCAAGGTCTCTGCTGCTTGCCCTTCCAGGATTTTCATCGCATTGATTGCCAGGCGACGGGGGATGCGCTGGAAATTACTTTCCGTATCATAGGCGGCATAAGCTCCAAGTTCAATGGCGGGGTCGCTGAGGATACTGAAGGTTGGGATTCCACGAGTTGCCATTCCGTTTAATACCTGCTCCAATACAGGAAGCATCTCAGGTTCAAATACCGGGAATAGCATGGCGGCATCTGTGTCTGGAGAGAGTCGGTTGAGGAGGTCGTCAGCCTGTTCTGTGAACGTTATTACCTCATAACTTGCTTCTGAGAAAGCCACCATTTTATCCAGATAAGCAGCAAAATCAAAATCACTTTGAGCTACCAGTGGATTTATGAGTATAGCTATTTGGTCATACGGTTTGATCTCATACAAGACTTCAAAATCGCGTGCGATATCGAAGGGTGATTGGATATAGGTGAAGTTGGTTATTCCGGAGGCACCGTCAACCGGATCGGGTAATCCTTGCAACTCATTGTCTAGCATGAACGCTGCAATAGTCGGTTTCGGATAAGTGCCTAGGCCTGCCATAAGGTTGCAGGCGTTAAATCCCAAGCTGATAATGATGTCACTCTCGCTTTGGTAAAGATCTTGTGCCAAAGCATCAAAATCTGCACTTGGATCGAGATAGGTGCGTTCGATACTTACGCTATACTTGCCGCTTAGAAGAGCGTCCAACTCTTCTTCGATTTGTTGTTCCGTTTGTGCGTTTCCAGGATCGCCATTATCACTAAGGAGAGTGATATTCACAGGCGTTTGAGCAGATAGCCAGAAGAAAGCGAGAAAGGGAATGACAAAGCTCAGGAATGATCTAGTCATAGCCATAGGTGTGGTTGATTGTGGATTGTTCAAGCTGGTGATAGACACCATTCATCTCAATGATAAGCTTTTTCCAGCGGATATACAGGGAATGTGGTGCCTAGATCGGTCAATATTACGAAGGGCAACGGCAAAGAAACCTAGTCTAGAAGGGTATTTGCTAAAGCCTATTTAACCAACCACCCGGAGTCGTTAGCTTGTAAGCTCAGTTTTTGGCCAGGCTCCAGTCCGGCTGCCTGTTTAGTTGATACCCAAACTTTCAGCCGTTGTGTTCCGACTACTAGTTCCACCCAGGCACCATCAGATACCTGTTCAATTTGAGCAATCGTTCCTTGAAATTGCTGCGTAGGAGTATTGTTAGGAAAAATGCTCTCAGGGGATCCTATTTGCTTCACTTTTCCAGCATCCAATACAACAACCTGGTCAGCCATTTGCTTGAGCTCATCTTGATCGTGGCTGATCAAAATTGTAGTAAGGTCAAACTGGCGATGAAGTGCTATGATATGCTGACGTAGCTTCTTGCGCATTTCCTGGTCCACTGCAGACAGTGGCTCGTCTAGCAATAGCAATTGCGGGCGTTGTACCAGTGAGCGAGCCAATGCGACCCGTTGTTGTTGTCCACCAGATAGCGTAGTTGGGTATTGATCTTGTAGCTGTCCAAGTTCGCTGATATCGATTAATTCATCAACAAACTTGCTGTCTTGTCCTTGCTTCAGTGCGAATTCTAAATTTTGGCGGACCGTCATGTTAGGGAAGAGCGCATAATCCTGGAAAACGAAACCAATTTTACGTTGCTGTGGTCGCAGGTGGATTCGTCGATTACTATCTACCCATACTTGATCATCAAACTGGATAAGTGCTTGGTCAGGCGCAAAAAGACCAGCGATAATGCGCAGCAATGATGTTTTTCCAGCTCCGGATCTACCTGATAGGCCAATAACCTGCCCTCGTTCAAACTCAAGGTTCACATCCAAGAGCATTTCTCCCGTGGGAGAGTTAAGCCGCTTTTGTACCGCTAGCTTCATCATAGCCAAAATCTTTTGAGATGGCCTCCATTAAATAGGTACACCAGGAGTAAAATGATGAATGAGATAACGAAGAGAACAAGCGAGTATTGATTGGCCGCCGCGTAGTTTAATGACTCGACCTCATCGTAGACGGCTATTGCGGCTACCTTGGTCAGGCCTGGTATATTGCCGCCAATCATAAGTACCACGCCAAATTCACCTATCGTATGTGCAAAAGCCAATACAATGCCGGTGAGTAAGGAAGGTTTGATGTTGGGCAGCAATACGCGACGAAGCGTAGTCCAACGCGATTTCCCTAAAATATAAGCGGCTTCCTTTAGGGAAGGAGAGAGGTTTGCCAGGCCGGATTGAATGGGGTGAACCATGAATGGCAGACTATAAATCATGGAGGCAAACACTAGTCCCTCAAAGGAGAACACCAGTCTCAGGCCTAAATTAGCCTCCAGCCATTGCCCGAAAGCATTATTAGGGCTAAACGCCAGTAAGAGATAAAAACCCAAGACAGTAGGCGGCAATACCAGTGGCATACTGACTAAGGCCTCCACAACCGCCTTGAACCTGGCCTTGGAATATGCTAACCAATACGCTAGCGGTAAGGACACCACAAATAATAACACGGTGGTGATCAACGCCAAGCGAAAGGTTAACAGTAGTGGAGACCAGTCGATCATTTAAAGGTCAGTTAAGTAGCCAAATGTATCTAAAATTTCCTTGGCTTGAGCGGATAAAAGAAAGTCGGCAAAAGCTTGAGCATCCGCTTTACTGGCATCATCTTGTTGGAGGACTACTACACCTTGTTCAATAGGATGATATTGCTCTGGTGGAATAAGCGTCCAATGGCCACTGTCTTTAAGTATCGGAGATTGTACTACCGCTAAGGCCGTGAAACCAACCTCCGCCGCACCGCTGATGATGAACTGATTGGTTTGTGCAATGCTCTCTCCGTACACCAATTTTTTCTCGAGAGGCCCTGTCAGTTGATTTGCGGCTAAAACTTGTGCGGCTGCATGGCCGTATGGTGCTGTCTTGGGGTTGGCCATGGCAATATGGGCTACCGCTCCATCCGTAAGTTGATCCAAGTGGGGCGGCCCTGTGTTGGAGGTGCTCCAAAGTACGAGTTGCCCATGTGCATAAACTGCGGGTGGGCCAGATGTGAGGCCAGCTTGGTGTAAGCTTTCAGGATATTTGAGATCCGCTGAAACAAAAACATCAAAGGGTGCGCCAGCTTGAATTTGAGCAGTTAGCTTGCCGGAGGAGCTAATCACGATTTCGCACTTGATGCCAGTCTCTTTGGTGAAGGCTGAGACCAAGTCTTCCATAGCAAACTGCATGTTAGCTGCTGTCGCGATCACTAGTTTAGGTTCGCTTTCCTGTTGCCCGCATCCGAAGAATAGGAACAGGGTGATCAGGAGCAGGGATGATTGAGTCTTGGTCAGCGAGGACAAATGCATGCGTAAATGTAGTATTTGATGCTGGTAACCAATGGTGTGGGTTGATTACGCTTGTTCGAAATCATAAACCATTTTTCTGGGATTTTGCTTAGGTTTAGCTTTAACTTTTTTGGAAACGGCGGCTTTTTGGCCCGTGTCATTGTTCACCATAGACATTATTTTCTATGCGAATCTGGTATACTTTTCTTCTAACATTAGCGGGTTTTTCATTTTTGGCGGCTCAGCCTGATTATGTAACTCGACAGGCTGCTCTTGATATGCTACCTGCTTTTTGCGATTTTTTGCGGATGCCTTGCGATGCAAATACGCCATCAGAGTTGGACGCAAATATTGAGTGGTGTGATCAACAATTTACGCAGCGTGGTTTCGAGGTAAAACACATACCTACTGCTGGCATTGAGGTACTGCTGGCCGAGTATGAAGTAGATGAAAGACTGCCGGTTGTTCTATTTTATGTACAAGTGGATGGACAACCTGTTGATGCTTCCAAGTGGGCAAATGGAGCGCCCTATACTCCGATGCTAGGCAAGCCCACCGCTGATGGTTATACCTTCCTAGACGAATTGCCAACAGATTTCTCTGCGGTTGACCCGTCCTATCGAATTTTTAGTAGAGCTACCTCGGATGCTAAAGGTCCTATTGCTATGTTTTTAGCAGCCTGGGATTATATGCTGCAACAAGAAGAAGAACCGGCCTTCAATGTTAAGGTTATAATGGATACGGAAGAGGAGCTAGGGTCTCCGAATCTACCGCCTGTAGTTGTAGCGGAGCGGGAAGCTTTAGCCGCGGATCATTTTGTGATTTTGGACGGCCCGCCGCATATCACTAATCCTCCTACTTTGGTCTTTGGAGCACGTGGTATCGCTACGGCCCGAGTAACCATTTACGGCCCACGCGTGCCACTACACAGTGGACACTATGGCAACTATGCACCTAATCCAGCTTTGCGAATTGCGCAGTTGTTGGCTTCGATGAAAAATGATGCTGGTTTGGTGACTATCCCTTATTGGTATGAGGGGATTACGCTTAGCGAAGAAGTCAAAAAAACGCTTGCTGAGGTGCCGGATGATCTGGCAAGTATTAATCATAAACTCGGCTTTGCTGCCCCAGATCAGGTAGGTGGAAGCCTGCAAGAAGCCATTCAATACCCAAGTCTTAATGTGCGAGGTCTTTCCTCGGGTTGGGTTGGGGCTGCGGCTCGGACGATTATCCCCGCCAATGCAGTGGCTAACTTGGATATTCGCCTAGTCAAGGAAAGCGATCCCGAACGTTTGATGGACTTGCTTCAGGCACACATCCGCGCCCAGGGCTATTTCCTGATCACTGATGGTCGTGAGCCTACGGATGCAGAAAGAGACCAATATCCTCGAATCGCTTCGTTTGGTTATAAGGTGGCTTACGGGGCATTTCGGACGCCATTAGATGCGCCAACTGGGCAGTGGTTGGAGAACGCGCTCCGAGAGACATTGAAAGAAGATGTGGTGAAAATCCGTACACATGGAGGCTCCATTCCGATTGCGCCTTTTGTTGAAACATTGGGAGTGCCAGCTGTCATTGTGCCATTGGTAAATCCAGATAACAACCAGCACAGTCCAAACGAAAATTTAATGTTGAGTAACTATTTCCGCGGTGTGGAAACCTGCTATGGAATCTTACGGACATCGATACCTTAGAAAGGGGCTAGTGTTTAAGTTGGAAAGTGTAACTTTAGCCCAGCGCTGCTCGTAAGCGGTATAGATTGGAAAGAATTAAATCACCTTCATGCGGTTAGGGTTTCTATTTAGTTTGCTGCTATTTATTGCTGCCTCCTTGGCGGCTCAGGATAGTAGTAATCCATTTGAGTTGGTACCGCGTTTAGACCCTGAAAAACAGGAAGTCGAAGCAGCGGTAGAACTTGTCGAGGAGGCAGCTCCAGTCAATCCTTTTGACATCGGGACGCCCACAACATCTACCGCACCTGCCGCCAGTGAATCGGTAAATACAAACAATAATCCTTTTGAGTTAAATGCTGATGAGGATGCAGTTAGTGAAAAACCAGTTGATACCAGGCCTGAGGAACAACCGTCAGCAGAATTAGGAGCGGAAGAGGAAGTTGTTTCTGCTACCGGGACATTGTTAATCTTAGCATTGGTAGTTCTGGTTTTTGCTACGATCAGCCTTTTGTTTTTTCGCAGTATTTATGCCAGATGTTATCGAGCACTATTCAATGATAATCTGTTATCCCAGTTATATAGGGAGCGTGAAGCAGGTGCATTAGGTAGCTTCTTGATCATGTATGGTGTCTTTTTCGTGGCTGCAGGCTTCTTTATCGCCCTTGCAGGCCAGTATTTTGATCTTTTTCCTTCAGGTCAACTATGGCGTACCACTTGGTACTCTTCTGTAGGTCTATTCTCCTTGCTACTGCTTAAGCACTTAATACTTGCTATTCTGGGGTACGTTTTCCCAATTGGTAAAGAGACTCGGCGATACAGTTTTGCCATTATGGTCTTCTGGATCATTGGTGGACTCATCCTAAGCCTCGGAGCTTTGCTATTGGCTTACGCACCAGAGGGCGCCGAGAAGGTGCTAATATGGGGTACGATCGGTCTTTTGGTTTTGCTCTATCTATTACGTAGCCTGCGCGGCTTTTTCATCGCTAATCGCTTTATATTCAGTTATCAGTTTCACTTTTTGTCGTATATTTGCGCCGTTGAAATCGGGCCTGCCCTATGTTTTATTAAAGTATTAACCGATTTCCAGTAGCGTAAAGCGGTGCTGATTTCGCGTTGATGGTTGGCCTTTTCCCTAAAAAAAGAAATTCGTGCATGGCAGCAAACGGCAAAGTCATGGAGGAGACGTTTGAGCGCGTCAAGAGTATACTCGTTTCTCAGCCTAAACCGGAGCGTTCTCCCTATTATGAGCTAGAGGAACGGTATGGCTTACAAATTGATTGGCGCCCGTTTATTCAGGTAGAAGGAGTGCCAACTAAGGAGTTTCGCAAGCAGCGCATTCGTCCAGATGAGTATACGGCTATCATCTTTACAGCAAAGAATGCTGTTGATCATTTCTTCCGCATCTGCGAGGACATGCGAATCACGATGCCTCAAGAAACGAAGTACTTCTGTTTGACGGAGGCTATCGCTAACTACCTTCAGAAGTTTATCGTTTATCGTAAGCGTAAGGTGTCTGTAGGTAAGCGCACTATTCAAGATTTAAGCACACAGCTTAAGAAGAATAAAGACGAGAAGTTCTTACTTCCATGTAGCAACTTGGGAGCCAAAAAGGTGGTAACCTACCTAGATGAACTTGCACTGGACTGGACTGATGCCATGATGTATCGGACTGTAAGCAGTGACCTCTCTGATTTGAGCGATGTGACTTACGATATCCTAGTGTTCTTCAGCCCTCTGGGTATTACCTCACTTTACGAGAACTTCCCAGACTTCAAGCAGAATGATACTCGCCTAGCAGTGTTTGGCTCTAGTACTACTAACGCAGTAGAGGAGCGTGGCCTACAGGTAAATATTCGGGTGAAGCCACCAGAGGTGCCTTCTATGACTAAGGCGCTAGAGATTTATCTAAAGCAATCGAATCCGGACGTATAGTAGGGTAATCTACTTGCGGTTCAAATAATAAAATCCCGAGTGCCATTACAGGTGCTCGGGATTTTTAGTTCAACTATCCTAATTGCTGACTGTTTTAATGACTTAAGTATCATAACTGTCGGATGACTCAGAACCTTATTTCCCGCCTGGAGGATAGACTCCGTCGCCCACTACCTGGGCGTGCTGCACAATATCAGATGGCACATGCTGTGCGACAAGATACGCCGCCCCCACCTCCTGATGCGCGCGAAGCGGGTGTGTTGGCATTACTCTTTCCTAAGGAGCAAGACTGGCACCTAACATTAATCTTACGTCAGAATAATAAACCTAATGATAGGCACGGCGGGCAGGTGAGTTTTCCTGGGGGGAAGCGAGAGCAATCGGATGCAGATTTACAAGCGACGGCTCTCAGAGAAGCGGAAGAAGAGGTAGGAATAGATCGAACGGCAGTACGATTATTAGGAGGTTTGTCCGAATTGTACATTCCTGTGAGCAATTTTCGGGTGCAGCCTTACGTAGGTTTTATTGATCATCAACCTACGTTTAATCCTCAACCTGAAGAAGTGCAAGAAATTCTGGAGGTGCCATTCCGGCAATTCCTAGATAACCAAACCCGCAGAAAGAAAGATCTGCATTTGTATCCGCAACTGGTGCTGCGCGATGTACCTTATTTTGATGTACATGACCAGACGGTATGGGGCGCAACTGCAATGATGATTAGTGAGTTAGTTGCTGTTTTGGAAGATTAGTCTTCTAACAAAATAACCATCAAGTCTTTGAAATCCTGCACCGGCAGGAAGTTAAAGTCTTGATAATGGGTTGCTCTCAACCGCAGGTGATGGACTACCTCATCCCGGATCTCCAATTCGATCGTGATGTTACCATACTGTTGATTCATTTTCTCTCCTTCGATGATTTCAAAGCGAGGCTTGAGGTAATGCCGCTCAACTGTTTCTATCCAGCTGGATCTGCTATAGGTGCGGGTATCGGATATTTGGGTTCGGTAGTTGAGCGTTTTTACCCTTTCCTTGAGAAAGTCGAAGAAAAAAGTGGCTTCCTGACGACTGTAGTTTGTCTGGCGAAAATGAGCAATAAAACCTTGTGAAGAAGGGATTTTGAGAAAGTCAACATTACCACTGGCGCGCGATTTACCGTTCTGCAGGTAATGGTGATATTCATCCCGGACCCATTGTCTCAATTGTTTGAGTACATACGAATTTCGCCACTCCTCATATGCTGCTTGTTCTTCCTCACTACGCTGGATGAGTTCATGAATGGCCGGTACAGCAGGAGAACTATTCTCTACTGCTTGCTGCAAATTGAAGAGGCGTTGCCAAAAACCGGACATAGATGATCAATCAATTTGTGAACGATCCGGATAGATTTTCTATCCATGCTTCGTGGATTTAATAACAGCAGGAAAATCAGATAGTTCTTAGGGGGTGGTAGTAAGAAGAGGGTTGATGCATTTATCCGATTATCGTTATTTTTGACCACGCACCAGAAAGCGCTAACATGTCCTGGGACGCCCCTCATTCATTGTTGTATTATCTACTCTTGCTGACCCTTGGGGGAGGAGTGCTACTAAGCTTCTGCATTGGAGGTCTGTTTTTTCTTAAACGGACTGGGGTTAAGCGAGCGAATATGTTTTATGGCTTACTTCTGATTTGTATCGGTGCAACGCTGCTTCACAACATCATTTATGTAGTTGGTTTCTATGACGATTATCCTCGGTGGAAGTTTTTCCCAATTTACTTCACCTTATTGGTGCCTACGTTGCTGTTCTACCACGTTAAATTAAGCCTTTACCCAAAGTATCGCTTGCGCTTATCTGATGCAAAGCACTTCCTGTTGCCGTTGTCTCAATGGCTTTTCTTTTGGTCTATTTTTCTGAGGCCATTGGCAGATAAATTGGATGCCGGACGACAGTTTTACAACCCCTTCTACGGAGGCCTTGAACAGGCTATCTATCTCGTTTCATTTTTCGCCTACATTTATTTCTCCTATCGCTATGTATATCATCGTAGAAGCGGTAAACGGCTCACTATAGCAGAAGGCCGTAAAGTGTGGTATTTAAGTAAACTGCTAAAGGGATTATTCCTTTTGTTTGGGATCCATACGGCTTTTGTTTTGACGGATTTTTTCGTCTATCAATTTTTCTACATTAATCTACGTTCTGTACGGGTGTACGCAGGCCTTGGTGCGCTGTCTTTTGCAGCTTTAGTTTACTTCCTCAGTATATACGGCTTCCAAGTGTTGTTTTGGGGGCGTAGGTTATTTGGTAATCAAAGAAAATGGTAAACATGAATCGGAGGTCTTTCACTCAACGAGCCCTAATTGGATTATCCGCTCTCAGTGCTTTGTCCTGGACTTCATCCTCTAACAGAACGATGATCCGGCCAGCTCGTTTGCGCAAAGGAGATCAGGTAGGATTGATAACTCCAGCTTCCTATATTGATGATAGTGGTCTGGAAAAAGCTATCAATAATCTAGAAAAGCTCGGGCTAAAAGTGGTGAGAGGGCAACATCTGAGAGCAGAGTACGGTAGTATGGCCGGCACAGATGCAGAGCGCTTGGCTGATCTTCACAGCATGTTTGCAAACCCGGATATAAAAGGTATCTGGTGCGCTCGTGGGGGCTACGGTGCTGCCCGCTTGCTCGATGATATCGATTATGAATTGATTAGACAGAATCCTAAGGTATTGGTGGGATACAGCGATATTACCGCGCTGCACTGTGCTATCTGGGAGAAAACGGGTCTAGTGACTTTTCATGGCCCAGTAGGTAATTCCACACTCACAGATTACACCCTGGAACAAGTCCAGTCCATTTTATTTAATCCGCAGGAAAGACATAAGATCACCATTTCAGCGGCACAGCTAACAGAGGCTTTAAGCGATGATGTTTATAAGCCTGGATCTATCGTACCTGGGCAGGCAGAGGGGGAGCTCATAGGAGGGAACCTCAGTTTATTGGCCTCATTGGCAGGGACTGCTTATTTGCCTGATGTAAAGGGTAAACTGGTATTCATTGAGGATATCGGTGAAAAGCCCTACCGGATTGACCGTATGCTCACAACGCTTCGTCAGGCTTGGCCTTTAAAAGATGCTGCAGGAATTGCACTAGGTGTCTTTGCAGGTTGTGAGGCCAGTTCAGGAAGCAGGTCGCTATCGCTACAGGAAACACTTAGAGATCGTCTAGGCGACCTAGGAATACCAGTCTACTACGGCATTTCCTTTGGACATGTAGACAATATGACCACCCTACCAGTAGGGGTGCGTGCGCAATTAGATGCAACAGAAGGTGTGCTGACGCTGATGAGTCCAGGAGTGCAATAAATCTCTCATTTCATAGAAGACATAAAAAAGTGGGTGTGAAGAAACTGTACTCTTCACACCCACTTAATATAGTATCCGGAGGGAGTTTTACTCCACTACCGTAATCTTCATCATGTTTGTTCGGTGACGGCGGTGTAGCGGCATGCTTCCAGTGTTGACAATGATTTCGCCAGGCTTTACGCGGCCATTGCCTTTTAAGATTTCTACCACGTCTTCAATGGTTTCATCAGTGGTGGTGAAACGGTCGTAGTAGAAGCAGCGTACTCCCCAGCTGAGGTTCAGCGTGGACAGCATATGCATGCGATCCGAGAAGATGTACACCTTAGCGTTAGGGCGATAGCTGGATACTTTAAAGGCCGTATAACCAGAGCTGGTCATACCAATAATCGCTTTCGCTTTTACCTCCTCCGCAGTACGAGCTGCATTGAAGCACACGACATCAGAAAGGAATGTCCGCGACTTCTTCGATGGAACGGGGCGCCGTCCTTCTAGGGAATAGTGCTTTTCCGCTTCTTCAATGATCTTGTTCATGGCCTCTACCACCTTAACGGGGTGGCGCCCTACAGAGGTTTCACCACTCAACATTACGGCGTCAGTACCATCTAGTACCGCATTAGCCACGTCGGTGATTTCCGCTCGGGTTGGGCTTGGATTAGTGATCATACTATCCATCATCTGTGTGGCAACAATCACCGGGCGAGCCCGCTGAATACACTTTTGAATGATAGCTTTTTGAATCAATGGTAGTTGCTCCATAGGAACCTCAATACCCAAATCACCGCGAGCAACCATAATACCATTCGAGGCCTTGATGATTTTGTCAATGCGTTCTACAGCTTCTGGCTTTTCGATCTTGGCAATGATCTTAGCTGGGTGATCTACCTCATCTAAACGCTTACGTAGGTCCTTGATGTCCTTTGCTGAACGTACAAAGGATAGTGCAATCCAGTTGACCGGCTGAGTAAGGATGTACTCCAGGTCTCGCTCATCTTTTTCAGTAAGTGAGGGTAGTGAGATTTTTGTGTTTGGAAGGTTTACTCCTTTATTAGAAGATAAGGTGCCTCCGAAAAGCGTCTTTAGTTTTACGGTATCTACTCCGTTGGTCTCAATAACCTCAAAGACTAGCTTACCGTCGTCAATCAGTACTCGTTCGCCCACCTGAACATCGGTTGGGAACTGCTGATAACTCATGTAGATCTTTTCACGGTTGCCAATGCAAGGCTCATTCACAAAGGTGATAACATCTCCCTCTTCTAGCTCCAGGGCATTATCTTCGATTTTACCTACACGTAGCTTAGGGCCCTGAAGGTCGGCCAAAATGCCAATGTGAGTGCCGTACTTCTCATTTATATAGGTGATTCGACTAATGATTTCACCGTGTACCTCATGTTCTCCGTGGGAGAAATTAAGGCGGAAAGTATCCACTCCTGCCTGCACTAAACTCAGGAGATTCTCATAAGAACTACTCGCTGGGCCAACAGTGGCTACAATCTTAGTGTTCTGGTGGTCGGTTATATTCATATAGTAGGTACTTTCTGATCTTGAGACACTTAGTGGTAAGTGTATTTTTTACAATAATTACTGTAAAAGTACATTGATCTAGGAATTTCAACAACTTTGCCCTGGCAATTATCGGGCTTAATTTGGAAGAAGGGGGTGTTTGCCAGTGTTCAATAGGGCAGATAACTGAATGGCGAGGCGATAGATTTTCCGAATAAAAGATAGTTAGCTGCTGGGCTGGCAGAATAAAAGGCGTTGATAATTAGGCAGTAAGCTCGGCTGGTAGGGTGTCGTGACTGAAAAATTTGAGTCAAAACTTTGGTTATACAGGCTGTTCTATCTTTCTTTGCACCCACATTCGTATATCATAAAAGCGAATTGACCATGTCTAATATTGCAGAAAAAGTAAAAGCGATCATCGTTGACAAATTGGGTGTTGACGAGTCTGAGATCGAAATGACTTCAAGTTTTACTAATGATCTAGGAGCTGACTCTCTAGATACTGTAGAACTTATTATGGAATTCGAAAAAACTTTCGACATTTCTATTCCTGACGAGCACGCTGAAAACATCACAACTGTTGGTGAAGCGGTTAAGTATCTTACCTCTCAGGTAGAAGGATAAATTCCATACACTGCGACCGTCCGGTAAGTCTACCTTTTGCGTCATAGTTGCGTTTTAAGGTGTTTTCCGGACGGTTTCTTTTTTTGATCACTTTCCACTATTGCTACGGTAAACGCTCAAAATGCCGAACTTATGAGAAGAGTGGTTATCACGGGCTTGGGTGCCCTTACTCCGATAGGAAATACCATTGATACCTATTTGAAAGGCCTGCAGAACGGCGTAAGCGGTGCAGGTAAAATCACCCATTTTGATCCCGAGAAGTTTAAGACCCAGATTGCTTGTGAAGTAAAGGACTTCAACCCTACGGACTTTATTGATCGTCGGGAGGTCCGTCGTCTTGACCGCTATGCTGTTTATGCATTGGTAGCGGCTGATGAGGCTATTCAACATGCAGGTCTGGAACCTGATCAACTCGATCTTGATCGCATTGGTGTAATTTGGGCCAGTGGAATTGGCGGCTTGCGTTCTTTGGAAGAAGAAATCGCATATAATGCCGACAAGGAAACGCCACGTTACAATCCCTTCATGATTCCGAAGATGATTGCTAACATGGGAGCAGGGCATATTTCTATGAAGTATGGCTTCCGCGGACCAAGTTATGCTACTGTATCAGCCTGTGCTTCGACTGGCCATGCACTGAGTGCGGCAGCGGATGATATCCGTCTTGGACGAACTGACGTAATGGTTGTAGGAGGTTCAGAAGCAGCAGTAGTAGAAGTGGGTATCGGTGGATTTAGTGCTATGAAGGCCATGTCTACCCGCAATGAGGATCCTGCTACGGCTTCTCGCCCTTATGACGCAGAGCGTGATGGCTTTGTTTTGGGTGAAGGCGCTGGCGGTTTTATCCTTGAGGAACTTGAGCACGCAAAAGCACGCGGGGCTACTATATATGCCGAATTAGCCGGCTATGCAGCTAGTTCTGATGCTTACCATATCACTGCTCCTCATCCAGAGGGATTAGGAGCTAGCGCTTGTATGCGCAATGCTTTGGCTTTTGCCGGCGTAAACACAGATGAAGTAGATTACATCAACACACACGGTACTTCCACTCCATTAGGAGACATTGCTGAGCTTAAGGCTATTCAGAGTGTTTTTGGGGAAGCAGCCTACGGCTTAAACATCAGCTCGACGAAGTCTATGACTGGGCACCTTCTCGGTGCTGCTGGTGCTATTGAGGCTATTGCTTGTGTGTTGGCGATTCAGCATAATTTCGTGCCCCCTACGATCAATCATTTCAATGATGATCCAGAGATTGATAGCCGCCTAAACCTGACCTTTAACGAGGCACAGGAAAAGGATATCAAAGTGGCACTTAGCAATACTTTTGGCTTCGGCGGTCATAACTCCGCTGCAGTCTTTAAGCGCTTCGAAGGATAGACCAGGAGGGTCGACACTTTGGATGCATTTGGATTTCGCGTTTGGTCGTGAGTAGAGGTAATCTTTGTTCATGATTTTTTGGCTGGCTCTTTCTAAGAGGCCTCCAAAAAACCATGCTTACCTCTAACGACCCGCAATCTTGGGTATCTAAACAGCTTTCCGGTCCGTCTGCCGTCGGGCAAACGAACGATAATAATGCACCTGTTGCACTATTATTGATTGGATAACGGCTGGAAATTCCTTGGCATAGGACCATCTAGTAGCTTCCGGCCTAAATACGGTGTGCTGTGTTTAGAACTATCAAGCGAATCTACAATGCCTACTTTTCTCCCGAGCGGGATGTTGCTCGGCGATTAAAGCAGATTATTGGGTTCACGCCTTCCAATTTGCGCATTTTTAAGCAAGCTTTTTTCCACAAGTCTACGCAGTCGGAAAAGGACTATGCTATCCAGAATAATGAACGCTTGGAATACTTGGGCGATGCTGTTCTGGGTACTATCGTAGCAGAGTACTTATTCCAGAAGTACCCCAATGCTGATGAGGGTTTTCTCACTAAAATGCGGTCGAAGATTGTTAAGCGTAAGTCACTCAATAAGATTGGTGATAGCATGGGAGTAGATATGCTACTCAACGAGTTTAATAACACTCGTATCAGTCGTTCGATGCTCGGTAATGCTGTAGAAGCTTTGGTGGGAGCAGTTTACCTTGAAAAGGGATATGATGGTACTAAGCGATTCATTGTTCGACGGATGCTACGTAAGTTTGTTGATGTACATGAACTAGAGCGTTTCGACGATAACTACAAGAGCCAACTTCTAGAGTACTGTCAGAAGAAAGGACAAAACGTCTCTTACCGCCTATTGACTCGCTATAAGATGGATAAGCGCGACCGCTTCAAGGTTGCAGTTATTATCGATGGAAAGAAAATAGCTGTAGCAGACGACTTCAATAAGAAGAGTGCCGAACAGCAAGCGTCTGAAAAAGCACTACAAAAACTGGAGATTCCAGTTAACGAGAAAGCCGAATAAGTGTGGATCGCCCGGTTCCTGCCTGGTCTTATGAACGATTACTCCAGCTAGCTCCTGATACGGCTACGCTAGAGCAAGCACGTAAACTTTTCTTTGCCAAAAGATGGTTGGTTCTCGAAGGGAATGGAGATTTCCTTTGGGGAGTGTATGAAACGGCCTACGGACAACGTATCGAAGCGGTAGTTCGGCTAGAGCCACCTTTGTTGCGGTGTTCATGTAAGAGCCGTCGTCGTCCGTGTAAGCATGCCTTGGCTCTTATATTACTGTTTCTAAACCGGAATGAAGCTTGGCGCGTCAAGGAAGAGTTGCCGGACTGGGCCCGAGATCTTTTGGGGAAACAGGGTCCCAATACTAAATCTACTCCAGCTTCAGCTCCTGATCAACAAAAACAGGCCGAGCGAGTACGCTTGATGGATAGCGGTGTGGCAGAGTTGGACAAATGGCTGCGCACAGTAGCTCGTTTGGGTTTAGCGCAAATGGTACAAGCTCCAGAAGAATGGGAAAACCTGGCTGCCAGAATGGTTGATTGTAAGCTGGGTAGTATTGCTCGTCGCATTCGACTGTGCCAGCAGTGGTTGCAGCAAGAAAACTGGGAGGATGCCGTAACAGCAGAATTGGGCTTACTCCACCTCTTTGTTTTGGCTTGGCAGCGTAAAGAAAGTTTGCAACCCGCCCAAAAAAGGGAATTGTTGCAAGTGGCAGGTTGGAATGTCCGAAAAGATCAATTAGGGACGCAGCAAGGAGTGGAAGACAGTTGGTTGGTATTGGGAGTTAGTACCGGATCAGAAGAAAAGCTCAAGTTTCGTCGGACCTGGATGCGTGGAGAGAAAAGTGGTCGCTATGCACTACTCTTGGATTTCGCTTTTGGCAACCGTGGCTTTGAAGATCATTGGGTAACAGGTAGTGTTTTGCGAGGGCGTTTAGCATTTTATCCTGGTCAGCCGTCACTACGTGCGGCGTTTCAACATTACCAGGTTTCCCGAGAGGCCTATGAAGCAGTGGCAGCCTATGCCGATTTGGAAGAAGTTCGGGTCAACTACGCCAAATTCCTCGGTCTTTCTCCGTGGTTGATGGTGTTACCGGCACTAGTTGACGAAGTGCGCCCAGTTTATGATCAAAGCGAAAAGCAATTCTTTCTATTGGATCGAGAGCAGCGTCAATTAAAGATGCCAGATTCGGAGCCAAGTTGGAAGCTTTTAGCGATCAGTGGGGGCGAACCTATTAGTTGTTTTGGAGAGTATAATGGTCGGATTTTTCAACCGATTTCTGTAATTCACGACGGTCGAGTGATTTTATTATAAGTTTCCGTCTTATTGCTATACGACAAGTGCCGGGTTTACCGTTTGAAAAACGCCACGGCTGCGGCATTATCCTTACCTTTGCCGGCCGAAAAGACTAGATTAAATCGCGAATAATGAGGAGGGTATCATTTTGTTGCACTTTTGTACTACTGGCTATGCTTATGGCCTCACAGACAGTATTTGGGCAAGCCCAAATGCGAGGATGGGAATTAGGGCCTTGGGCTGGTGTGTCGTACTACTTTGGTGATCTCAATACCAACTACCGCTTGGATCGGCCGAACGCTGCGGGTGGAATAATGGCCCGCTACAACTTCAACGAGCGCCTGTCTTTTTCCCTGAGTGGTAATTACGGTAAGATTGAAGCCTACGATACTGATTCTCGTAATGCTTTTGAGCTTAATCGAAACCTCAGCTTTGAATCTGAAATCTGGGATGCCTCAGCCCTCTTTGAATTCAACTTCCTGCCGTACTTCCACGGTAGTCGCGATTACTTCTTTACGCCTTATCTTTTTGGTGGTCTGTCGGTATTTAACTTCAACCCAATGGCGGAGTACACCGGAACAACTCCATTGGACGGTGTTCAACCAGGTGAACTTGTAGAGCTTCGTCCACTGGGCACGGAAGGGCAGTTCAAAGGGGAGGAGTACTTCACTGTTACTGCAGCACTTACCTACGGTATGGGTTTCAAGTGGGATCTTAACTACGATTGGAGTATGAATATCCACATTGGTGCCCGTTCAACCTACACCGACTACTTAGATGATGTGAGTGGTGTTTATCCAGATCTTTCGGACCTGGAAAAAGACCGCGGTGCTTTGGCAGCTTATATGTCCTCTGGTACCGCTCTTGATAATGATGGTGGGAGTGTGTTAGGCCTAAGTGGCCGCCAACGTGGTGATAGTAACGAGCGAGATATCTATCTGTTTGCAGGTATTGGATTGCTCTATTACTTCGGAGATGTTCGTTGCCCGAACTACGGGAGTGGCACTCGCCGATAAGCATTTCTCATGATCCAGCAAGTTGAGTTTAGCCTGCGGGCTTATCCACGTGGTTATCACTTGATCACTGCTGACCTTCTTCGACAGCTACCTCCTTTGCCGGAGCAAGGGCTACTTTCGGTCTTTATTAAGCACACTTCTGCTGCATTGACCATCAATGAGAATGCAGATCCATCGGTTCGTGACGACTTCGAGCAGATCGTGAACCACGTCGTTCCAGAAAATCTTCCTTTCCTCACCCATACGCTAGAGGGTCCTGACGATATGCCGGCTCATATCAAGGCAAGCTTTATGGGGAGTAGTGTAACGATACCCATCACGGACCATCAGCTCAACCTCGGAATCTGGCAAGGTGTTTATCTTTGTGAGTTTCGTAACCGCGGTGGCCAACGACAGCTCGTAGCCACTATTTATAGCTAGCAGTCCTTATGTCCATTTTTACAGAGGGGATATATTGGGGGGTATTACTGGCCATCTTGGTCGGCCCCTTATTGGTCGCCCTGATTCAGGCTAGTTTGGAGCAAGGAACGAAGGCCGGAGTAATGGTAGGTCTGGGCATTTGGATAAGTGATTTACTCTTCATTTTTACGGTTTACTTTGGCATTCGCTATGTCAACCAATGGGTAGCCTGGGATGGTTTTGAGTTGACCCTTGGCTTGGTTGGTGCATTGGTGCTTCTCGTAACGGGCATTGGTACTTTACTTACGCCTCCTCCTCGTCTGGATGATCCAGATCACCTGCTCAAGAATACACGCGGACCATTGGCACTATGGACCAAAGGCTTTTTGATTAATACCATCAATCCATTCACTGTTTTCTTTTGGGCCTCAGTTATGACGGGGGTAGTGCTGAAAAAAGAATATGATGGGCAGGAAGCGTCCCTGTTTTTCGCTGGCATTCTTGGTACGATTGTGTTTACGGATTCTTTGAAGGTGTTTCTGGCGAAGAAGATTCGACACAAGCTTACCGCACGCCACCTCTGGTGGATTCGGCGAGTAGCAGGCATTGCGCTTGTTGTTTTTGCGGGAGTGTTGGCAGTACGCGTATTGATTTGATTCCCTACTTTTGCAGCAAATAGCTCTTCCATTGAAAAAGGCTCTAACGAACTTCCTCAAGTTTCTTTTATTTCTGAGTGTAGGACTCGTGATTTTGTACTGGGTATACCAGAAGCAAAATGCGGCGTATCAGGCAGAATGTGAACTAAAGGGAATTGCAGCAGCAGATTGTAGTTTGCTGCAAAAGGTACTTACTGATTTTGCGTCAGCAGATTATTTCTGGCTGTTTATGGTTTTGGTTTGCTTTGCGATAAGCAATGTTTCGCGTGGTATTCGCTGGAACATGTTGCTGCAGCAATTAGGATTCCAACCTCGACTTCTTAATGCCTTTTTAACCATTATTTTGGGCTACTTCGCTAATCTTGGTTTGCCACGTGTAGGCGAGGTAGTGCGAGCGGGTACCATGTCTCGCTATGAGCAAATTCCAGTGGAAAAGGTAATGGGTACAGTAGTTGTAGATCGGATCATTGATGTCATCAGTATTCTGATCGTCACGGCACTGGCGCTAGCCTTAGAATTCGATACCCTTTGGGCCTTTCTACAAGAGAATAGTACGCTTGGAGAGAAGTTGAGTGCTAATACCCCATTGCTTATCGGTTTAGGTTTAGCTGGTGTATTGGGTTTGCTGCTATTATACCTATTTCGAGAGCGCATGATGCGTACAGCACTATACCAAAAGATTAGTGGAATACTGATGGGCTTTGTAGAAGGCTTGCAGACTATACGTAAGTTGGATCGACCTTTCCTTTTTGTACTGCATAGTATCAACATTTGGCTCATGTACTTCCTCATGACCTACGTGTGCTTCTTCGCTTTTGAGCCTACTGCTGAACTCTCTGCTACAATTGCTTTGGTGGTCTTTGTCTTTGGTGGCTGGGGTATAGTCATACCTTCTCCTGGTGGGATGGGCACCTACCACTTCTTGGCTACAACGGCGCTAGGTTTCTACGGCATTGCAGGAGATGATGGCTTCTCCTGGTCCAATATCTCCTTCTTTACTATCCAGATTGGTTGTAATATTTCGATTGGCTTGTTGGCACTAATCTTACTGCCCATCATCAATCGAGGATCAGATGATGGGACAGCCGAAAAGATAGTACCAGAAGAATAGAAGCTACCTACGCTTTGCCCTATTCAAAGTTCGCTTGCCATGCTAGCATGCCGCCAGTCAGGTTACGTACATTCTTGAAACCTGCCTGCTGCAAGAAGCCCTGGGCCATACCGCTACGGGCACCGGAGCGACAGTATACGATAACCTCTTTTTCACGATGCTCTTCCAAGTCATCTAAGGCACCAGCGATAGTACCCACGGGGATAAGCGTTCCACCAATATTGTAGGCGTCGTGCTCACCTGGTTCTCGTACATCAATGAGGACAAAATCAGTATCGCCGCTATCCATGCGGTTTTTAAGGTCAGTTACGCTGATATCCATGTGGCTTATTTTATTACAATTAACCGCTCAGGCATCGTATAGTTGCCTCTTGGGTCTTGTAGGCGTACAAAATAGACTCCAGCGGGTAAGTTACTGATATTTACTTTTTCTGAATAGGCTTGCTGTTGTAGGAGCTGGCCCGTATTACTGAAAATCTCCACAGTTGCCTCGTTCGCCCAAGTTGGCCCTTGTAGGAATACAAAATCGCGACTTGGGTTAGGATAAATTCGAAGCTCTTCTGCGGCAGGCGCCTCTGATGTAGAGGTGGTCCCTACAGGTTCACCACCACTCATTACCGGGCGAAGCATCAATGCACCAAAGGTCACACCACTGAGTGGCTCCCAACCTCCGCCTGGATTGACGAAGATGCTGTTCAAACCTTGTGGACGGTTACGGTCATAGCCTACAGCAATACAACGTCCAAACTGGCAAGTGCTTATTTGCTCCCAGCCTACGTAAAATGTTCCAGCAGGAATTGCTAGAGGAGCCGGATCTCCATTCGCATCGATCAATTGGTAAGAAGTGAATCCTTGCAATGTATCGAAGAAGGTGCTAGCGTAGGCCGGCTGATATTTTAGGCTATACTCTGGCTCGTCATCTAAGTCGCCGATCCAGATATTGATTCGCATTTCCTGATCGGTAAAGTCCTCTGCGGTGTGCGGGAAGTGGAAGCGGACGCCTTGAATGGTGTCGGACACTGAAGCTTCATAACCTACGGCTACTTGTTGCCCTGCACTGGTTTCAATCGAGCTTTCCGCAGTACCATCATCGTATGCAAAGTAGTTGCTAAAACGTGTAGTGCGACTTACCTCGTCGTTGCGACTCACAAATTCCTCACCCTCTTGAGAAGTGTTTTGCAAGGTGTAAGTCATAGTGAAATCCAGTACGTCCTCACCGTCAAAGTCGGTGCTTCCCATGCTGGTGGTATATGGATCCCAGACATCACTAAAGCCTGTAGGATCTCCCATCAGGCTGTATGCTCGGTTGATAGTTACACCATTTTGCACGTTCACTTCTAAGCCATTAAATAGCGTGGGTACGCTTCCAAATGGCGTAATCCCGGTTACCTGCTCTTGTAATAAAACACTCGATGGGCTGGCGTTCTGCGCGGTAGCAAAGTGGTTGTAAATTCCCACGTCTACACTATCGGATAACACTCCACCCAACTGAGGTTGGAAGTGCCGCCAAGGCATACTGGTGTACGTAGAGAGAATGAAATCTGGTTCTCGAGTGAATGCAATGTCATTAAAAATGGCACTAGCGCTTGGGTTATTATCAAGTCGTAGATAATCTAGGTGCCAGGCATCGCGGAAGCCAGTGCGGTCATTATAATTGACGAAACGAAACTGGAAGCGATCATGCTGGTAGTCTTCCGTTATCGTCTCTACATAGAAGTTGAAAGTATCTTGAATAAAGAAAGGCTGATTCGCAGGAATACCAGTGAACTCTCGCACAGAGATCCACTCATCTTCGGTATTTCTAAATTGTAGGACAAGGCTGTCCTGAATTTCCGGGCGGTCACTCAGACCTCCACGTTGTATCCAGAAGGATAGTGTCCAATCGCCACTACTGGTGTTCAGGTAAGTTGATGTAAGACGATCGGCATCACCGTAGCCAATACCATAGGGGCGCCCACGATTACTCAATCCATCAAAAGTAGCTACACCAACAGAACGTGGGTCGATTGCTAATTCGTTGTTTACGTAAACTTCCTGGTCCAGCCAAAGCTCGGGCGTTGGAACGGGACCTTCATAGGAAAAGTCATCGTAGATAGGCGGAGTAATACTGGCAACATTTATGCGGAAGGAATAGTGAGTTGTATCGCAAATGCCAAACTCATCGCAGAGTACGAGACATAGTGAGTCTAAGCCATCAAATCGGCTAGCGCGATAGATAAACTCGTCTGTTGGGCCACTATAATCAGTGAAATACGCCAACTGATCCCGGCCTTCATAGTTGTCTTCACAGTCGACGAAGAAATTACAGCGAAGTGCTCCAGGGAGATCGTTAGGTGCGGTAAGTTGCAAAGTCTCTCCTTGGTCTACAGCTATTGTGGCAGGGAAGATGTTGGTGCCAGCTCGGCGTACTAAGAAGGTATATGTGGTCGCATTGGTACATGTTGCGCCCGAGGCGTCACAATAGTCGATTTGTACGGTCTCTACCTCGGCGTCGACACCAGGGTTAGCCATATAAAAGAGGGTGTCGCCACTAATGGTTACCGTTCCAAAATTCAAAATACCACAGTTGAGGCAGGAAAAAAATCCGTCAGAACCCAAGCCAACAGTGTCAATATCAATCTCCAGTGTATAGGTCTGTCCGGAAGTTACAGGCAAAGCACTTTCTACAGGGCTGGTACAGTCTTCCTTTTCAGCTGCACTTAGCGTAGTGATGCCCGCTGGAAGTTGTTGGTGATCCTGTTGGTAATGAGCCTCCAACTTAGGGTTAGTTGAAATTGGCACCTCACGTTGGCCAAAAATAGGCAGGGTAAAGAGCACGCACCAGATCGTAGTAGCTATTATTCTCATCTTATTAAACTAGTTGTCGTCGTTCCTTGAGGGAACGTTAAAGCCAAGCTTTTAGTGTAATCATAACGGTTTTAGGGTTTACCTAAATAACAGTATCGCAAGCCTACCGACTTGCGATCTGATTAATGGAATAATCCATCTATTTTGACCTTATTCCTACTTCATAGTTGATCCATAGGATGGCCTATGTCTTTGCTGGCTAGAAATCGCCAGTGCTGTCAATAGGTGCTGTAGTGCCATTTTGGTCAGCAGGTAGCCCACCAGCGTCACTTGGCGGAGCATCGATCTCTATTTCTGCCGGACAACCGCTTGGGCGATCATTCTGCAGATATACTTTTATTTCAGAACCACGCAAGATTTTTGCACCCGGACTGAAGGCCGGCTCCTGACGGTAAACGAAGGCATCTGCAGGGATGGCTACATCACCCACCGTTTCACCCAGTCGTAAGTCTAGTCCTGGTAAGAGGAAGCGCACCTCACTCAGTCGTTTGCATCGCAAAGATGGCGTACGCACATAATCATCCTTTGACTTGCTGACCACAAACTCTAAGGTGCTACCCTGCATCACTTTTACCCCACGCTTCACGTCTGAAGGAAGGTATTTTCTACCCTGATAGTAGAAATGCAAAATGGTGCTATCGGCCAGCTTTGCATCAAAAACAGTCTCACGTACGCTTGTTTTTACTTGCAAGCTCTTAAGCATGCGTCGGTAGCGAGTTAGCTCGTCGGCAGCTTCTTCGAAAGAAGGAATAGGCACTTCACGTGGCTGACCAATGGTGGTCAGGTAAATAGTCCGATTTTTTTTAACGCGTCGTAGCGCCTCTGGCTCCTGATCAATAACCAAGCCTATGGTGCTGTTCATATCATAAGGCGCCTCCGTCATACTAACGCTAAAGCCTCGGCTACGTGCTTTTTGCGTAGCATTTTCAATGCTCATACCCTCATAGTTCTCTACTTGCACAGAGCTTCCATGGCTGGTATATACATGTAGGAAGCCATTAAGTAGGAAGAAGCAAAGGAGAAGCAAGACGAACATCGCCCCTAGGTTGCGAAGGAAATACCGAGTCTGTAAAAAGTCAAGTATTCGGCGCCACCACTGGGCTTTTACGGCAGAGGGTTTGCTACCACTATTTTCTGTCATGTTATTGGTTGTGTCGTCAATTAGTGTCAAAGGTGTAGGTGTTGAAGATGGGGCTTCAACGATAGGTTCTTGTTCTACAGGGGCTTCTACCGGAATAGGAGTTATGGTTTCTTCCACCACCGCTGGCCGCTTAGCGGCTACGCGAGCAAAACCATATTCCAAGATCTTTTGAATAAAGGCAGCGGGCTTATAGCCAGCTAATGCCGCTTGGTGGAAGATGGCAGTAGCAGGCGTCATTCCTGGCAAGGAGTTTACCTCAATAACTTGAGTTTCCGCTTTGCCATCGGGTAGAACCCGTACAAAAGCATCAATGCGGCAGTAGCCTTCTACTTCTAACAGGCGTGCTACTCGTTCCAGGGTTTGCTGTACTTGTGGAAGGATGTCTTTATAGCCAAAACCATTCACGGCCAAGCGGGCAGGTGTAAGGTTTTGACCTTCTCCTGCGAGAAATTTTTCTTCCAATGAGAGTACCTCACCACTTGCTAAGGTTTCGCTAGGCTCAAAAATCTCATAACGGATTTTGCCGTGCTCATTCAAATGAGTGAGCATACCCCCTGTGATTTCTAGGAAGTGGATACCGTTGTCCTGCTGAACCAACTGCTCAAAGAGGATTTCACTCTTGAACGAAAACTCCTCCTTGGCCCGTAGTTTCAGGCGGCGGCGATGCTCGCTGTCTTGCTCGGTGTTCAGTTGGAAAATCAGCTGAATGTAGGCTTCTAGTTGTTGGCGGTCATGGATGACCTTTACCGCAGAGCTGCAGCCATCATCAACTGGTTTTGCAATCAATGGATAACCAAATGCCTCTTCTACGCGCGAACAGAAGCGTTCTGCATCAACGATATAGTCGTCTTTAGGTAGTAGCAACTGGTTAGCTACCGGCAGACCGTGCTTGCTGAGTAAGCGAAGCGTCCGATATTTATCAATCGTAGTACTGGAAGACTTGATGCCAGAACCATTGTAAGGCAGCTGGCGTGCTTCAAGCTCCATTTGTATTTGACCATCCTCGCCTGGACGTCCATGTAAAGCGATGAAAACGCCATCTACGTTTTTCGCCAGCTTGTCGTAATTCAGTTTTTCTGGAGAGAATACGACATTGGCGGAGGCGTACTTATCAGTAAGTGCGACAAACTCCTTACGGATCTGCTCTAACAAAGGATGCTTCTTCCAATTCAGGATTTTATCCTTGATGTCGTCGGCATTGTCCTTCAGTAGCAAGTTGATCGGCAGCTGGTAAAGTTGATGTTGACGATCTGCGCCGGTTAGGAATACCGGTACAGGCTCATAATCAATCGAGCTGGCAAGCTTCTCAAAAATATTCCGTCCGCTTTCCACAGAGATGTGCCGCTCAAAGGAGTAGCCACCAAGGACAACGGCAATGCGTTTTTTGCGATTAGCCTCGGCTTGAAGGGCCGCAATATTACTGTCCAACTGCTGGAGTAGTGTTCTCCAATTTTCTTGTTCCGGTTGCTGAGTTAGTCTCTCTTGTATGGATATCCGAATGATCAAACTCAGGAACTGGCTTGGGTTGAGCCCAATTTCTGCTGCCTGGTGGAAGAAGAATGAACTTGGCAACATACCCGATGTCGTATTCGGGTCATTTAGGAAAATGGTACCTGTTGGGGTATAGAAACCATCAATCCGAGCATAGACCTGAAAACCAAGCTTATTGAACAGCTTCTCGCACTCCCGGCGGATTGACTCTATCGCTTCATTAGGAAGGTCAATTGGTGTTTCCTTCCGCGATAGGCCGGGCATGTATTTTGAGCGATAGTCAAAAACTTCACCTCCCTTAATGATCTCAGTAGGTGGAAGCGCGGTCACTGAATTATCCTCTGTACGCAGTACGATACAAGAGAACTCCTTTCCGGAAATGAAAGACTCAAGAATGACAGTCTCTTCTGTCTGTGCGGCCTCTAACTCGAAAAGTTGGCCGAGGTGCTCCGCTTTTGCGGTTTCCTCATTGAGGAATGCAAGGAGCCGCTCCGGGTGGTGAATCGTTTCAGTTTTGGAGCCAAGTTTTGCCTGTAATGGAAAACCAAGTCCATCACGTATGTCGCCTAATACTTTTACGTACTCTACGCGATCATAATCTGAACGGTCGTGCCATTCCTCCAGTGGGATTAGCTCTCGGAAGAAGGCCCGATTGACGGCCATTTCAAAACCTTCTAACCCTTCTTTTTCTTCGATAATACTTACACCGATGGAAGAGCCTTGGTTGGCAGGACGAATGACCAATGGGAACCCAATCTCTTTACCAGCTTGCTGATACAATTGGTGCACATTGGCGACCAGCCATTCATCTCTCGTAAGTTTGCTCACCGTTGGGCAAGCGAAACCGCGTTCCTGCATCAATTCTTTCTGCAGGGCCTTGTCCATCCCAATCTCACTGGCACGTACCCCACTACCTGTATACGGGATTTGTAGTTCTTCTAGTTGGCGTTGAATAGCACCATCTTCACCGTAGATGCCGTGTAGTGCCAGGAAGGCGACATCGATATGTTGAGTGATATCTTCCGGAGTAATAGGCTTGCCAATAGTGCGAAGCATATCTACTTGCTCCGTTGAAGACTTCTCACCTAAGCTTTCGCTATAAATCTGGAAGCCATTCGGCGAATCAGGTAACTTATCTACCGGAGGGTAAAAATCGCGT
The DNA here is from genome assembly GCA_913057725.1 of uncultured Lewinella sp. Lineage (GTDB taxonomy): Bacteria > Bacteroidota > Bacteroidia > Chitinophagales > Saprospiraceae > Lewinella. The sequence continues at coordinate 33,677 of CAJXOS010000003.1, forward strand.
ATACTTCCTTTATAAATGTAATGCCAATCCAGTAGCACCCAATTGCGGTGACTGTCGACAAAAATCGGAACCGGGGTAAACAGACTTTGGTTGAGATTGTCGTAAACGGTACGCCCGCCCGCAAAGGATATTTCTCGCTCTCGAGAAGGGCCTCCGAAAAAAATTCCGACTCTGATTTTCATAGGTAGTTATCGCTTAACTTACAACTAATTGGAGCTGGTTAGCGTTTGTAGACTTTGGGAGCCAAATGCTGTCCAGCGAAGGAATTGCTGCGCCGAATTTACAAGTGGCAAAGTTAGCTAATTTATACTTTCAGCGTGGGCTCTTGATTATACGTTAAGTGTGGTATCTTAATTGTTGGGATAGAACTATTATTCGAAAGTTGAATTTTCTTACATTCACCCAATATTTTTTGAATTCGCTGCGATTTAGCGATTTAAATCAAGGTAATAGTGGAATTAAACCGAATTTAATTTTTTGATTTTCGGTTTTTTTAGACACTTTTGCGCCGATTAAACTTAAAAGCCTGACGACTATGGCAAATAAAGATCAAATTACACGTTATTCTGACGATGAACTGGCAGAATTCCAGGAGATCATTGAGAAAAAGATTGCACAGACTCAGGAGCAGTTGGAAAGTTTGCAGGGCCAGATTATTGAGATTTCCGAGAATACTAGCGATGAGCATGGTGGTGATTGGGTAGACGATAGCTCTATTAATAGTGATATGGAGATGCTAAATAACATGGCAATCCGTCAACGTAAATATCTACAAGATCTTAACAATGCGATGCTACGCATTAGGAATAAGGTATATGGTGTTTGTGTGGTTACGGGTGAGCTAATTGATAAGCGTCGCCTACTTGCGGTTCCCACTACTACAAAGAGCCTTACAGCCAAAACCGATATGCGCCGTAAAGAGGAGGAACGGATGACACACCGGATTACCGATAATCCATACGTGAAGCAAGCTAAAACGGCTCCGAAGAAGAAAAAGTAATTCGTCTGGCATTAGCCAGTCTTTTTTGATGATATAACAATCCCTTGCCGGGTGAGCATAGACTGCTCGGCAGGGGATTCTTTTTGCTAAGCCTTAGCATACGGTAGGTCAGTTGAATCATATCCCACCTGCGTAAAGCCTCAGTGGTTAAAAGACATTGAAGAGTATGTAAAAAAGCTTCAACTAACACCATTAATCTAACTAATTGAACCACCCAAGACACCTTAGTGCACCGAAGTTGGAATCATATAAGGACATAGGAGATTGTCTATCCTCCACCAAACCATCAACCATCTAACCAATTTCCATTCCTTTCAACGGTTGAGTGCCATACTGTTTCCCCTGTCCTGTCATTTTGATTAAGTAATCCAGCCGTTTTTGTGCTACCTCCAATCTTGTTCGGGCCTCCGTAATCCAGCTAATTTTGAGCCTCTTGTAGAAATTAGGAAAAGACTGAAAAGTCTCCCAAACTTGATCGTCTGCTTGTAGCGCTTTGGCTACCCAATCAGGTATTTGCAGCGTGTCAGAAGGATGGCCGATCTGATCCACGATGGCTGGAGTATAGCCAGCAGGAGTCATAAGGCCTAAATGCTGCAGTTTCCAAAAACGTTGCCGGTTAAGCTCTGATAAGAAACTCTTCTTGGGGCGGCGAGGTGTGATGCGTTGCACACGGCCTCCCTCGCCGTGTTTTTTCACCACGCCATCTATCCAACCGAAGCACATGCATTCTTCCACTAAGTCGTCGTAGGGCAAAGTGGGCTTGCCGGTGTCCTTGCGCCATATTTCAGGTTTAGACTGATGGTTCGCCTGTAGCCAGTGGCGCCACTCGGCTCGGTTTTGTGGGTAGAAAACTTCGGTAATCTCAGGCATGTTCGCTTATACTTTTCACTTATGAAGTTAAGGAATTGCCTGAAAAAGGAAAGGCCGAAACCAATCGTTAAAACGTTGATTTCGGCCTGACCGTGAGCTTACTGACTGGAGTAAGCATTATATCATACGATACTTAGAACTTGATAGAAACTTCGTAGTTGTCACCGTTGTCGGTATCATTTTCGTTGATAGCGTCAATCTGGATCATGTAGTAGTTGCCGTTAGCGAATACTACGAAGACATCATCTACTGCCACAGCAGAGCTGTTTGGTACAGTAGTTTCTGCACCGTTAGCACAGTTGGTAGAAGTACCATCTGTAAGCGCAATAGCGGCATTATTATATGCGTCCTGAATTGGCTCCTTCTTATCGATGTTAGCAAAGCTGAAGTTCTCGATAGCAGACTGATCGACTTTTACCATCTCAGCACCATTCACAGTACCGATCTGCTTCAACCAGTTGAGAGTGCCAGGGTTCATGGTACAATCCAAACCTAGGTCGCGGATTTCTGCATCAGCATCAGCAGAACCAGTACCATTACCAGTATCCAAATCAAGGCCACCTGTTCCGGCAGGACCAGCTTGGTTGAAAAGTACACCGTCAATGCTTGAAGTCAAGTCTGTACCAGGCTCAGCAGCAGTAGTGATTACGATATCAGTAGATGCTGTTTCGCCATCAGTAGAAGTCACAGTGAAGGTGAAAGTTGTTAGGTCACCAACTTGCTCAGCACCACTTGGAGTGATATCGATAGAGTAAGTAACACCGTCTGCGTCAGCACCAGTGATCAATAGCGGGTTGTTAGCGATTACAGCACCACTGTTGATGGTGAAACGAGTAGTTTCCAGTTTGTTGCTGCCTTCGTCGATTGCAAGGCTCTGTAGTTGAGCGTCTCCAGTAGTTAGGCGAACCTTAACGGAAAAGCCTTGGTTGATGATTACTTCGCTGTCAGTGCTTAGAAAACCAGGATCAGGTACTAGCGTGATATCAGGACCAAGAGGGTCAACCACCACAGGGTCATCTCCACAAGCAGTAAAGAATAGGGCGGTCATGATTAGGCCAAGTCCAGCTAGTTTCAGTGCAAACTTTTGCATCTTGTATATTGGTTTTATGAGAAAAATACGGTCGGAAATCCGACTATGAAGTAGTTGTAAAATATGTTCAAAGACGTTTAAATGTCCTCAGATGTTGTGTTTCACGGAACAAATTATGTGCTTTTTGGTGAAACCGTCAACCGAGCCTCCGCTGTTTAATATTACGGTAACATTGTAAGCCGTTTCTTTAGACATTCCTTAAGACGGCGCAAATTTAGCTTTGTCACCTTAAATATTTGCTAAGCGATCAGATTATCCTGACAAAATGTTGACTCAGCCTTTTTAGCATACCAAGCATCGCCTTCATTTTATCCTTAGCTTTGCCCGTTCAAACATCAACGCCCCAGCTACGGCCATGAAAGTAACGGAGTATTTTAAGCAAGCTAATGATCAAACGCTGATTTCCTTCGAAGTGCTGCCCCCTCTAAAAGGTGGTCAAATGCAAGACATCTTCAATGCGCTAGATCCACTTATGGAATTTAAGCCACCATTCATTGATGTCACCTACCATCGCGAAGAGTTTATCTATAAAAAGCGCAAGAGTGGTTACTACGAAAAAACAGCAATCCGCAAGCGGCCAGGTACAGTAGGTATCTGTGCTTCTATCATGCACCGTTATGGGGTAGATGCGGTGCCACACCTTATATGTGGTGGTTTTACCAAAGAGGATACCGAGAATGCGCTGATCGATTTACATTTCCTGAATGTAGATAATGTCTTGGCCTTGCGTGGAGACGCCCGCAAGTTTGAAGGCAAGTTCATTCCAGAGGAGGGAGGGCATGAATACGCACTCGACCTGGTCAAGCAGGTTTCTGATATGAATAGCGGCAAATACCTCGATTCTAATATCGAAAATGGAGCGGCTACTGACTTCTGCATCGGAATTGCCGGTTATCCAGAAAAGCATTTCGAGGCGCCAAATTTGGAGTTGGATCTGGCATTTACTAAAGCCAAGATTGATGCTGGTGCAGACTATATCGTCACTCAGATGTTCTTTGATAATCAGAAGTACTTTGATTATGTGAAGGCTTGTCGTGCAGCAGGAATCAATGTGCCAATTGTACCGGGACTAAAACCAATTACCAAGAAGTATCAACTAAATAGTATCCCCCGATTGTTTCATGTAGACATGCCGGGTGATCTAGTGAAAGCGGTTACTGAGGCCAGTACACCAGAAGCACGCACGCAAGCGGGAGTGGAATGGTGTATTGCTCAGAGCCAGGAATTGAAGGCGGCCGGTGCACCCTGCTTACATTATTATACCATGGGGGACTCCTCTACGATCCGTAAGATTGCGGAAGCAGTATACTAGCGGAGTCCACTTAAAACGACTGTTATGGCTAAATTTTTTGACAAGCTGAGTACTGCACTTACGGGTTTTATCCAGGAGCAACAGATGTTCTTCGTTGCCACGGCAGACGTTGATGGGAGAGTTAACTTATCACCCAAAGGCTTAGATTCTCTACGAGTGCTTTCACCCAATCGAATTATTTGGCTCAACCTCACGGGGAGTGGGAACGAGACGGCAGCTCATATCTTGGGAGTCAATCGGATGACGCTCATGTTCTGCTCATTTATGGGGAATCCGCTTATCTTGAGGGTATACGGATCTGCCGAAGCGGTATACCCTGGTGATCCGGAGTGGGAAGAGCTGAAAAACGAATTCCCGGATATGGCTGGGGCTCGACAGATATTTGATGTAGCCATAGAGTCGGTGCAAACATCTTGTGGATACGCTGTACCATTGTACGAATATGTAGAGCAACGCAGTCGCTTACTGGAATCAGCTGAGCAAAAAGGAGAAGCCGGTATTAAGCAATACTGGGCAGATAAGAATACAGAAAGCATAGATGGTAAACCAACTGGTATACCTGTTTAGATAAAAGAACCCATGCCAGATAAGAAGGATCATTTGACGAGTTTGTTAGAAGATTACCCGGAGTTGGGCTCTGGGTTAGGCGAGTTTGTAGGAGAAGAAGATGATCAACTTGTTGGTCTTGTAGGCATATTCTCAGTCTTACAGTTGCGCCTACGTTCAGTTCTGTCCTTGTTGCCTCAGGTAGCACCATCAGAGGATGACCGACCGGGTCCAGCACATTAACATCAATTACTTGCCTTGGATAAAGCGCTTCCCATATTAGTCACAGGAGCCACGGGGTTCACGGGTTCTTACATTGTTCGCCGACTCTTGGCTGCAGGATATACCAATATTCACGGCCTACGCCGGAATAGTAGCTCGATGGATTTGTTGGAAAAGGAAAGTGCGCAAGTAAACTGGCGGACCGCTGACATTGCGGACTACTTTGCCGTTGAAGATGCGCTGGAGGGAATAAAAGTGGTCATTCATTGTGCCGCCTTGGTTTCGTTTAAACCTGCCGACAAGGATCGCCTCCTAAAGATTAATCGTGGCGGAACTCGAAATATAGTCAACGCAGCGCTCCATCATAAGATAGATCACTTTCTGCATTTAAGTTCAGTTGCAGCGCTGGGGCGCAATGTGCCCGGTCAGTTGATTTCGGAACAGAGCAAATGGGAAGATGGGGACTCGGTCACCCAATACTCCCGAAGCAAGTTTTTAGCGGAACTCGAAGTCTGGAGAGGGCAAGCAGAAGGCTTGTCAGTTGGCTTTCTTTATCCGAGCATTATTCTAGGTGCTGGTCGTTGGCAAGAAGGCAGTGTTCGTCTAATCGATTATGCCTCGAATGGTCCTACCTTCTATCCGGATGGTTGTACAGGAGTAGTTGATGTACGTGATGTTGCCGAAGCGATGCTGTTATTACTCGAAAGAGAACATGATGGTGATCGTTTTTTGCTCAATGGCAGTAATGTTTCCTATCATGATTTATTGAGTCAAATGGCAATCGCCTTTGGAATTGCACCTCCGTCTAAGAAACTAGCCTTTCCCCTGGCTAGATGGTTAGCACGCCTGGAGGCCGTTCGAGCTTTCATAACGCGTCAAGGTCCATTGCTGACCCGAGAGACAGTCCATGCTACCTACCAGCAGCTAGTGTACGATAGTCGTGCATCCGAAGAGGTCCTGGGCCTAAAATACCGCAGCCTGGAGGAAACAATTCAAGATAGCGTAGCTTGCCATCAAGCAACACATGAACAGGGCTTTGGTACACTAGATTAACCTGCCTTTGCCTATTTCTTCTATAGGCTAATACTTTATTTCACTTGCCCCAAGTTCCTCTAACCATATCCCGCCTACGCCAAGCTTAGGCGGATAAAAAGGAATATTTACAGATAAGATGGGCAGCCTCCCTTACTCCACTATCTTCCACCTAACCACCTCGCTCCAAAGCGTCCACCGACGCGATGGCACCACCAAACCAATCCCCCCATAACGTTAAAATTCTCCTAAATCTCGAGCTTCCAATAAACGCAGGCTTAATCTTCTCGTCCAAAAGAAAAAACGCAGCGAATACTATGCTGATAAAGATTAAGCACCTGTACCAACGTGCTGGCTTCGGAGCTACACCTGCCCAGTGGCGCCAAATGAAAGGCCAAGGTTTTGATAGTGCGTTGGAGCAACTATTTGTGGAAGCTAAACAAGCTCCCCCACTCACCGTAATTTCCTTTGAAGAAACTGTTGAAGCTACGATGGCTGATCGGCGTAAAGCCGGACGATTACTTACGCAGCAATATGTGTTGGAGTGGTTGGATCGTATGGCTGATCCGACGGAGAGTGCCCTGCTGGAGCGATTGACCTTATTCTGGCACGATCATTTCGCCTGTCGTTCGCTTTTTGGTCACCTGGCTATCCAGCAGCTGAATACTTTACGAGAACATGCTTTAGGGTCTTTTCGAGACCTCTGTCTGGCAGTAGCTAAGGATCCGTCAATGATCCGCTACTTGAATAATCAGCAGAACAAAAAGAATAGTCCAAACGAAAACTTTGCACGAGAGCTACTAGAACTCTTTACCATTGGTAGAGGGCATTATACCGAGCAGGATATTAAAGAAGCTGCTCGGGCATTTACGGGCTGGGGTAGTACCTACAAAGGCAAATATCGATTCCGTGCCCGCGAGCATGACTACGGACAGAAGACGTTCTTGGGACAGAGTGGTCGGTTCAATGGAGAAGATATAATCCGCATCATCTTAGACAAAAGAGAATCGGCTGAGTTTCTCGTTCGGAAATTTTGGAATTACTACGTGAGTGCTCCGGAAAATGAGGCTATTATTCAAGACCTCACTACCGTCTATTTCGAAAGTGATTATAACACAGAAGTCTTACTGCGCACCATGTTTGGTGCTGATTGGTTTTATGAGGAACGTTTCCGCGGCGGGCAAATTAAGTCACCTGTAGTACTGGTAGCTGGGCTTCGTCGTAGTCTTGGAATCACTTTTGGTCAGCCTCAAGCTCAGTTACGTTTGTTAAGGGCCTTGGGGCAGGTTTTATTTGATCCTCCTAATGTGGCCGGTTGGCCTGGAGGGCGCCACTGGATAGATAATGCTACGCTAATGCTTCGATTGAATATCGGTGCTGGCTTGCTCAGTAAACGAGAGATTGATTTACGCTTTCGAGATATGCCAGAGCTTGAAATTGTCTCTGATCCCAAGACTAGAAGGCTAGAGGCCACCTTGGATCTTGCTCCGATACAGGAGATGACTACCGGTACTGACTTGGCGGCGGATTGGGAAAACTTGGCAGAATATCTATTGCCAGGTTCAAGTCGCCTAGAGTTGGATCGTCTCTCTGCACTCGTAGATGACACTACCGGTGATGAGCGTCTCCGGCGATTATTGCTGGTGCTGTTCTCAATGCCTGAATTTCAAACCTGTTAACTGATCAAAGAATTTCTAGCGTTATGAAAAGGAGAACTTTTCTTAAAAATACAGGCCTTGCCTCGGCCGCAATGTGGGCCCCTTCATTTTTGCAAAGCATCCCAAATCGTACCAATGGTAAGATCTTAATCGTCGTTCAGTTATCCGGTGGTAATGATGGGCTCAATACGATTGTACCCTACCGGAATGATAAGTACTATGAGTTGCGTCCGGACATTGCCATCAAGGAAAATGAGGTACTGCGCGTCTCGGACGAACTAGGATTTAATCCTGCCATGGGAGATGTACAAGCACTGTTTGACGAAGGTTATGTAAGCATCTTAAATAATGTTGGTTATCCCAACCCGAATCGATCGCACTTTCGAAGTATGGATATCTGGCAAACTGCTTCCGATAGCAATGAGTACCTAACTACAGGTTGGCTTGGCCGATATCTCGATAGCCAGTGTGCTGGTTGCGATTCGCCTCATGCAGCTTTGGAATTTGGCCAAGGATTGAGTCTTGCCTTGAAGGGCCATGAGAAACAGGGTTTTGCCATCAATGATTTGCAACAAATGGAGCGGACCAGCAAGAATCCCCTGCTGAGATACTTAGGGCAGCAAGATCAGCATAGCCATGAGCACGAGGAAGCTGCTTATCTGTATAAAACCTTGCTTGAAACGCAGGAGTCCACAAATTACCTGTTGGAGCAATCCAGTGGCCGACGCACAAGGGCGAATTTTCCAGCCACACGCTTTGGTAAGGATCTCCGTCAGGTCGTTGAGTTGATTTTAGCAGGCAATAACAGTAAGATCTACTATGTGTCGCTAGGGGGCTTCGATACCCATGCGAACCAAAATGGGCCTCAAGGGCGTCTCCTTTCGATTTATGCCGAAGGAATGAAGGCACTGGCTGATGAACTCAGTAAGCATGGACTTTGGCAAGACACCCTAGTCATGACTTTTTCTGAGTTTGGCCGACGAGTAGCTCAAAATGGCTCACGCGGTACTGATCATGGAGCTGCTAGCAATCTGTACTTGATGGGGGGCAACCTGAAAAGGGCAGGCTTTTATAACAATGGTCCAAACCTCACAGACCTAGACAAGGGCGATTTGAAATACGAACTAGATTTCCGCCAGGTTTATGCCAATGTCTTGAATAACTGGCTTGATGCCGAACGGACAGATATTCTGGGAGGGCGCTTTGCTGACCTTGGTATTATCTAGTCGAAGAAGTAGGCGTTCTCGCCGATAAAAAGTTTCGCTGTGCGCTTGAAATCCAGTACATTGGATAAGAACTCTATTAGGAGAGTTTTACAACCAAAATCCAGTAATGAACGCACACGAGATCGATTATCGCATTTATGGCGAGGAAATGCAATTTGTTGAAGTTGAGCTAGACCCCTATGAAACAGTAGTGGCCGAAAGCGGAAGCTTTATGATGATGGACGACGACATTGAGTTGTCTACGCTATTCGGAGATGGGAGCCATCAGGAAGAAAACAAAGGTTTGTGGGGAAAGGTACTAAGTGCTGGAAAGCGAATTATTACCGGCGAAAGCCTGTTTATGACTGCTTTTACGCACCAAGGCATTGGTAAAAAAACGGTAAGCTTTGCTTCACCTTATCCCGGGAAGATTATTCCGATGGATTTAAGCGAATTAGAGGGTAAAGTTATCTGCCAAAAGGACGCATTTCTATGTGCTGCCAAGGGCGTGAGCATTGGCATCGAATTCAGTAAAAAACTTGGTCGAGGATTCTTCGGCGGAGAAGGCTTCATCATGCAGAAGCTAGAAGGCGACGGTATGGCCTTTGTACACGCTGGAGGTCATGTTGTAGAACGTCGACTGGAAGTAGGAGAATCGCTTCGTGTAGATACAGGATGTCTGGTTGCTTTCACCAAGGATGTACACTACGATATTGAAATGATCAAAGGAATTAAGAATATCCTATTCGCTGGCGAAGGATTATTCTATGCGCACCTTCAAGGTCCTGGAAGGGTTTGGGTGCAGACTTTGCCCTTTAGCCGTTTGAGTGACCGTATTATGGCTGCTTCACGTCGTTACGGTACCGGAGGAAGTAAGGGAGAAGGGAGTATCCTCGGTACGCTGGGAGATATAGTTGATGGAGACGGTTGGTAGTCTCCATCAACTAATAGCACTAGTACTTGGTACCAATTTTCTTAGGTGTTAAGTACTGGTTGCTTTTATTACATCGGCGTTGCCACAAGGCTAACCTGAAGACCAATCTCGTCTTGGATGGCCTTGTCTTTAAGGGCGCCAGCTGCTGTTGAGCCGTACATCACATTCCATTCTGTACGATCAATAACAAACTTTGTACTTAGTGATTTAACTACATCATCCCGAACTGAAAGTTTGGTAGGGATAGTAATGCTCTTGGTGATGTCCTTCATAGTGAAGTTACCAGTAACATTATGAGAGTAATTAGGGTCGCCTGAAACAGCAGATACCTCTACGATCTCAAATGTTGCAGTAGGGAATTTTTCTACCTCAAAGAAATCACCACTGGTGAGGTGTCCTACCAGGTCACCTTGCTTATCTTCTGGAAGATCAGTGTTCTTGATGGAGTTCATGTCAATTACAAAAGAACCGCCAACTAGCTCGCTGCCTTCAGCCATTAGTTTACCTTCTGTGATGTTGATAGTACCAGTATGCTGATCGCCGGTGAATTTCGCACCAGTCCAGTTGATGATGCTATTGCCAGTATCGACAGCATATGTTGCGGAAGCAGCTACTGTTTCAGTAGTTTCAACTGCCTCTTGTGCTTCTACTTTTTCTCCTTCTGGAGCACCGCCACAGGCAACAAGGAATAGTGCGAGGGCCAAGAACAAAACATTTTTCATAGTTGTAGTTGAAGTTTTTTAGTCAAAGAACAAGCTGTTAACAACAGCGATTCTCCTATTGTTGTAGCAACAATAAAAATTAAGAAACGGCTAATACGTGCGTAAATTGTTAGACTGCCTGAAAAATAAAAGCGTTCCTAACGCTTAATGAAGTTCAGCATTTGTTCGAGGCTGCGGAGAATGGTAATGTGAGATGGGGTCTCCACTTCTTGTGCGACTACCTGATAACCAGACAAGAGAATTTGTGTATCAGGGAAAGCATCTGCTAGACGATCTACATAGTCTTGAACAGGTTCCTGAGCAAAAGTCTCCGTAATCATTGTGAAGATATAGTCCGCATTGTGGATACGGTTGGCATCTAATAAATCAGTAAGACTGATATCCTGCCCTAAATAGATGACATACTTCTTTCGCGACTTGAGCAAGTAGTGCATGAACAGCAGTGATAATTCTTGCCGTTCGCCCTCTGGGAGGTAAAGAATGATTTTAAAATCGTCGCGCTCTCCAGTAAGTGGTGTGCTATTGATCGCGCTAATAATCTTCTGACGAATCAGATAACTGATGAAGTTCTCCTGTACCGGATTAATCGAGCCCGTAAGCCACAAAAGGCTTAGTTTATCTAGGAAAGGATAGATAACCTCCATCATTGTCCGCTCGAAACCTATCTGCTCAATATTGGTATTAACGATACGGTCAAACTTACCTTCATCCATTTCAATCATTGAAATGGTTAGCGCATCTAGTTGAGTACCGTCTTCAAAATTGATCTCAGAGATAGCGGCAACTTTCTCGGCTAATTCCTGATTGCCCATTTTGGCAATCTTCGAAATCTTGATACCATTCTTGTTCAGCAGTGCAACATTGAGAAGCAGCTTCAGATCTTCATCTTGGTAATAGCGGATATTAGTCTTGGTCCGCTGGGGTTCCAAGATCCCGTATCGCTGTTCCCAGATACGAATGGTGTGGGCCTTTATGCCCGACAGTTTTTCCAGATCCTTGATGGAGTATACTGCCACCGCCAATAAGATTTTACTTTCTTATTATTCCAACACTCGAATATCTCCTAAAGCACTTAGTCTTAAGCGGATAACGGTGCATTTGGGACTTAACAGGCGTAAGTCCGAAATGTTTATAGGAATTGCAGAATGATGTTATACTAAGCCTTGAATTTAGAGGATTTCCGCAAAACAGCCAAAAAAGCTGTCCCAAATAGGTTTCTTGTCTTTGTCAGCGATTGGCTACACTATGACTTTAAAATGAGGTTTTCTGTATTTTTGGCTAATTTTAGCACGCTTTAGCAGCGGTGAAAAAATAGACTTTCATTTTCCGATTAGTCTGCCAAAATCAGCAGATCATTTTGATTGCTTTCAGCATCTTCATCGGAACCATTATCGGACGTTTATTTTGACCCTGTAGTTAACAACATGAATAAGGCAAGCAAAATTCATTAGCAACCTTCTGCCAAAAAAGAATAGCTTCATGAGCTGGAAATCTACCCTTTCTTTATTTGCCACCGTCATCCTTAGTGTTTTCCAATTAAATAGCCAGACTTGTGGAGACACCTTTTTTGATTCTGGAGGACCCAATGGTAATTACAGTAACGATGAAACCCAAGAGTGGACCATCTGTCCAGATAACCCAGGTGACCTGGTTACCCTAAACTTCGTCTTTGTGGATGTTGAGGGTTGTTGTGATGACTTGGGCGTGTATAATGGTTCAGGATTTGGTGATCCGATCAACCTTGATGTTGAAAACCCAGAAATCTTTACCTCTTCGGCGGCTGATGGTTGCCTTACCGTTACCTGGGATTCAGATTTCTCGGTTACTAATGGCGGTTGGGAGGCTATTATCAGTTGTGACCCACCACCACCATGCCCTAACCCGACAGTTCCAGCGGTAAGTGATGTAACTTCTTCGGGAGCTACTTTTTCTTGGAATCAAGTAGGTGATGTAACAGCCTGGGATGTAGAAATCGTGGTTGCTGGCACACCAGCTACAGGTTCTCCTACGATCAGTGACCTTAGCGAGACTACCTTCACCTGGAATGAGGGCGAAAGTGGTACTGCATATGAACTATACGTCCGTGGCCAGTGTGCTGAGGATGGTTTGTTCACCAACTGGATAGGACCAGTTCAGTTTACTACTGTTCCCGGTTGTGGCGACACATTCTACGATAGTGGTGGCCCTAATGGTCAATACCAAAACGTTGAATTTCAAGTCTGGACTTTCTGTCCGGATACCCCAGGAGACCTGGTGGTACTGGATTTCACTTTTGTGGATGTGGAAGGTTGTTGTGATGATTTGATGATCTATGCAGGTACAGGGACCGATGTACTTCTAGAAGGCGATCTTGAAGGGCCAGGTACCTTTACCTCTACGGCAGCTGATGGTTGCTTAACCGTACTTTTTGATTCAGATTTCTCAGTAACCAATGAAGGATGGGAAGCAACGATCGACTGTATCGCTCCTCCTCCTTGTGCAGATCCGATCAACTTGGCGATCACTGAAGTGACGTCTATTTCTGCAGTTTTGAGCTGGGGACAAATCGGATTGGTTAATACTTGGGATATCGAAATCGTACCAGCCGGCACACCTCCTACTGGTACGCCTACTATAGCTGGTGTTACAGAAAACCCATACACTTTCACCAACCTAGATAGTGGAACGGAGTACGATGTGTATCTACGCGGCCAGTGTGAGGGTGATGAGCCTTTTACTGCTTGGGTAGGTCCAGTAAACTTCACTACAGTACCAGGATGTGGCGACTCTTTCTTTGATAGTGGTGGCCCAGATGCTGGATATGATGTCAACGAATTTGAAATCTGGACCTTCTGCCCGGATAACCCAGGTGATCTGGTGAGTATAGATTTCACATTTGTTAGTGTGGATAATGATTTCTTGCAGGTTTCTAGTGGAGCGGATGGTAGCGTGTTACTTGGTCAAGTACAAGAGCCAGTTTCCTTTACCTCTGTTTCTGAGGATGGCTGTATTTCCGTTCTTTTCGATTCTGATTTCTTCGGAAACGGTGAAGGTTGGGCTGCTGATATTACTTGTGCAGAGCCACCTGAGTGTGGTGAGCCACTTCTAGTGGACGTGTCAACTATTACTTCTTCTTCTGCGATTCTAAGTTGGACCCAGTTAGGGCCAGTAATGGAATGGGAAATTGAAGTGGTACCAGCAGGCACTATGCCAACTGGCGTACCAACTACTACCGGAATAACAGAAAATCCATACACCCTCACTGGACTAGAGAGTGGAACAGATTACGAATATTATGTTCGTGGCGTATGTGCAGGTGATGATGAGTTCACACCTTGGGCTGGTCCGGTCTTCTTCCGTACAGTGCCAGGATGTGGAGATTCTTTCTTCGATCCAGGTGGGCCAGATGGTGATTATGAAAACAACATCTTTGAAAGCTATACTTTCTGTCCGGATAACCTCGGAGATGTAGTAATCATTGAGTTCAGTTTTGTAGATCTAGAACTCTGCTGTGACGTTCTGCAGGTCTTCAACGGCATTGGTACTGACGATCCGATCAATCTGGATGTAGAGGAGCCAGGTTTGTTCTTCTCTACGACTGATGACGGCTGTCTAACGGTGACCTTTGATTCTGACTTCTCCGTTACGGATCCAGGTTGGGAAGCATCTGTTTCTTGTGCCTCTTGTATTCCTGACGACGTGATCTTGTCTGAAGCAGTGAACGTAGACTTCTTCGGTGCAAGTACTGCGGAAATTTCAGTAGATCTAGGTACTGCTACGCAATACCTTATCGAATATGATACACTTGGCTTTACGCCAGGAATGGGTACCATCATCATGGGTACGGAAGAGTTGATTACTATTGAAGGATTGGAGGAGAACACTGATTATGAGTTCTACCTCATCAATCAGTGTGATGATGGGACAGAAAGTATCCGAATTGGACCATTCACCTTCTCTACCATCTTCAGTAATGATATTGGTATCACTGGCCTGCTGGAGCCGATTGAAGATTGTGGTCTTGGCCAAGGTGAGCCGATCCGCGTGGAGATCACCAACTTTGGTGCTAATCCACAAACGCTCTTCCCGCTTAACTTTAGCGTGAACGGAATACCCTCAGGGGTAAATCAGCCGGTTGATGGATTCTTTACCGGAATTATTAGCCGCGATAGTACAGAGGAGTTCTTATTCGACCTCAACTACGACTTTAACGAGCCTGGTGAATACGTTATTCAGCTGTGGACAGAAATGCAGAATGACAGCGACTTAAGTAATGATACCATTACGGTAGTCCTCAATCGTTTTGCGCCACCATTGTATGAGGACTTCGAAAACGGCTTGCCTGATTACTTCTCAATTGCTGGTAGTACCTTCTTTGCTCCGGCATTTGACCACGGTAATGAGACGAACGTTATGACGGCGAATCTCTTCAATGATTTCAATGAATTTATTCTTGATCTACCAGTCCTTGGGCCGATTGAGGAAACCGATACACTTTTCTTCGATTACCGCTATGTAGATTGGCCTGGTGGTACAGTGGCTACCACGAACCTCACGGCTACGGATATACTTTCTGTATTGGTGTCGGTTGATTGTGGTGAGACCTTTGGAATTGCTTTCATACAGCCAGGCACGAGTCACGAGCCAAGTTCGGATTTCCGAACGGTTGCGGTGCCGCTAGAAGATCTTGCTGGCGAAAATGTGCTCATTCGCATTTCTGGAACCTATGGTCCTTCCACTTCATTTGCTGATTATTGGCTCGATGTGGACAACATTAATCTACCTCGCTGTAGTGAGTTTGGCGCGAATGCAGAAGTACAGGATGCGAATCCTGGAATGGATGATGGCCAAATCGTTGTAGTTCCTGAAGGTGGAGTTGGACCGTTTGAGTTCATGTGGGATACTGGAGACATGACCGATACGCTAACAAATCTAGCACCAGGTACCTATAACGTTACTGTAACCGACCGCGGAGGTTGCTCATTTGAAGGATCATATACGGTACAGGTTGTCGTTAGTACGGATGACCTAAGCGCAGTAATCGGAGATATGCAGCTCAGCCCTAACCCAACACCAAATCAAGCTATGCTTCGTGCCAACTTTGCTCAAGCAGTAGATGCACAGTTAGATGTTGTGAATGCACTTGGACAGAGCATGTGGCGAAGCCCAGTTTATCGAAATGTGAATAGCTTGAATGAACAGATTGACTTGACCGGCGTGCCGGCCGGTATTTACTTTGTTCGAGTTCAAGCTGCTGGGCAGACTAAGACAATTCGACTGGTTAAGACTCAATAACGCTAGCCAGCCGGAAGATAAATAAGGGGAAATGTCGTCGTAGTTGGTGCTGCGACGGCATTTTTCTTTTTGGTCTGGTTCTATGAATTTGACTGCGCAGAGACTACTGCTCGCATACTTAGACCATAGATCTGACAACTATTTTCGTATTGTTGCCATTATAAGAGTTAAATCTATCCAATACTTGCATGAAGATAGGTATCGTATGCTATCCGACTTATGGGGGAAGTGGTGTTTTGGCCACTGAGCTTGGCCTTGGCCTGGCTGGACGCGGACATGAAATACACTTTATCACTTACCGACCACCTGCACGCTTAGTTCATTTTCATGAAAACGTGTACTACCATGAGGTAGGTACCGAAGATTATCCACTCTTCGAGTACACACCTTACGACACAGCATTAGCTAGTAAATTGGTAGATGTAGTGAAATATGAGAACCTGGATCTACTCCATGTTCACTATGCCATTCCACACGCAGCGGTGGCCTATATGGCAAAAAAAATACTGCTGACAGAAGGCCGCTACGTGCCAGTAGTGACAACCCTACACGGTACAGATATTACCCTGGTGGGGAATAACAAGGCATTCCGACCTGTTGTGGCGTTTTCAATTAATAAGTCAGATGGAGTCACGGCTGTTTCAGAGAGCCTGAGGCAGCAGACCTTTGATTCTTTTGACATCACGCGAGACATAGAAGTCATTCACAACTTTATTGACTTCAAGCGTTTCCGTCGCGTGAATAAGGATCACTTCCGAAAGGCCATTGCCCCAGACGGGGAAAAAATACTTGTTCACACGAGTAATTTCCGAAAGGTTAAGCGAGTAGAGGATGTGATTCGGGTTTTCCAGAAGGTGCAGGAGGTTATGCCTAGTAAGCTGCTCCTTATTGGAGATGGACCAGAGCGCCGTAACATGGAAACCCTGTGCCGTAAGCTCAAGCTATGTGATGAGATTCGCTTCTTGGGTAAGCAAGATGCGATCGAGGAGTTACTCTCATTAACAGATCTCTTCTTAATGCCTTCGGCCAGTGAGAGTTTTGGTCTGGCAGCTCTTGAAGCCATGGCTTGTGAGGTGCCGGTAGTTTCTTCTAATGTAGGTGGCTTGCCAGAAGTAAATATCCACGGTAAGACGGGATACCTGGCTGATGTTGGTGACGTTGACGCTATGGCGAAATACGCCATCAGCATTTTGAAAGATGAGGAGACCTTGAAGCAGTTTCGAACAAACGCTTTGGAGCAAGCTCGCCGCTTTGACCTCGACATCATTTTGCCGCAATATGAGTCTTACTACGAGGAAGTGCTGCGTACGGCAGTATATCCAGTGGATAGTGAAATAGAAAAAACCTGATCCGGTCTCCCGAATCAGGCCACGACAATAATACTACACTATCTGATTTATTACTAACTCGTTGGTACGTCCTTAGAATAATCCCACTATAGCTAGGAAAAGAGCGGCACTGACGCCGGTGATGGCAATCAATAGAAGACCCATGGTCATCTCTCCCCGCTTCACTTCACGCTCCAATTGATTTTGGAAGCGCTGAGCCACGATGGGCGAAACTGGCTCCAGGATTTCCCCGCTGCGTTTAGCTAGCGGTAGGCCCACTTTAGTAAGACCGGAATTACCTTTTCTTTGTAGGCGACGGTTCTGATTTATCATCAGACTAGCAGACATCATGAAGCTCATTGTTTCAGATTATGGGTTATGGAATATAGGCTGTTGCCTCGTTACAATTCAAAGGTGTGGAAATAGGGCGCAGAATGCCTCTTATTTCGGCTAGCGAACGGAAAATATCGACGAAAGAAAATAGAAGAAAAAGTAGAATTCCTATTGAAGTTTGTTTGTAAGTGTTTGATATTCAGCTAATTGAAAGTGATTTCAATTGCAGTGTTAAGTGTTGAAACTCAAGCGGATAGTCTTTTAGGGGGCCAGAAAGTGCAATGCAAGTGGCACAATCGTTATCTGAGAAGGACTCTCTCCGAGGAATTCACCATCCGCCTCAATGAGTAATTCTTGCCCGGGCAATGGTTCAATTTCAATGCTTGTCGTATGTGTTAGGTGGGCTTTATGATAACTGGCAATTCGTCCTTTGTAAAAACGAAAGGAATTAAGCAAAACAGCTAGTCGGCTTATCTTTCCTACATAGGTGAGCGCCATGTTATCACCATTCGCTTCTGCGTGTGGTACTAACTGCATTCCTCCACCAGAGTACTTACCGATTCCTAAATTGATGGTGTAGAAAGGACTATCTACTTCTTGCTGATTGAACTTGAGTAATCCTCTCTGTGGTTGATATTGAAATAAGCAACGGAAGGTAGCCCAGAAGTAAAATAACTTAGCTGGCAAAAGGCTGGTCTTTCCCTCCAGAAAACGCACTACGAATGCATCATAGGCTAAACCGGCTACATTTAGGAAAAACCGCTTAGCCACTTTCTTTTCTGAAGTGTGATATTGTATGAGACCTAAATTTTGACGCTGTACCTGTGCATTGCGAAAGTAATGGGTCCAGTCCTTCCAAGCGCTGGGGATGTTATGGGTTTTTACCCAGTCATTACCCGTTCCAACAGGAAGTAAGGCGAAGATCAACTCACTGGAGGGCACCTCTTTTTGAGCCATGATACCATTGACTACCTGATGTGCCATACCGTCGCCGCCGACAGCTAGAATATGCCGCAAACCGCTTTGTACACCCATTGCTACGATTTGGGTTGCATCACCGGGGGCACTACTGATATACACTTCCATATTTGGTATGACAGTTGCTAAGCGCTCCTGCCATACCGGCCACTCTTTCACCAAACGGCCATTGGCAGATTGAGGGTTGACGATAACGAGCCAGGTGGCCTCTAGATGTGATCTTTCAGTATTTTGTATCATTGTGGCGGCATCCAAGTCAAAGCAATATCTATATTCCTTCGAGCAGTGGCAAATATTCTGGAAATAAAAGAGGTGAGTAAACGCTACGGTAGTAAAGTGGCCGTTGATGCAGTCTCGCTTGAAATTCCACAAGGGCGCATTTTTGGTCTCTTAGGACCGAATGGGGCTGGTAAGACTTCTCTCATACGGATGATTACCACAATAACTCGTCCAGATGAAGGGACCATTTTATTGAATGGCGAACCTTTGCATGCTAATCATCCTCGCCAAATTGGGTATCTACCAGAAGAACGAGGCCTCTACAAGAAAATGAAGGTAGGTGAGCATCTTATTTACTTAGGCCAGCTGAAAGGCCTTAGTAAGAAAGGTGCAGAAGACGCAGCTCGTCACTGGTTGGAAAAGCTAGACCTGATGGATCGTTGGGATCAGGCAGTGGAGACCCTGTCAAAAGGGCTACAACAGCAGGTGCAGTTTGTGGCTACTGTTATTCATGAACCTAGCCTACTCATCCTGGATGAGCCGTTCTCAGGTTTAGACCCAGTGAACACGAATCGATTGAAGGCAGAGATTAGACAACTGCACGAAGCGGGGACCAGTATTATCTTTTCTACCCACCGGATGGAACAGGTAGAAGAGATATGTGAGCACATTGCATTGATCAATGCTGGTCAGAATGTTTTAAATGGGCGAGTGAGTGAAATCAGAGAACAGTACAAAGAGAACCACTTTCAACTCAGTTACGAAGGAGAACTGCCGAGTAACTTTACGGAAAATTTTACAGTAGTAAGTCAGCAAAATCAGGAGGTCACTATAGCAGTGCCAGAACAACTTACAGGCAATCAACTGCTCCGTACACTGCTCAATAAGGGCGTACAGATCAGGGCATTCAATGAGGTACTGCCAAGCTTGAACGAGATATTTATTAGGATTGTCGGCGAGGCAAAACCAGTACAAACTGATTAAGACCATGCAGCAGCTACGCCTCATCATCAAACGAGAATACTGGACCCGCGTAAGAAGGCGGTCTTTTATCATCGCTACGCTGATCACGCCCTTAGCCTTTGGCTTATTTGTAGTAATTGTCAATTACATACTGCAGTATAAGAGTGATGAGGTAATCCGCATTGCAGTGGTCGATCAGGGGGAGCTTTTTTCTGGCGGAATTGCTGACGAAGAGAATATCTTCTTCAAGCAACTGGATGTGGATTTAGAGACGGTTCAGGAAAATTTCTCTGAGTTTGATTATCACGGCATACTGGTCACGCCGCCAGCTGGAAGTGTACAGCAACAGAAATATACCGCTAAGTACTACACAGATCAAAAACTGACCCTAGAGCTGGAACCCGTCTTAATAGACCGGTTAAAATTTGCTTTGCGCAAACATAAAATTGAAGAGCTCGAGCTAGATGAAAAAACGCTCTCTGCGCTCAATAGTCAGGTTGATATTAAACCAACACCAGTAACGCCAGAGGCGGTAGTGGGTACTTCGCTAGCCGGAAAGATTGCCGCTGTTATTGGCATGGTGATGGCTTTTCTGATGTATACCACCGTCTTTATCTACGGCATGATGGTGATGCGAAGTGTGATGGAAGAAAAGACTAACCGTATCGTGGAGGTGATGATTTCTTCTGTGCGGCCGTTTCCGCTGATGCTGGGTAAGATTATCGGTGTAGGGTTCGTAGGGTTAACACAGATAACAGCATGGGCTATCCTGGTGCCCTTGATGTTGATTGGAGTGAACCTTTTCTTCGGTTTCGAAGTAGGAGCAACTAATCTTCCAGAAGCACCACCCGAGCTTAATGGTATGAACCCAGAACTACTGGCTAATCAAATAATGACAGAGCTCGGCTCATTTAATTGGTGGTTGATACTTCCGCTATTCCTGCTGTATTTCCTTGGTGGTTATTTCATGTACGCTGCCTTGTTTGCGGCAGTAGGTTCAGCAATGAGCGATGATCTGGGAGAGAGCCAGTCACTCACTATACCGATTACTATTCCCGTCATTTTGGCTTTTTATATTACCATCGCGGCTATTCAATCACCCAACTCTGGCTTGGCGGTGTGGGCATCGATGTTCCCATTGTTTTCGCCCATCGTAATGCCAGCGCGCTTGCCTTTTGATCCACCCTGGTGGCAGGTAGCCAGTTCGATTCTCTTGCTCGTACTCGCTTGTATGGCATTGGTTTGGTTGTCAGGGCGTATATATCGAGTGGGGATATTGCTCTATGGTAAAAAAGTGAGTCTCTTGGAAATGGGGCGATGGATCTTCAGAAAATAGCAAAACCTCTATTCTATGCCGCACCTTGTTGTAGCATCCCGAAACCCAGTAAAAATACAAGCCGCTCTCCAGGGGTTTGAAGAGATGTTTCCACAGCAAACTTTTACTACTGAAGGTATAAGTGTGCCATCTGGTGTAAATGATCAGCCGATGGGCGATGAGGAAACTTATCAAGGTGCCTGGAACCGTGTGCAAGCGGTCAAAGCTCAGCAGCCCGAAGCCGATTATTGGATTGGCATTGAGGGAGGGAATATTCGGAAAGGCAAGGAAATGGAGGTAATGGCCTGGATTATTGTTCTTTCTAATGATCGCATGGGCAAGGCGCGCACCGCGGGCTTTTATCTACCACCCAAAGTTATGGACTTGATTGATCAAGGCTATGAGCTGGGCCATGCGGATGATATTGTCTTCGGTGTGAACAACTCGAAACAAACGGGTGGTTCATCTGGTTTGCTTACTAATGGGGTCATGGACCGGTTGCGCTTTTACGTGCCTGCTGTGGTTCTGGCCTTAATCCCTTTTTTGAAACCGGATCTCTACCATGAAGCTCAATAAGATTCTCTACTGGGTGGCTACTGCCATCATGTGTCTAATTTTTCTCTTTTCTGCCTGGATGTACCTGACCAAATACGATATGGTCAAAGGCTTTTATGAAGCACTAGGATTTCCATATTGGGTCATTTACCCATTAGCGGTAGCTAAAATATTAGGCGTCGTTGCAATTATCAGCCGTATGTCGAACTTGCTCAAAGAATGGGCCTATGCAGGGTTTTTCTTTGATGCACTCCTGGCTACTGCTGCGCATTATTATGCCGGACACGGTATTGTTGGTTTGTCCTTGTTGGCGCTTGTGGTGATAGTCCTTTCGCGCTTTTTTGAAGACAGAGCATTCGCTGAAAGTTGAGGCGATAAGGCTGTGGTCAACAATTCTCAGGCTACCCCGTTCTTTATTCGTATCATGATACGATAAACAATCCTTTTACCAGCTCACCGTCGTGCCTTCTTGTGCTGACACCACCATATTTGTATGAAGAAACTTGAACGTCGTCTTTCCCTCTCTTATGTCGTTGCGATCGGTATTGGCGGGATGCTTGGTAGCGGTATTTTCGTGCTTCCAGGTATTGCTGCCGCTAAGACGGGCCCTTCTATCTGGTTGGCTTATTTATTGGCGGGTATCTGTGTTTTGCCAGCGGCTCTGTCGAAGTCGGAATTGGCTACTGCAATGCCAACATCCGGTGGTACCTATGTATATATCGAACGGGCTTTTGGTCCAATGATGGGTACCATTTCTGGTATCGGACTCTGGCTGTCTCTTCTCCTTAAAAGTTCTTTCGCCCTGGTGGGCTTTGGTGCCTATCTGGCGGTTTTGGCTCATTTGCCACTCAAGCCCGTTGCCTTGGTCAGTCTGGTGTTGATTTTGTTACTCAACATAATGGGGGTAAAAAAGGTGGGTAAAGCTCAACTCATTATCGTGACAGTGAGCCTTATTGGTTTAGCTGCTTTGATTTTTGGAGGAGTATGGTCAGTGGAACCTGCCAATTTAGAACCGGCCTTTTTGCATGGGAATATGGGACTCTATGCAGCTACGGCTTTCGTCTTTGTTTCTTACGCTGGTGTAACAAAAGTGGCCGCTATTGCGGAAGAGATTAAAAATCCTGGGCGTAATCTGCCGATAGCTATGTTGCTGGCATTGGTCTTAGTTACTGCACTATACACCCTGATGAGTTTTGCGATGGTAGGAAATATCCCTATCGAAGAATTTAGTAAAGACTTACACCCGGTCTATACGCTTGCTGATAAGGTGATGGGACATTGGGCTGGAATAGCAGCTGCTGTTTTAGGTGTGGTAACGCTCATTTCCATGGCGAATAGTGGTGTGCTAGCGGCTTCCCGCTTTCCGTTTGCTATGAGTAGGGATAAGCTTGCGCCAGAACAATTAGGCAAAGTCCACCAAAAGTTTCTGACTCCTATTCTCGCCATTATCTTGACTTGTGGGATGATGGCCTTGGTCATTATTTTTCTCGAAGTAGAGAAGATTGCCAAGTTGGCGAGTTCATTCAAAGTGATGATGTTCATTTTGGTGAATCTATGTGTAATCGTACTCCGTGAGACATCGGTGGCCTGGTATCAGCCAAAGTATCGCTCACCACTTTACCCTTGGATGCAGATATTCGGTATCCTTTCGGGGTTAGGCTTGCTCTATGTACTGGGTGCTACTGCACTCTTAGGAGCTTTAGTAATCATCATTCTAGGACTCCTAACGTTCTATCTCTACGGCAAAGCACGTGTACAGCGCAGCGGTGTACTAAAGGTTTATGGTCATCGTCCGGCGGCTTTTCTATTATATCGTCGACGTCAAAATGCGGCTCGTGCTGCAGGCCAACACGCATTAGAAACACCCGCAGACCAGAGTAACCTAGATGGAGCGCTGGCTGCGAATGCCCAGGCCGTAACCCCGCTTTTTGGAGCGGAGCGATCACCGGAAATGCTGGTTGAGATGTCGGCAGCATTAGCTAGGGGTAATAAGGTACAGGTAGTACACTTGCGGGAAGTTCCTGACCAGACGCGTCTGGCAGATGTGCTCGACGATGATCCGCTGGTTAATGCGCTTAATCGCCGGATTGGCGTCATGGCTGAGGAGCGAAAAGTAGATGTAGATTTTGATGCGGCAGTGACCCATGATTTGGTACAAACCGTGCAAGAGATTAGTGAGGAGACGCATTGCCGTTGGTTGGTTGCTGGCTGGAACGGTCGACAGACCGCAAATAGCATTTTTGTGCGCAACCCTATGGGCTGGCTCGTAACACATATCGATAGTAATTTTGCCCTATTCTTAGATAATGGTGTTCGCTATATTCGGCAGATCGTAGTGGCGATACGCCCTGGGCGGCAAAACCCAGCCTTTATCGAAGCTTGTGATCGTATTGCCTTGTTCTATGGTGCTCAGCTAACACTCATGCGAGTAGTATCACCGAAAGCAAGTGAGGACGAGATTCGGGAAGTTGAGCAAGAATCAAAAGCATTGCTCGAATCGTGTGAAGCACCAGTTCAGTTGCGCATTGAACCTTCTACAGATCCAGTACAATCAATCTCTGAAGCTTCGGCCGAGTATGACCTCCTTATTATCGGTACACCAAGTAAGGAGAATTGGTTAGACGTACTGGTAGGTGTGAATAAAGATCGCTTTGCGAAGGACGCAGCCTGCTCAGTATTGCGGTTGACGTTTAAGGAGTAGTAGGTCACATTTGAGGAACTGCTTCCTTGACGAATTTGCCGCACTGAGAATACTACCGCCCCCGAACTAATCTAAAACCGAGATAGATTTCCGTCACGGAGGGGGCGCGGTATTGTCGGGTACTTACCCTGCAGTCATAGTCCTGCTGGATCCAGGCACCTCCACGGATGACACGGTAGGAGCCATATTCGGGGCCAATCGGATTCCGTTGCGATTGTGCAGAGTAATCGCTATACCAATCGTAACACCATTCCCAAACGTTGCCACTCATATCAAAGGTGCCTGCGTTGTTAGGCCTCAACTGGCCCACAGGGTGCGTCTGATCTTTGCTGTTGCGGTCGTACCAGCCCAAGGTGTTCATATCGGTACCACCGGCGTAGATGTGACTCTTATTGAGCATAATTCCTCCCCGGGCTGCATATTCCCATTCCGCCTCCGTAGGTAGTCGATAGCCGTTTGTCGTTCCTCCCCGGGTGCTATTTAAATCTGCAAAACCTGTTTTTAGATTTATAGTGTAGGCTGGTTGATAGCCATGCTGCTCACTTAGCCAGTTGCAGTACTCCACAGCGTCCAACCAACTCACGTTGATTACCGGACGATTACTGCGCCCCCAACCATTATCATCAGGTTTTGGACGACCGGTAGATTCACAGAAGAGATCATATTCTGCAAAGGTTACCTCGTAGATGCCCATGTAGAAATTATCAATCGAGACTTCGTGTACCGGGCGTTCATCCTCGGCATATTCTCCGGTCTCGTCTCCCATTAAAAAGCCGCCACCGCTGATGAGTTCCATGCGTGGCCGCGGAATATCTCTCAATAATCGAACGGGGTTTGATAGCACAAATGGATTTGTGCGGAGTAGATCTTTTTGTGTAGAAATTTCGCGCTCAAATCGCTTGTAGCCAGGTGCATCAATGATGAGGTCAAATACCTCAACATCCTGGTTCGTTAGCTCTCCTTCAATGTAGAAGTCTCCATACTTACCCAGTTGCCCGTTGAACTGCAAAAGCGATTGCGTCACGCGGTTTGGCTTTTGTTGAAGTGTAACAACAAAGTTCGATACAGGGCCCCGTGTAGTCGCATCGATGACCTCCCCTTCAAGCCGGAAGGCCTGTGCTCGAGTTTGCTGTGGGGGTGGACTCTGCGGTCTGCTTGAAGGTTGTTTCCAGCTGTGTGCAAATTCTTGCTCGAATGTCTGAAGGAGGTGTTCAGATGCAGGGTCAACGAGCGTTATTGTTAGCTGTTCTAATTCTCCCGGACTACGCCTTGGAGGTTCCATGCGCAAGTCTACCGATGAACGTCCAGCTGCAATCACTTGGCTCACTTCCGTTGGTTGGGTGCCGGCACCCTGAGCGCTCATAATGAGTTCTCCTCCATCCGGGTATATAGCAGGATCTACGTAGTAATTCACCGACACTGTTAGTACGCGATCACCAATGTGTACTGGAGTGATATCAACAATTCTAGAGCGTTCACGTCCAATTAATGTCTCAAGGTTAGGGCTGAAGTTGATGGACTGGAAGTAATCTAGAGAATCAAGCAAATCATAGTAATACAAACTTGAGTCTTCGGGGCTACCAGCATAATAATGAATCACGCCTCGGGTGTGCCAGATATCGAGAAGTGTACTATCTGATCGTTCTGCTGCATCGAGTAGTTCGAGGGCTTCTGGTAGTACTGCTTGCCCAAGGCTGTCACTCAGATAACCATTGAGTTCCTGCACGGCGGCATTGAGGTATAGCTTACTTAGATTAGCATTGGCCAGGGAGTAGGTAATTGCCGTACCATTGAACGATTCACCATTGCTATGGAGGAAACTAGAGGCGGTCCGTAGGGCATTTCTAAAGGCTACGCTAGCGCTTGTGTCTCCCAAAGTAGCAACTGATGCTTGTTCTACGCCCAGATTATTGTAGATAATAGCACTGTCAATAATCTCAGTTTCTTGAACGAAGAAGTAATCCCGCAATGGCGGCTCCTCATTTCCAAGGGTTTGGTTTTGCGGCTCCGAGAAAACCAACTTGTAGAGCTGGTCAGACCCACCGAGATGCCATCCTACTAGCAAGAGAACAAGATAAGCGGCAGTGAGCCAAAGTGCACGCTTGAGGTCGGTACGGTCTTCTTCCTGAGGAGCCAGGTCTTCCTCTTCTATTTCTTCAATCCAGTTGTCTTCAAGCCATTCTCGTAAAGACTTGACCGGGGGGCTCATCTTCTGAGCCATCTTTTGAGCAGGTTGACTGGAAGCTTGATTTACAATTCGCTCTAGGTCTGCTTCTTGAGCCGGAGTTAACAATTCATGCTGTAGCATGAAGCGCATGGTCTGCTGATGGTTTTCGTCCATCGGAGCCAAGGCGAAATCTTGTACCGCTAGCGCTGACTCCAGGTCGCGATGAGCATGGGAGCCTTCACTAATTAACCGTACGGCGACCAATTCTTCTTGCACTGCCGCTCGGGCCAAGCGTTCATCGGACGGGCTAAGGCTAGCGATCATTTCTCGTCGCAGACGTTCGTCAAATCGATCTCCCTGCAAAGTCGGGATACGAGCAAGGCGTAGAAGATTATCATAGGTGATATCAGCACCCAGCGCTCTTCCTATGGCGATTGTCATTTCCCAACTTGGAATCGGGAAGACTGCTAGGGCCTTAAACCAACGCACCAGCATTGGATCATAAGTTTGCAAGTACTCTTCTATAAAGCGCCAACGCCGCCAATTACGATGTTCTGTATCACTATCCTGTCGCGCACTAATCTGAGCGGCCTGCCAGCGATCATAGGCGTTACCGTCAGGTAGCAGTTCGCCGTCGTTTTCAATGTGGAGAGCGGCCCCTGCTAGCCCTGCGCTGTCGGCTGGGAAAACATTGAAAATTCGCGACAGTAGTTTTTCACGGTAACTCCAACTGGCTGGCGGCACTGGTGTTAGAAGCAGGCGCAACTCCCATTGCCGAAGTACATTCGCGTAGGCAGATCGAAGATTTGGACTTTTTTGAGCATAGGGATTAATCAGATCATGCAAATCACCCATGACCAGCAAGCGATGCGAACCATAAGCCCGCTGGAGTTGATCCAATGTTCGGCCTTGCGGATAGTAATGGTTCCAGAATCGATTGAAGTGCTGGCGATAGTAGTACACTTCCATGTGTACATCCTGCTCCTTTAAGCTATCTGCTAGATAAGAAAAAAGGTGCCCCAGATGGCTGGCCCGACTTTGCTCATCGATCAGGCAGAGGTATTCGCTCGGCTGTGTGGCGTATTGATATTGGATAGCAGGGTACCCTCCCTTTTCAATCGTCGTATGCAGGGTTCCTTCCAGGTCAAGTTCCCTACGTAAGCCTTCTTGCCGGAGTCGTAGCGCATCCGCCAGACGAAGTTGAATATTCGCTTTGACGATATAGCTGTTCTGATCACGTAAGGGGATGAAATATGGTGCCTTGTCTGAATGTGCAAAGCGCGCACTGATTTCGTCTTGCTTTTTCTGCTGCAGCTGTTCCGCCAAAGGCCTACGCTTTTTACGCGTCAACCATCTTAACCAATAGTAAAGTAAACCTAAGCCTAGGGCCGCAAGTAGAATGTAAAAGCCCCAACCCCATGTGGCCAGTAGGGATAGACGGTCTGGTTGTAATGTAGCAGTTGGCAAAAATGCTTGTTCACGACCTACTTTTACCTCTAGTGTATGAGTAGTACTACAAAAACCGTTGGCAGTAGTATCGGTAACCGTCAGGCGAACGGTATACTGACCATTTTGAGAATAGGCATGGCTAGTCTCGGCGCCGCCGTCATCTTGCAAACCATCACCGAAGTCCCATTCGTAGTACCAGTTTTTTGAGACATCAAGTGCCGTTTCTGGAATAATGGCTTGGAAGGATTCTTCCTGATCCGCTTCTAATTCTGTATTTGCGTTGATGGCATCAATCGCAGGAGCGTTGAGGCAGAATACTGCGAACGACTTTTGAGTGTCGTAGATGGTGTCTGTATCGGGTGGCCAAACCTGTAGCCGAACTTCCCGCAAATAAGCGCCGCTATCAATGCCAGGAACAACAAACTCCCAATTCAGTGAGCTGGTATCAAATGCTTCTTCGCTTTGACTCGCTACATCAATATAGCTCCACCGCCATCGCCAATCGCCACGTTCATCCGGGAAGCTAGTCTTGTTTTCAAAGCGCACTGTATCTCCGGGAATACCGTAATCAGGGCCTTCTATGTATACGGTTAGTTGCTCCTGTCCGACCTCATGTTGGGTAAGGGCATAGTAAGCGTAAAATAGTATGGCTAATGCAGGAATGACGAAGAGCCATTTCCACCACTCTATAGGATCAGATTCTAACTCAGGTGGTGTCCATGGGCTGCTAACTTCCAGGTAGTACTGATCAAATATCTCGTAGAACTTCAGCTGCTCCGATTCACTACGCACCAGTACCGGTGCAAGTAGTTGCTTAAGACGTGCGGGCTCATTGAGATAAGCCTTGGCCGGACCTCCTAATATTCGTAGAGCACGCAGACGATCTGCAGGGCTAAGCTGAAAGCCTGCCAACTCGAGTCGCCGAAACAGGTGTTCCAGCGGAAAGGTATCTATATGCTTACTGAATTCCGGCATTTACAAATGGACGTACTGAGACTAGAAAATTCCTGATACGGCTTCCAGGTCTTCTTTGGTCTTCACCAAAACCGAGAGGTGATCTCTCAAGAATTTACTCTGTTCGTCAGCTGCCTTATCCATGATGTCGCGCATTTCGAGGATGCGTAGCCAGGCGATGAGTTCAGCTGTAGCAGGGGGCTTTCGGATAGCCTGCTGGCGTACTTGTCCGAACTTAGCGATTAGCATTTGCAGCACGTCGTCTGTATAGCTAGTAGCATCACCTAATTGCGTTTTGGCAATTGCTAGTAATTGATCCTGCTCAGGGAAAGGAATATGATAGAACACGCAACGGCGTAGGAAGGCATCCGGCAAGTTCTTTTCTGAATTACTGGTCATGATCACAACGACACGTTGCCCATGGGCACGTTCCACTGTGAAGTTATCCTGCTCCTTGATTTGAAATTCATATCGCTCGATTTCCGCCAGGATATCATTGGGGAAATCGCGTGGCGCTTTATCGATTTCATCAATTAATACCACACTACTTCTGGCTTCATCTCCCAGGCCTGCTCTAAAAGCTTGACCTTGCCCACTGGCAGGGTTGGTGAGCGCGATGGCTCTGCCCAAAGCTTGGAGTTCGATAAACTCAGCGGTGTCTGCACCTTTTTTGCTGATATTGGCAGCTTGGAAGTGTGCCAAGGCATCGTAGGTGTAGAATAAGTCTCGGGCGGTGGAAGTGGTCTTGGTATTGAAGATTAAAGGCTCAGATGAAAACTTGAGATCGCCATCCAGGCGAGCAAGCTCTGCTGCAACCTTAAATGCCAGTCGGGTCTTTCCTGTACCTGGTTCTCCGGTGAGTAAGAGCGGTTGTTCCAGGGCGATGGCTACTTCAACCGCATTGCGGAGGGCATCGCTCATAATGTACTTATCCGCGCTAGGAGTAATGGCGGAGGAGGTGTGGACACGTATGCTCATTGTACGATATTGTTATTGTACTGATCGATTATTTTCTTGAGTTCCAGTTCTACATCTTCCATGTAGTGCTCGGTAGCGCTGCCAAAGACGTTGCGCAGCAGCTCCCGGCGGGAACGAGAATTTGGTGATGTTTGCTTGTAACGCTCCAACCAACGACCAATATCACGTTGGTGAACCATGCCGAGTTCTGGCAAAGGACGTAAAGACTCGGCAGCATCAAGGGCTTCTACTACCTGCTTGCGGATCTCCTCGTCGGTTTCGTCATATTCAATAGCCAGGAAGAAGAGTACAGTGGTAGCACTCTGGATTTGGCCTTTGTGGCAAAACTCGTTGATGAACCAACTAGCAGCAGCAGGGGTGAGGGCAGCGTCCCAGTCATACTGACTAATGTGCAGGTAGGTGCACACAAAATCTGTCGGCTTTAAATTGAGCAACCTGGGGCTGCGTTCAAGTACGTAGGTTAAATCCTTCTCCATTAGAGGCTCGTGCTCATTCGGCGGAAGGCCTACCGTTGAAAAGAGACTGCGGAGAATGTTTTGCTTGTAGTGATCTAGTTGCCGACTAAACTCAAAAGTCATTTCCAATTGAACAGCCTGAATGCTGGTTTGTAGCTCAGGATTCAGGTAGTCTTGCAGACGCCCCTCCAAGTCGTAGGCTAGGCGACGGAACATCCCTTCGTGTGACTGAAGGTCGCCACCGTAGAGAAAATAGAATTGCACTGGATTGTCCTGTTCGGAGAAGTATTTCCGGAAGGTATCCTTTTGCTCAACGCGGTCGCAGGTATAAGCATGATATTCGTGTAGTGTAGGACCTGCAGAAGAGATATTAGCCGCAGGGGCTACCTTTTTACATTCATCAAGCAGAAACAGAATGCCATTATTGATTTGAAGGAGGTTGGTTTGGTATTCTGGCATGGTCATCAAACCTTGCTGGAAGTTCTGGACCACTAAATTGACTCGTGCAAATTGAAGCTCAATACCATTGGTTAATGAAGGTGCATGTTGCTTAGCCCAGGCTAGTAATTTCTCCAGGGCGGGCAGTGGTTTGCTCTCCATAATCAATTGCCCAACTTGTTGGAGCTCTAACATGCTGAATAAGGGTGTGCTTCATTTATGCCCACCAAAAGGGTGGGTGTTACTATAACGGGACAAAGTCTTAAAGATACGATTCTCGCAAAATTATCGGCAGCCATCTATGATACGGCCTTTTCCACTCGAGAATGGTTGGTGTTAAGGCCTCTAAAAGGTATCCAGGTCACCATAACGCATTTCCCAATCGGCTAATGGAATGTCTTCTTCAAAGTTGAGATACCCGACTAGCCAGCTCTCGTAGCCTTCATATTGTTGCTCCAGCCATTGATTCAAGGGGAAGCCTGGCGCGGTTTGAAAAAGGATTCGAGAAAGGCCGAGTTTTCGTGCTAGGCCTTTCAAAGCGCTCAAGCCTTGTTCAAGTTGTGCTTCGTCGTCAAATTGGACGGCTCCAACGACAATGACCCCTTCTGCCTTTATCCAAAACCGGGCCCCAGCCAAGTTGACAATCGCGTTCGGAGTAAAGGACTTATAGTCAAAAAAGCTAGGTTGGTAATCTACCTGCATTACAGCCTTGTTGGAAGGAGAAGGTTGCCAGGCGGCAGCAGGAACAGCTAGCTTTTGCAAGAGCCGTTTCGCCAACTTCGCGTGCAGCGTTCTCAGCAGTGGGAGCCTGCGCATCACTTTGCCCCAGGGTGGCATGCCGGTAGGGATAAAGAAACGGCGGATATGTACGTGCTCCTTCCAGTCGAGTTTTTTACAACTATGATAAGTGTTTTCACTATGGTACGCGTAGACGAATCTAACGCCCGCAGCTTTCATAACCTCATAGGTTCGCAGGGCCAATTGCTTGTGTAAACCCTTTCGCTGGTGCGCCGGCATAGTAAAGCTGTCGCAGGTATGAGCCGCTAAAAAACGCTCACCCTTATAGGTAAAGAGCTGAGGTATGGCTCCGTAAAAAGCGGCAGGCTGGTTATTGGCGTAGGCTAGAAAGCAAAGGTGTTTGACGCCTGTCCATGAGGTGTCGTATTTGGCCTTCAAGTAGGACAGACTATAATGCTTGTTGAATACCTCTCTGAAAATGAATTGTACATCTTCAAAACGCGAATCATCTAGCTGATGAAATTCATAGTCTGCGTGCGTCATAGTAGGTGGTCAATTACTAGTATCCTCCATCGGCAAAGGCCAGACGTTGGTTGTACCAGGAAATATATGGATTTATAGTCAGGCGAGGATAGATGCCCCATTTCTGTTCGACTGTAGAAGAGACAATGTCCGCCCCAAATTGATGATGATACCCGAGCTGACGTGCCGCTTGAATCAGCATTGGGCTGTAGTTGCCATTTGGGTAGGCAATTGCCGTAATGGGCTGTTGCAAGAGATTTTCTAAGTAGATTTTGGAGACTTTCAGTTCTTGAGAGGCTTCTTCAATGGGGATTTTATTCAGTATAGCATGGGTGTCGCCGTGGTTGCCAATGGTTACCAGTGGAGACATTCCTAGTTGTTGTAGACCCTTAGGCGAGAGTTGCTTCCAGTAAACATCCCATTGAGCGTCCGTTTGGAAGGTAGTTCGCTTACTTAGCGTTTCGTATAGCGCTTGAATTACTGAGGTTTCAGAGCGTTTGCAGAAGGCTTTCAGTTCTTGCCCGGTCGACGTAGAGCGATATTGTCTCTTGCGATTGAGCTTGAAAATCTGACCTTGTAGATCAATGTCTTGACCATCAAGGAAGGCCGTCAAATCAATCAGGTCGGCCCATTGTAGGCTTTGCCCGGTACGGTAGAGGGTAGTTACGAAAACGGTTACGGGCAGATTGTACTTTTGGGCTACGGGCAGCATCAACTCCAAATTGTTGAGATAGCCGTCATCAAAAGTTATCAGTACAGTTGGTCGGTCTTTTGCGAATCGTCCCTGGCAGTATTCTTCCAGCGATGCCACAAAGCAATGTTCAGCCAGCCAGCGAAAATGAAGTTCGAGCTCTTTTTGACTGATAAAGCGGCCGTTCAGTTTCTTTTCACCCTTTCGATCTACACCATGGTACACCAGAATGCGCTGATAAACCGGCGGAGGTTTACGATTTAATTGTGGGCGTAACATAACGCTCAGGTCGTTCATTGCCCACCGTGCCTTTCGTTGAAGTTTCTGTAATAGGATGGGAGTTCTGATACTGGCCATTCCTAAACATACAAAAGTTGCCAGAAGCAAGAAGGAGGAGAGGTGAAGACAGTATTGAGTTCTTGTTTTTTCAAGGGGTGAACATACCGGGGTTGAATAGGAAATGTTATTTTTAGAGTACCTAAATTTTTAACCAAAACCTATATTCATGACTGTATCACAGAGAATTAATGACGTTGACCCAAACCAGAAGGCTTACGATGATGAAATCACCGTCACAGATGTTCCGCAAGGGCAGTTTTTGGCTATCACTTCCAACTCCATCGCGGATGGAAGTAGCACGCGCGAAATGACAGTTGAGATTATGGATCTTGAGCAAGCACCGGGCGGTACTAGAACAGTTATCTCTGGTATGTATATCCGGCAAGATGGTGAAACATCCGTCAAGGTTAGCGTTCATCGTAATGGTGCACAGCTTGCAGAAAATACTACGGATTATTCTTAACCTAGATTAAGTTGATTCTTGTGTTAAGGAATCACTTTTAACCCACGTCTTACTTCAAGGCGTGGGTTTTGTTTTATAGTGGAAGAATGATGGTCTTTCCCCCAGGAAGCGGTCGCTTGTCATTCCATTGGTTAAGTTGTAGAAAACTCAATTCGTCCACTTGGGGATAGCGTTCCAATATCTCCTGGACATGCTGCCTTTCGGTAAGGCGCACTTGTAGTCGGAATTTTAGACTCTGAGGAAGTTCGTAGTAACGATTGTGGATCGATATCACTTGTTCTGAACCCTTTGGTAACGCCTCCAGAACTTCAACAACTTCGCGTTGCGGAAGATAGTGATAGCGGATGGGGCGGTAGTATCGTAGCACTTGTCCTTCTACTAGGGAATCCAGAGGGGTGAGTTGATTCCAGATAGCCAACTGGGAAGACGAAAAATGCGTACGTTCGGCAAGGGTTTCCAAAGAGTCACCACGTTGGACGACTCTTAGATACTGTCTATAGTCTTGTTCGTGGTCTTCGCGCTGCTCTAAGTTGAATATAGGAGCCCAGGGTAGAACCGGTTCATCTGTGGCATCTCCATACTGTTCTAGGTATGTTCTTAGGGCTGGAACCACGCGTTGTGGTAGCATTAGATTGTGCCCACCCGGATAAGCGGGTAAATAACCTTTTAAATAAGCAGGATTCAGCTTCTCAATCAGGCTGATTGGTAGTGCCGTAACCTGAGCAATTCGATAAAAACTTAACGGTTGTTCTACCACTATCCTTTCCAACAGCTGCTCATCTAGGTTTGGGAAGTTCGGCGAAATCTCATGCGCTGCGTAAAATTCCGTCAAGTAGATTGCTGCGATAAACGCAGGAACATATTTCCGAGTCTCACGAGGCAAATAACGGCGAACACGCCAGAAGTTCTTACCCCCGCTGCGGCGTTGAGCCCGTCTTACTCGACCCTTGCCGGCATTATAAGCGGCTATGGCCAAAGACCAATCACCTAGGTATTCGTAGGCGCTTTGCAAATACCGTATGGCCCCTTTAGTAGCAGCATAGGTGTCCAGTCGCTCGTCTACGTATTCATCTACTCGGAGACCGTACTCTGGGGCCGTCTCCGGCATGAATTGCCAAAGCCCCTCTGCGCCAACCCGCGACATAGCATAAGGCCTTAATGCAGATTCGATTACCGGTAGGTACTTCAATGATTCCGGCAGACCAGCAGCGGCAAGTTCTGCTTCGAAAATCGGGAAGTAAGCAATCGCTCTACCCAAGTTGCGAGCGGTCTGCGCTGGATAGCGCAGATGAGCAGAAATGAGTCGGCGAACAGCGTCATCAAATCGGTGCTCTAGCAGCGATTGATCAAGGAGCTCCAGGCGTTCCTTGACGACGTCTTCTGTCAACTCAATAACTCGATCTACTTGCTGTTCTAAAGCGGCATTGGTGCTACTATAGGCAGGAAGAAAAATACTTGAACAAAGGAATAACAAGCAGCAGAGGGCTGATTGTAAAAGACTCGACGAACTGGGTTCTGTTTCCATTTCAATAACTGACTGGAGTTCTCCAAAGATACAGATTTCTCATTTATTGGGGAATACAGTCCTTGAGGTAGAGGAGCGATAGTGTGGAGAAAAACTGCTGGGCTAAAGCAAAAAATAGCCCTTGGGAAGCCAACTTTTCACATATTGCTGATTCCCCAAGGGCCAAATTTTCCTAAAAACTAAATTAGCTGTTTTTGTTCAGGCGAATACTTATTCCAAGTATACATTCATATTTTTCGGATGCTTCACTTTGTAGCGGAAGCTTACCTCTTTCTGGTCACCGTAATCCATCAGGAGTTCCCAGCGTAATTTGCCGGTGGTAGGATCAAAGCTGGCTTTTTTAGCCTCGTCCAACTCTACTTCAATCTCGTCGGTAGTAGATACGGGAATTTGATCTTCGATAATCAACGGCACATCGTTGCGACGGCTCTTCTGTACGGTGATCGTCCAGCCGATGCGCTGCTCGGTCTTACCGCCCAGGAATTTGCGGCTGCGGTAATTGTCCTGGCGATTCCGTTCAATGCTTAGCCCTTCATCTCTACCCAGGCTGAATACTAGGGTGTCTGCTGCAGTACCAGTCGACAACTGAGATTTGCCAACATAAGCACCATCAAAGAAGAGGTTCATTGGACCAGGCAATAGGCTGTATTTGCGCCAGTCGGTTACGCGAGCAGTCAAATAGACATGACAGTCGTATTTCGGGGCAGCATAGTACTGGTAGTCCGCAGGCAACTCATAGTCGTCTACCAATACGCGGTACTGCTGACCATTGCTAGGTATATCTTGATTGAGGCGTACGCGGAACTCTGTATTCGTCAAGTTGACGGCTACGTCGGCACCTGCAAAAGAGGCATCTGCTTCAACTTCCTCACGAGAGATCACTACATTGGATGTTTGCATCAAGTCATCATAGCCGCTTGGAGCGTAGGCTTGTGCACGAGCAAATGGCTGGTTAGGATTGAGATACCAAGTATTTACCACTGGCGCGTTTTGTTGCTGACGTGGATTACCAGTAGAAAGCGTCAGTTGAATATTATTCCAATCTTCTCCTGTGCTCTGAGTAACGAGGGCTCCATAAGACAGATCTACATCCTCGGTTAGGTCGCTCACGCGCAAGTCGTAGGTAGCGGCCCAATTGGCGCCGTTAATCAGGTACATCAACTGAAACTCTGCATCAACTGCGCGCTCCGCCTGGTATTGGACAACCACTTCGGCCACGCTCTTCTGGCGCGTCTTACGCATTTCATTAAGCTGCTGGTCAAGTTGACTTAGCTTTTCACGATCGTCGCGTAGTCCATTAGAGATGTCCAGGCGTTTGGTACGGATCTCCTGTAGGCGTTGGCGGACATATTGCGTCATCTTAAGCAGGGCATCTACATCAACACCGGTCTGGGTGCCACCGATAGACTTGTTGGCCATGAGTACTTTCTCTTCTTCGGCCAGTACCCCAAGGGTTATTTCTTCTTTGGCAATATAGTCGGCAATGGTGGCTCGTTCGGCTACCATGGCTTCATATTCGGGGGAGTCAGTTGGAGGGGCGAGGAAATTGTTTCTTGGATTGACGGTTAGGATCGTAAACTCTCCGGTGGCGCCGAGACGAACACTACTCTGATCGAGTTGTGGGCTCAGTCCGGTGATTACGATAGTACCTCGTCCGGCAGGGAGGCGTGCCGTTCCAGTTCGGGTTACTAGCGCGGATTGCAGGTAAACAGTGGCTTCGCGAATTGTCGTCTCAACCTCTACCTGAGCAGTTGCATGGAAATAGGAAAACAGGCTTAGGATTAGCAGGAAAACCGATTTGTTCATTTCGTTTGGTGATTTGGTTTTCCTTATGGATGCAAAAGCGGAGCCGATTACATAATCAAAATGGAATTTTTTCGACGGGATATTATCCAAGGTGAATTTGATGCATCACTGGAACAGTATTGCACCCGATAAACCATAGAAAAACATAGCCCTGTTTAGAGGTACATCCTCCCTGATTCCAAAGGATTGGGTCCTTATGCTGGGGCCAATAGCAAACCCCAACTTTTCTGAGAGCATTTTTTGTATGCCGATGCCAAACTCGCCGATCATATTAATATACCGGTACGGGTGTTGACTGGAATTGTCCGTCGTTCGCTCGACTTCTACTCTGCTACCGAAATAGCGTTTAATCACCATGTTGTTAGAAACGTTGAAGCTAGGATACCAGCCTCCCGTAAGGTACAATTGACTTGAGCCAAGCGGGATGTTATAACCGAATCGGATAGGGACTTCCAAGTACCTGTTTTGCGATTTCGTTTCGGTAAATTCAGGCAATTGTGAGAATACAACAGTACTTACAAACTCCGTTTTATCTGTCTGATACCCCCAGTCGACGTAGCGCCCTCCAGCTTGAATGCTTAGACGTTCAGTTAATTTAAGCTCCACTAGCGTACCAATGCTGTAAGCCACTTTGGGTTTTTCAATCCCCTCCCAAACGGCTACAACAGGCTCCGGTACACTTCCATCATTGATGAAAAAGCGATCAGAATACCCAATGTTGGATTCAATTCGCAGTCTGACTCGACTGTCTTGCGAATGCAGGGTTGCTGTAAAGGCTAAGAGGATTACAAGCCCCAGGATTTGCTTAGTCATGAGAGTCGCGTTTAGAGAATAACTCTGTTAAGTTAAGCCTTGCTGCCTAAACCCTCCAATAACTGCATCAAATTTTCGAGCGGTCGTTGTTTAATGCATCTCTAGTTTCTTCGCTACTTCACTAGTTCTCCACTCAAGCGGAGGAGGTCTGTCTCTGTGTTTTTGAGGTTTAGAATAGCGGTTAAGCGAGATTGAGTAGCATTGATATAACCCAACTGAATACTCCGATAGTCAAAGGAATTAATTAGGCCACCTCGAAGACGCTCTTCAGCGATGTCCAGGTTACGACGGGCGTTGTCTACTAATTCAGTGGTAATATTTACGAGCTGTTGTTGGTTTTCGTAAGTCGCGTAGGTGTTTGCTAACTGAATTTTCAGGCTTTGTTCCTGGCTAGCATATTGCAACTGTGATTGGATTTCTTGGAGCTCCGCTGTCTCTATCCGGCGGCGGTTTGCGCCACCATCCCAAATGTTATAGCTGGCGGTGAGATTGACAAAGCCACGTAGCGTCCTGGAGGCAATTCCGGGTAGGTCTTGCTCGTTAGCCATGCCACCGAAATTGAACGTTTGACTACCAGTACTTACGTTGATGGTGTAGTTGCCACCGGCAGAAAGACTCACTACTGGAAGCAAGCTGATTCGCTGCAAGTCAGAGTTGATTTCTGCTAGTTGGATATTTACCTGACTTACCTTCAGGTCTGGATTATTCTGTAGTAGTTTTTCTTCTAACTCCGCATAGGATAATGCGGTTTCTACTCCCTCCAAATTATCAGTAAGCGTGTAGGACTGCGGGGTAGTGAGCCCCATGCTCAATTGAAGATTGCGAAGTGCATTCTCGTAGGCATTGAGCTGGACCAAATAGGTGGTAGAGTCATTCAAGTAAGCATCTTGTGCCTGTAGTAAATCGAAAGTGCCTCCTTGTCCAAACTCCTTGCGGGTTTCCTGGTAGCGAATACGATCGCGCGAAAGCGTCAGTACTTCTTCCAGTACGCCAAGCTGCTCGCGTTGTACCAAGGCGCCATAGTAGGCTTGAGTAATCGACTGGATGGTGTTCTGAATCTGCGTGCGCAATTGCTCGTTGCTGAGGTCTACCTGCTTGTTCAGTTGATCTTTGGCGTAGTTGACCCGTGAGCCGTTATACAGGACCCAACTTGCCTGCACGCCTGGCACTACTGCATTGCTGATGATAGAACTCTCCACAACAACGCTGGCGGGGTTGTCCGTATTGGTATAGGAGTTGTTGGCATTCAGCGTCAGATCAACCTGAGGAGCACGGCCAGTCAACGACCAGTCATTATTGTTTTCGGCAATAGCCACGCCTGCGCGTGAAAGCTGCACCTGGAAGTTGTTGCTTAATCCCGTTGCGATAGCTTGTTCCAGGCTCAGATTTTCCTGCGCCATAACGGATATGTGCAGCAATGAAAAGAGGGTAAGGAACAAATATGATTTAGAAAAAACGTCTTTCGAATACATAACGCTTACAATAAAAGTTGTAGAAAAAAACAATGCCTGTTGTGAGTAGCTTCGTCAGTAATTGGTACTCGTGGAAGAACTCAATTTTGTTCAGGGCATATATCAAAGCAGTACTGATGCCTAGGCCACCTAAGGAGACCAGCATACTAAACATGAAGGTGCTTCTGGTCGATCCCTTTTGCTCAAAAACGAAGAACTTCTGGAAAAAGAAGTTGAAAATGACCGAGACAGAGTACGCCATGATCTGCGCTTTGGCAGGTGCTACTCCGTTAGCAAAAAGAGGGAAGTAGATAAGGTAGTCGATACCTGTTGCCAGGCCACCGCCTACGGCAAATTTGGCTTTCTTGCCAAACAGCTCCGTGATTCGATCTCTTGTGCTTTTATCTGCCATTTCTATAATTGGCTTAGTCTTCCTCTTGAGCAAAGAAGTCACGAACTTCCAACCAGTTGTTTACTCTCGTAAAACGATCTTCGTCGGTATTGTGAGAGGCCGTAAATAGCAGGCCTTTGCCCTGAAACTTGAGAAGATTGCGTGGGTGGTCATCAATCATGTAGTCAGCGCGAAGGATGCTTTTATCGCCGCAGAAGACAAAGTTCTTCCAGCTGATAAATGGAAAGTGATCCAGCAACCAATCGTACTTGTCCTCTAATGAGTTGCGGAATTCCATAGCGGCGGTGGTGAAGAAGATGTCATACCGTTCGCTCAGTTCTTTGACTACTTCTTGGCTGTTCTCCATGAGGGGGAGGTTGCGAAAGAAGCCTTTGTCGTAAAGCACATTGCGCACATGGGCCGCACCAGGAATGTCATATATTTTCTTGCCCCAATAGTCGTCGCGTGTTAGCCGTTTGCCAAATTCCTGCTCATAGAAATCCAGGAACTTAGGCATCACATTGGCTACCACTTCGTCCATATCGAGGGCTATCTTTTTTCGCATGATAAGGTGGAGTTATTAGTTGGTTTTAAAAAAGCTCATAATAATAGAGGAAGCCCCTGCTTGCAGGAGCGTCCTAGGTTTTATTCCATTGGCGCCGTTTCCCGGTAGGCAGGTTCTACTTCTCGGTATTCTGGCTTTTCACCATTCCAGAAATAGTCGCGATAAACCCGGAAGCGGTTAATAGCAATCAACAGAATCGGCAACATCAATAAGATGACTACTGTCGCAGCCAATAGACCGAAGCTTACGCTGATTGCCATTGGTATCAAGAATTGCGCTTGCAGACTTTTCTCCAGCATTAATGGCGCAAGGCCTGCAAAAGTAGTGACGGTAGTCAGAACAATTGGTCGGAAACGGCTAAGGCCGGCATTGTACAAAGCCTCCATCTGCGGCTTCCCATCACGCAGCTCATCATTATAAGTGCTGACGAATACGAGGGAGTCGTTCACTAGAATACCGATCAGAGCAATGATGCCGAGGAAAGAGAACAGACTGATTGGTGCGCCCACAATAGCGTGTCCCCAACCTACACCAATAAAGGCAAACGGAATTAAGAGGAATACCATCAAAGTTTGCCCAACAGAGCGGAAGGTTAAGGCAATGATGAAGAACATCAATGCGAGGCAGATACTTCCTACCGTCTGGATAGACTTGGCTGATTTTGCCTGCTCCCGGTTTTGTCCTTCATACTGGGCAGAAACGGTTGAATACTTCTGGAGGATGTTAGGAATAATTTCGCCTTGGAGGTTGGCGGTAACATCACTTACAGAAACGTCGTCGTTGGCAATGTCAGCCTCAATCTTGATTTCACGTTTACCATCAATGTGGTTAATGGCTATTACTCCACGTTGAATTTCTAAATCCGCAATCTCCTGTAGTGGGAAAGAGCGGCCATCGGCGAAGCGCACGCGCATGTTGGCTAGATCTTCTACGGAGCTACGGTCTTCATCGTCATACCGGAGCCAGACCTTCACTTCATCTTGGCCGCGCTGTAGGCGTTGTGCTTCCGCACCAAAAAAGCCTTGGCGTACTTGGCCTACGATATCTTGTACATCTAAGCCCAAATAGCGAGCCTTTTCTTTCAAGTTGATATTCACCTCACGTAGGCCCTCCTGATTGTTGTCTACTACATCAGCAAGTTCTGCTAGCTGCGTCATTTCCTCCTTTACTTCGGCCGTAGCTGCGGCGAGCTCTGCGTAATTTTCGCCGACAAGAGAAATAGATACCGGCTTACCGAATGCCGATTGCGCACCGTAGCTCAATACCTCGGCAGCATCAATAGGGCCTGCCTCCTGGCGGATGGTATTGATAACATCTCGTAATGATAGTTCACCGCGGTTCTCACCATCCAGAAGTGCTACAGAGATGGAGCCCTGGTAAGTGCTAGGCCCTAAGGTGACCTCCACACGTTCGATAGCCTGCATATCGTTGTTGAAGTATTCGTTGCTGAGCTTTTCATTAGCGCGCCAGGCAGCTGCTTCAATATGCTGGAGCCAATCCATAGTGATTTCGTCCTGCGTACCGGCTGGCATCTGCAGCGTGATATTGATATCATCCCGTTCAATGACCGGGAAGAAGGTCGTTTTGATAAGGCCACCCTGAATGCCGCCTACCGTAAGCATTACGCCGCCTACAAAGGCTGCACTTACTAGCAATTGATTGCGCATAGAGAAGCGCAGTGCCGGAGCGTAAATTTTGTCTCGGAGATAGTTCATGCGGCGATCAAACCAAGCTTGGAGCGGATTGGGGGTTCGGTCGGGGCTGAGGGCCTTGGAGTGTGCCACGTGGGTAGGGAGGATAAGCACACCTTCGATGAGTGAAAAGGCAAGGGAAAATATTACGACGATGGCCATTTCGCTAAAGAAATCTCCTAAGCGGCCATCGATAAATAGGAAGCTACCAAAGGCAATGATGGTAGTGACAATAGCCGCAAAAACGGCTGGTAGCACCTGCATTGTACCTTCAACAGCAGCTTGAACGGGTTTGGCCCCATCCTCATATTTTTGATAGATATTTTCCCCGATTACAATACCATCATCCACCAGGATACCAATCACGATAATCATTCCGAATAGGGATATGACGTTGACGGATACTCCGATGAGGTTGGCACAGATAAACATACCCGCAAAGGAAATCGGAATGGCCAGTGCCACCCAGAAGGCCAGTCGCCAGTGAAGGAACATCGCGAGAAATGCCAGAACGATCAGGAAGCCAATAATCCCGTTTTTCGTCAATAGTTCTCGACGTTGTTTGAGGACTACGCTACCATCACGAGAAATGGTTGCTTGTACCTCCGTATTGCTAGCATTGAAGGTTTCGACATAGGCCTTCACCGTGTCGGTGATCGAAATCATGTCCTCTTCAAGCGTATTCTGTACGGTTATGACTACGGATGATTGTCCATTTAGGAAGGAACGATTTGGAGAGTCGGCCCAGCGATCGCGAACACTGGCCACTTGGTGTAGTCGTACAACGCCACCACCAGGTGTATTCTTAACCACGATATCTCTAATGCCATCCGCATAGTATTCCTTGCTTCGAGCACGGACTAGAACTTCTTCTTTTTGTCCTTTAATGGTTCCACCAGTAATGTCAACATTGGAGCGTCGTACCGCATTTGA
The DNA here is from genome assembly GCA_913057725.1 of uncultured Lewinella sp. GTDB lineage: Bacteria > Bacteroidota > Bacteroidia > Chitinophagales > Saprospiraceae > Lewinella. Next base: position 76,303 of record CAJXOS010000003.1, read on the forward strand.
GGCTTCCTGGAAGGTGAGCCCATATGCACGTAGATCGCGTTCGCGGAAGGCAATTTCGATCTCTTCATCGGGAAAGCCACTTAGTGAAACTTTTGAAAGACCATCAATGGCCAGTAGGTCATCCTCAATTTGGCGTGCATAACGCTTAAGCGCTGCTAGACTCACATTGCCGCTTAATGCTACATTGATAGCAAAGCCCAGGTTTTCTCGCTTGTAGATGACCGCGGGCTCCATTCCTACAGGGAAGGAATTAATCCTATCTACGGCATTCTTTACGTCTTGTAGTACCAGGTCTGTATCATACCCCTTGAGCACTTCTACCGTAATGTTGCCACTGTTTTCACTACTCACAGAGGAATAGCGTTCTACCCCTGTTAAGCCTTTGAGGTTATCTTCAATTTTACTGACGATCCCCTCTTCCACCTCTTCCGGTGAGGCGCCGGGATAGATAGTTTGTATGCTGATGTTCCGGCTAGGTACCTCAGGAAAGAAGGTCGTTTTCATGTTCATTGCCCCGAAATAACCGAGGATCAGAAGACCGAACATGAGCAGGTTAGCTGCTACCGGGTATTTGATGAAATATTGAACGATTCCACGCATGCTAGTGTCCGTTTAGCTTAAATGAGGTTACCGATTATTGATTCAAGCCCATAGGCTTCGAGGAGGGATCAGACAGACTGCTGGTAGCTCCATCCTTGACTGGTGCTACTCGCATACCGTCGAATGCACCGGGTAGTGGATTGGCTAATAGTTGCTCTTGGCCCTTTAGCCCAGTGATGATGACGGTTTCAGCTTCCATCTTGACCACACTTACCGGGCGGAGCTGCAATAAGCTGTCTTGTACCACATAAACCCCTTTTTGATCCACTAGCAGGTCTCTAGAGATTCGCATCGCTGCTTCCACTTGTCTCGAGGCTACCTCACCGCGCATATACATGCCTTCCCGCAAGTCTTTACCATTTACACTGATAAACACTTGAACAGTTTGTGAGCCTGGATCAATTTGATCGCTGATGCGCTTTACACGACCATTCCAGCTGCCTTCGATATCCTCTGACGATAGGGTTACATTGCTGCCATTTTTCAGGTAATTCAAATCTGATAAAGGCACGGTAGCCACTAGTTCATAATTACCATTGGCCATTAGCTCGCCAAGCTTTTGTCCTGTCCGAATAACTGTACCCACCTGAACATCAGCTGATGTAAGCACACCACTAAACGGCGCGTTGAGTGTGTACTTATCCAGGCGTTCCTCTTGGCTTTTAATGTTGTAGTACTGCGTATAAAGATTTCGCGTAGCAATGAACCGCTTTTCCTGATCTGTCTTTGGAGCAGGAAGTGCTTGAATTGGCTCCTCTACATTAAATGCATTTAGGTAGGCCTCCCAGGCAGGAAAGCTTTCGGTATAGTCGATCTTAAGATCAGGCATGGCCTGCGCAATAGCATTCAAGAGCGTACTCTTTTGGGCCAGTAGTGCTAAGCGTGCTTCCGAGTCATCCACTTTTAATAGCGCACTTCCTTTGGGGAAATAGGTTCCAACCTTGAAGGTGCGACCACTGCTTTCTACCATGCCGCCGATCTCGCTATAGATCTCCACCTTGTCAAAGGCACTTAGTTGGCCTTCCACATCTAGCGTAGTTGCTATAGAAGCGAGCTGCGCTGGCATAGTAGTAGCCTGCTTAATATTGACTATAGACTCTTTGCGAGGGGCATCCTGTTTTTTTGATGCCAAATAGTTTTGACCACCGATAGCAGCGACGATGACAAGTACTGCTCCGACGATAGATAAGCGCCTTTTCGTAAGATCGGTCATGATAGTGGGTTATTTTGCTGGAAGCTTAATGACTGTTTAGCAGTTGCAGGTGCAACTATTTATTGAGGTTATCATACATTTTCTGTAATACGCGTTGGCAGATAGCCAACTCTTCAGCTGCAATTCCTTCTTTGGCTTGTCCAAGTACCTGTTGGCCCAATGGATACATCATTTGGCATACTTGACGTCCTTTATTGGTAATGTATATCCGTTTGGTCCTGCGATCCGTTGGGTCAGGGCTTCTCAGCGCCAACCCCTCTCGTTCGAGGAAGCTAACAGAACGTGTAATGGTAGCTTTATCCTTGAGGCTAGATGTAGCCAGGTCTTGTTGGCGAACGCCATCTTGTTGGTTCAGGTCAGCCAGGATACCCATGTGGGGCCCCATTAAGTGCTGATCCTCCTTGTCCAGTAGTTGTTGGACTTTATTGGTCACCAATCGACCGAGCCGAATTGTGAGAATGAGTAGTGGGTCGCTGGAAGCGGTAGTAGACAAAACAGGCAATTAGATTTAGTTGCAGACGCAACTGAAACGCTTATGCCCCGGATTAGTTTTCTCGAAAACAAAAAAATCAGCGAAAGGCCCAAAAAAATATCCCGATTGCTCCAGCCAGGAACAATCGGGATAAGGAAGTTGATTATTTACGCCCTTTAATTCAGGGAAAATTGCATTACTTCCATAGACGAATTATGGAACATCAATTGAGAGATGTTTGGCACCATATAATCGATCAAAGGCATGCGAGCGATGTCTTCCATGATCGCAAATTCGCTTTCCGCCACCATGATTACCCACAGGCGAGAACGATCTAGTGCTAAACTATAATTCTGGATGATTCCATCCGCCATCATCTGGTTAATTATATAGCGCTGACGCGGGATCAGTGCCATGAACTCTTCCGTAAACTCATCGGGGAGATCAAACTCTATCATATATGCATTCTTCATCACTTTCTCTTTTCGTTTACAGTTAGCTATAATACGCTTTAGGGGAAGAAATTGTTGTCTTTCGCCCTAACAACTTATACGAACAGACTGTTCCGCGACTACCTATATATCATACAGATAGCGAGAATTTGATGTGCGATAACGGAGTCAGAAAAGCCCTTGTGCTTAATCTTTAAGTAGTGTTTCTGATATGTCGGTCTGGCTTGCTTTTACTGCAGGAATAATTGCCGCCACAACACCTAGTAATAGTGAGCCCAGTAGGACAAACCATTCCTGAGGCAAGAATATCCAACCGGAGAAATCATAACCGTAAGATTCGGCGAGTTTTCCGGCAAAGATCTGCATGCCGCCATGGCTCATCAATAGACCTACCCCCCAGCCGATAATAGCTAAGAGAAGACCTTCGCAAAGGATTAGGTTGAACAATTTACTTCTGCTACTGCCCATTACGCGCATAAGGGCCAATTCGTACTGGCGTTCGCGAAGCGACGAAAGTAGGGAGATGAAAATGCTCAAAGCAGAAACGAAGATGATCACAATAGCTAGTATGCGCAGTGCTTGTTCTCCGCTGTCCATCAACTTGTACAGGCGATTAATCTCGATAGCAGGAGTAGCAGCTTGCATCTCTGTATTCTCATTGATGCTGCGCTGCATGTTGAGTGCCTGATAGTTGCGCCCCTTGAATTTCACAAGCAAAGAAGTGATTTGCTTATCCTCAGGTTCTTCTAGAAGAGGTTTAACAGGTTCGAGCTCATGTGCGTGATCATGTCCATCTTCGTCATGATTGTGCCCTTCGTTTCCGTGGTCGTGATCATGTCCATCTTCGTCATGATCGTGATCCTCCTCTTCTTCTTCTTCAGGTGCTGCTACTGGCGCACTTTCTCCGTCATGATCATGCGTGAGCCAATAACTCTGATTGGTGGTAAGAATGAGTTGATCCAGCACGGTACCATTCTGTTCTAGAATGCCTACCACCTTAAAGGCAGTATGATCGTGCCCTAGATTATCATCTTCCATGAAACCATGTGAACTGCTGAAGGTGTCACCAAGGCTCATGCCTAAATCACGGGCTACGTTAGCACCAATTGTTACCTCAAAGTTTTGTTCCCAGGCTTTGCCTTGGGCAATTTTTGCTTCGTAGATATCCAGGATGTCATTGGTGGTACCTACAACACGGAAGGTCTTATAGCTGTCTCCAAGGGATATCGGAATGGCCGTTTCGATCAATGGGTGTTTCGGGTTAAGGAATGGCTTAACCCCTCCCAGCGGCACATTTCCAGTGGGCGCATCCACATGGTACATGCTGCTTAGTATAAGTTGTAGAGGACTTCCCTTGGCACCGATGACGAGGTCAATGCCAGCAAGGTTTTTTTCGAATTTTTCCTCCAATTGATGCTGTACCAGAAACAAAAGGCTGATTAACCCAACCCCCAAGGCGAAGAGGGTAATGCTCAGCAACATGGACAGCGGCTTAAACGTCAGATTTTTCCAACTTAGGCGTAGTAGGTTCATAGCTCGATCCGTTGCTTGAAGATTGATTTTAATCGATTGTCGTGGGTCACTATCAGGAGCGTCGCATTGGCATTGGTAGCCTGCGTCTGTAGTAGTTGAACTACCTGCTCTGTATTCTGATCGTCGAGGGCTGAGGTGGGTTCGTCCGCAAGAATGAGGCTTGGCTCATTGACCAGCGCACGAGCAATAGCTGCACGCTGCCTTTCTCCTACACTTAATGCCTGTGGTAGGTCGTCTTTTTTATGAGCGATATTCAACTGCTCCAGTAGGTCTATAATGATCTTTGGTGCAGGAGGTAGCCCTGCCAGCTGTCTGGTAAGCGCAAGATTTTCGCCTATTGTAAGCGCCCGCACAAAATGTGGTTCTTGAAATACAACTCCAATCTGTTGACCTCTAAAGCGGTCAAGTGCTGCCCCTTTGAGTTCGTTAAGTGCAGTATCGTTGATAGTAACTGTGCCTGTGCGAGGGCTTCGCAGTCCTGCGAGGAGGTGAAGTAGTGTTGTTTTGCCGCTACCAGATTGCCCCAACAACAGCCAATGCTCGCCAGTAGGGCAGGTGAAGTCTGGGAAGCTCAGCTTTTTGCTGGCGGATGAGTCGAAGGCAAAACTCAAATTATGGGTGCTTAGCATGCGGATTGCTTATTTAGTGCTAATCGAAAGCTTAACTTTTTTGTACCAGATTCCGGACGCAAAATTGTCGATTTTTTTCCAGATGTGGCAATGGATGTTTCAGGCGCCCCAAAAAATGCAGCGAAATGAAGGCTGTTTGACACCTGGAGTATGGGGCTAGTTGAATTAGTGAATTCACTTGACGAACAATTTTCCTCTCTTATACCCTCCAATGGCTAATAAGTTTTGCCCTTAGGTGTTCTACGGTGCCTTAGGTGGTTCAAACAATCCAGATAGATCTTACCCGCATTTATCCATTAGCCAGCCGCACTTATCAATGTTGACCGTCATGAGGTGAAATTGCTTCTCATTTTCGTAGAGCAATAATTCCTAATCCCCCCCATAACTAATTCCTTATGACACTTATTCGAACTTTTGCCGTGCTATCTTTGATCCTCTTGATGGCACAAACACTCCCCGCACAATTCTTTGGCGACATTACATCGGTCAGCCTTAGTAACAATCAAGAATCGCAGGTCACCACCTTTACCATTACAGCCACAGCAGCTGATGACCAAGGAACTGGCAATTCCGCAGTTGCTGCTGGTCAATTGGCAGGAGTGGGTTTTCCTGCTGGTTTTGATGCCACCGGAGTTGCTTCTAGCTCCATTACCATCGGCAACGTAACTACGCCCATCACGGGCTTTACGCCGAATGGTCTGAGTGCTACTATTTTCAACATGCCCGTTAGCTTACCCCCTGGAAGTGGCTTTACACTGCTTATTAATGATGTGAAAAACGCGCCCTTTAATGCTGCTTGTGGAGCTAATGTAAATACCTATGCCAGCGGTAGCCCATGTGACGGCTTTATTCAGGTATTAATGGTTAATGCGCTCAATAACCAATCTTTGCCTAATGTCTATCATCATTTTAGCCAGCCACGATTTGATATCCTACCGGCCTCCTATTTTATCACTGATATCCGAGTAGATAAGCCCAATTTAAGTGGTGTAGTTGAAAACAGCCTGGAGCAAGAGCTGGTCCGAGTTTATGTAGGAGTGGCCGGTACCCAAGGGAGCTTACCCGTACTGGATGCCATCTCTTTTTCTGCGGGCAGCAGACAGGCCTCTCATGTAGACGAAGCCCAAATCTGGTACTCTGGAGCAGATGCTGTGTTTCATGGAGCTAATGACCAGCAACTTGGCGCCACCAACCTAATTGGCTCAGCTATTACGGCTTCACCTAATCTGAGTCTACAGCCGGGCGACAATTACTTCTGGCTCGCCTATGATATTGCCTGTTTCTATGGCCTAGTAGGTAATTCGGTAGATGGAAGTTTAAATAATATTCAATTGGATGGGCAGACCTATACGCCAAGTACACCAGCAGGTACGCGTGAGATTGTACAAGACTATACTGTCACTTCAACCAACCTGGTGCCCAATCCTAGTTTTGAAAATTACACTGCCTGTCCGAACGGCATTGGCCAGTGGAGTAATCTGAACAGCTGGGAAGCAGTACCGATAACCAATACAAATTCGATTCCTAGTAGCCCCGATTTTTTCAATCGCTGTGATCAAACCAACTCCTACGCCGATGTGCCAGTGAATGGATTTGGTACCCAAGAACCTCGCACCGGTGATGGATATGCTGGCATCTATACGAGTGGCTTCTTTGATTGGAAGGAGTACCTGCAGGTGCAATTGTCGGCACCGCTTCAGGCGGGTGAAACCTATGCGGTGACCTACTACATATCAGCTGGCGATTATGACCTGACCAGCCAATATGAGATTGGTAAACGACATTATGGAATGGGCTTTATGTTCTCCAATACTCAGTTGTCAAGTGCCAATAGTATTTACGGTGTGCCACTTAATTTCAGTGCCAATTACATTAGCGGTGATATCGTAGAAGACAATGTTGATTGGGTGCCGGTGCGTGGCACTTATACTGCACAAGGAGGCGAACAGTGGTTGACTATTGGCTGCTTTCTCAATGGCCCCGATCTTGCTACAAATGGCGGCCCTGATTTTGGCTACTATTATGTGGATGATGTGACGGTAGCACCACTGACAGGTATTGCTAGTTCTCCTTGCCAACAAATCGAATTGGTGGTTGAAGTCACGGGTGAAAGCTGCCCTGGTTCTGCGGACGGCACTGCTGATATTCAGGTCTTTGGTGGCTTGCCTCCGTACACAATCAATTGGTCCGATAGTGGCACTGGTGCCCAACGGAGTAACCTGGCTGCAGGGCTCTACAATATCACAGTTACGGATGCTAATAGTGCTACTTACCAGGATATAGTATTCATTCAGCCCGCAATGCCTCTAGCTGCTGATATGACGATTGTAGATGTAGTACCGCAGGGTCTAGTGATGGTAGCATTAGTGCTACTGTCTCCAATGGTACCGCACCCTACACCTACCAATGGAGTACCGGTGGAACTTCATCGGCGATTACCAACCTCCCTAGCGGAACGTATCGCCTTACGGTAACGGATGCCAATGGTTGCCAGAATGACTTTACCGCCTTCGTCGGCGAACCACTTGCCTGTAACGGTTCATTTAACAACTTCCCCTATACCTATGACACAGAACAGGGCTTAGGATTATTCCGCCAGAACCAGGATGATGATGCTAATTGGCGCCGACGCTCAGGCACTACAGCTACTGCCAGTACGGGCCCATCAGGCGCTTACAGTGGAACCAGGTACCGCTATGTGGAATCTTCGGGCTCTAACTCTCCGTTCAAAACGGCAGTCTTGACCATTAAGAAATGTCTCGACATCACTGCTGTGAATAACCCCATATTTAGTTTCTACTACAACATGAATGGTGCCGATTTAGGAACGCTCTACGTGCAGTTGAGCACCGATGGCGGAAGCACCTGGAGCGGTCCCGTATGGTCGACCAACGGTGACCAGGGAGATAACTGGCAACAGGCCATTGTCTATCTATCGGATTATTCTTCCTCGCAGTTGCGGATACGTTTAGCTGGTACAACGGGTAAAGGCCCTTTAAGCGATATTGCTTTTGATAGCTACTACATCGGAGAGTATACGGGCACCTTCCTTCAGGCAGCTCCTTCTGTACTAGCTGATCAGGCAGAGGCTTCACCTTCTACCGTTGAAGATAAAACTCAGCCGTTAGCAGATATTCAGGAAGAATTTCGTGTGTTCCCTAACCCAAGTAATGGGACCGTTTGGCTCACTTGGAATCAAGCTTCACGCGAAGAAACACGGATTGATATCATTGATCAATTAGGGCGAAGCGTATATCGAACAGCCTCTGAGCGAGAAGCAGGGCTTTAGCGCGAGCAAATAAACTTCAACTTAGAACCTGGCATGTATTATGTGCGAATCAGCAGTGCCAGTATCCACCTAAACCAACCCATGATCGTCGTTTCCAAATAAGCATGGAACGCAATTTTGTCCGAGAGCCCTTCGCCTACCTGGCGAGGGGCTTTTTAGTCAACGATCATCGCTTCGCGATCTAATTCTTGCTGCTTGATGTGAGCAGGAAGTTCGCGATATTCGTATTGTTGGTTACGCAATTGTGGGGTGTAGCCAGCTTCGCGGATAGCTTCTTGGATACCGTCGGCAGTAAAGCGGAAACGTGCACCTGCTGCGGATACCACATTCTCCTCGATCATAATAGAACCGAAGTCATTGGCACCTGCGTGTAAACATAGCTGTGCTACCTGCTTACCCACCGTCAACCAGCTGGCCTGGATGTTTGTGACATTAGGCAACATGATACGACTTAGGGCGATCATCCGGATGTACTCATCACCTGTGACGGTATTGCGGGCTCGCTTAATTTTCTTGAGGATGGTGTCCTCGTCCATGAATGGCCATGGAATAAATGCAAGGAACCCTTTGGCATCCTCCGGCTTCTCAGCTTGCACCGCACGCATACGCACGAGGTGGTCCATGCGCTCGAGATTGGTCTCGATATGGCCAAACATCATCGTTGCACTGGTAGTGATGCGTAACTGATGGGCTGCGCGCATTACGTCCAGCCATTCTTCGCCACCGCATTTTCCTTTAGAGATAAGGCGGCGTACCCGATCACTTAAGATCTCTGCTCCGGCACCAGGGAGGCTATCCAACCCGGCTTCGTGTAGCGCTTTCAACACATCATAGTGGCTTGCCTTCTCCAACTTGGCAATGTGCGCAATCTCCGGAGGGCCAAGTGCGTGGAGTTTCAGCGTAGGGTAAAGCTCTTTCAATTCTTTGAATAGCTTCACATAGTAATCCAGGCCAAGATCCGGGTGGTGGCCACCTTGCAACAGCAGCTGTTCGCCGCCATAGGCAAAGGTCTCGTCGATCTTTTGCTTGTACTCTTCAATAGAAGTAATGTAAACTTCATCGTGCCCTGGACGGCGATAGAAGTTGCAAAACTTACAGTTGGCGATGCAGACGTTGGTCGTATTCGAATTACGATCAATGATCCATGTAACCACGTCGTTTGGTACATGGTGCATCCGTAGCTGATGGGCCACATACATCAACTCCGCTGTACTGGCGTTTTCCAATAAGAATACGCCCTCCTCAGCGGATAAGAAATCGAGCGCCAGGGCCCGTTGCAAAAGATCATCCGTACGCATATCAACTGTATTTACTATTGCAACAACAAAAGTACAAAACCTATGGTTCTAGCAATGTTTCATTTTTTTCTGAAAAAACAATACACTATTCTTCTTTGTGTTATTGTTGCATTAACACTAAGCCCGTATCTTTGTTGTGAATTATTAAAACCCCTAAATATTAAGGCCTTATGAAGCGTAGCGATCAGCTAGAACAACTGCGCACAGAAGAATTTGATTGCTTGGTCATTGGAGGCGGCGCCAGTGGTGCGGGATGTGCCCTTGACAGCGTCTTGCGTGGCTATAAGACGGCCCTGGTAGAGAAGACCGACTTTGCAGCGGAAACATCCTCCAAGTCTACTAAGCTTATTCACGGTGGGGTCCGCTACCTGGAACAGGCCTTTAAGAACTTTGACTTTGCCCAGCTTTCTCAAGTAAGGCATGGTCTGGAGGAGCGTCACACGGTATTAAAGAACGCGCCGCACTTGGCTCGCCCGCTTGCCCTCGTGACTCCGGTTTTTAGTTGGATAGAAGGTTTATACTTCACCATAGGTCTTACCATTTATGGCTGGTTTGCTTCTGGCAAAGACACGCTTCCAGGGAGTAAGTGGCTGAGTAAGTCAGAAGTTAAGAAGCGCTTACCTCGCTTATCGGATCGCATTCATAGTGCTGTGATGTATTATGATGGCCAGCTGGATGATGCTCGCTATTGCTTAGCTATCGCACAGACCGCTGCAGCCAAAGGTGGAACAGTGGCCAACCACGTGGAGGTAAACGGTTTTGAGCGAGATGAGAATGGCCGCTTGGTGGCTGCCCTTGCTACTGATTTGCGCACTGGAGAGCCTGTACGCATTCGCGCGAAGGTTTTTATCAACTGTACTGGCCCATTTGCAGATCGCATCCGCTTGATGGCAAACCCTCAGCTGAGTGAGCGTATCCGGCCTAGTAAAGGTGTTCATGCAATCCTGCCTTATGAAATTCTGGGCGGTGAGGATGCGCTATTGATCCCCAAGACACCGGACGGCCGTGTGGTGTTTGCGATTCCTTTCCAAGGGAAATTGATGTTGGGTACCACTGATGACGACTACGATAATCTGGCCAAAGAGCCCATTCTGGATAAGAGAGAGGTTGACTTTTTACTGGAAACACTCAATCCGTACTTGAATGAGAAAGCTCAGCCCGAGCATGTGGGTGCTGGCTTTGGTGGGCTACGTCCATTGATTGCTGCCGATCCATCAAAAGGTACTAAAGGTTTGGTACGTGATCACGAAGTAGAGTATGATCAAAACTCTAGCCTGGTAAGTCTTTTGGGCGGGAAATGGACGACCTATCGTCTAATGGCTAAAGATACTATCGATTTTGTCGAAGAAAAACTGCTGGGCGAACAACGCCCTTGCATTACAGATCAACAAATCTTGGTCGGTGGTGATAATTTTGACGCTAACCAATGGCAAAACCTACAACAGCAAACCGGTCTCCCAGAGGCCATCTGTAAACACTTGAACCAGCATTACGGTAGCGCTGCTCCGCAGCTAGTTGAGGTCTTGGCTGAAAATGAAACCTGGCGGGAGCCACTGCACGAGCAATACCCATATTTGCAGGGAGAGGTGGTATACGCTGCTCGTTATGAAATGGCTTGCACGGTACGCGATTTCCTAGCTCGCAGAATTCGCCTGGAGATTCTAGACTGGGATGTAGCACAGCAGGTGTCCACCAAAGTAGCTCAAGCAATGGGCAGCGAACTAGGTTGGGATCAAGCGCAGATCGAAAGTGAGGCAGCGGCTTACGGTAGTCTGGTACAGCAATTTCGGGTGGAGGCACAGGTGTAGGGCCCTCAGTATTCGCCCAAATAAAAACAGGCTTGAAGAATAATCATTCTTCAAGCCTGTTTCGATTCTAGCTTAACTCAAGTACTACCAGCGGAAACCTAGCGTAAATACAAAGTTCTCGCGTACGGTGTCGTTATCTACAAACTGCTGGGGAGCGTCGCCTGTTAGATAAGGAGTGTAAGACGTCTGCTGAGAATTGCGGCGATAGGCCACATCTATATAATAGGCACGCTTACGAATACCGGCACCCAAACTGAAAGTGGTATAGAAGTTATCATCCCCTTCAATGGCTGCTTGCTGTGCACCTAGGCCACCCCGTAGACGAAAATCTTCAATGGCGTATTCTGCGCCCGCACGGATCCGGACAGCATCAGAGAGGTTATCACGTGTTTCCTGATTAACCTCTGCTTCTATGCCTGAAAAGCCTTCGAATAGGAATTTATTACTACCGTAATTGACGTACTCAATTTCTCCCGTCAGGAAACCATTCTTACTGAAAATGGTACCTGCACCTGCCATGAAGCGCCATGGCGTACGGAGGCTGTAGTTAAAACTTCCTTCTGGAGAAGAAGCACTGCCAAACTGATTTTGATCTTCGATGGTGTAATCATACTCCATTCGCGTCAGGAAGGTCTCATCGATTTGGTAGTAAGTTGGCGTATGGATCGCTGCACTTAGGCGCAAGGCCTGATGGGCACGGTAGATGACGCCTAATTTGGCATTGATACCCGTACCATTTACAATTAAAGTCTGATCGTATTGCAGGTCATTGAAGATTGGTACGTTGTCGTTAGGGTCCGTCTCGCGGTATTCCTTGCGTTCTTCGTAGCGCATGAAGGGCACACCGATAGAGAAACCCCAGAGTACTTTATTTTTTACGTTTCCAGCGAAGCCGAAAGAAAGCTCTTCGATTTTACCTTCTCTGACCACGGTCTCTTCCCGTTCAATTTCTCGATCCGGGAAATCCGAAAAGTCGCTGAAATAAAAGTTATTGTCTTCAATTAATGCTTCGGCATCAAAAGCTACACCGGCTTCAAAGTCATCCAGGCCATTGGCGTTAGCCAGTTCCTCGAAGCGTTGGACGATACTCCCTTGCGAGGTGCCTCGATAGTAAAACTCTTCATTGAAGTCAGCCAGGCGGTTGATACCCATGGCGAAGTTGAAGGTTTCCATAGAGCGGCCACCACGAGAGCTCGTTACGATGCCGATGTTGGGTAAGTTGAACTGTACAGCTGAGTCATCAAACGATAGGTTGTCGCCACCATTTGCTCGCGCCAGTTGTGAGTTGATTGAATTGATGTACAGGCCTGGGGTCACCATAAATTCGGATTGGCGCATCCAGGCTAGGCCAGCAGGGTTAGTGCTGAGTACGGAAAAATCGGCCCCCAATGGTCCCAGAGCGGATCCGGCACCCATAAATCGGGCGGTACCGATGGGGTCAAAGCTGGAGTAGCGCAAAGCATCTCCAAAGTTTTGTGCACTTAAAGTTAGGGTTGTAAACAGAGCAACAATTAAGCAAAGCGGTTTGAATACATTCATCTTCATCGTTCAGTAGCTGTTTTGGTTTGATGAGGGCGCTGGTTTGATACTAAAAAGAACGGGCGGAAATGCTGCCACCTCCACCCGTTGATATTTTTATAGAAACCTAATTTCTGCTAGCTTTCTTTAGCCTTATCCGCCACGGCGTGAGCTACCTCCACTCCGGCTTGATGAGGAGCGAGAAGAGCTGCTACGGCTGCTTGAGCTGCTGCGCGTGCTTGAACTGCGGCTACTAGAGCTGCTACGGTTCATGCTACTGCTACTGCTGCGGCTGCTGCTACCACGGTTCATGCTGCTTGAGCGGCTTGAACTGCTACGGCTTGGGTTATATCCAGAGCTACGGTTACTTGAGCTACGGCTCGAGTTGTAACCAGAACTACGGCTGCGTGATGAGCTTCCACCGCTCCGTGAGGTGCTCGGACGGCTGCTGCTACTGCGTGATGTACTTGGGCGACTACTTCCACTGCTACGCGAAGTACTTGGGCGCGTGCTGCGCTGTGTACTTGGTCTTGGCGTAGAGCGTGAGGTAGAAGGCCGTGTACTCCGGCTCGTGCTCGGACGTGTTGTTCTTGGCGCAGGCCGTGTACTTGGTGTACTGCGGTTGCTGCGTGTACTTGGTGCAGGACGATTGCTGCGCTGTGTGCTCGGTGCAGGGCGGGTACTGCTCCGAGGTGGAGCAATCTCGCGAGTGCCACGGCTACTACTAGGAGCAGTACGATTATCGTAACTGTTGCTAGGACGCGTACTCCGAGTCGCTGGAGCATTGCGTGTCACAGGTTCGCGAGTTACGCTCGGCGTAGTAGCAGGGCGAGTTGCCGGCTGACGCTCACTGTAGTCGCGAGTACGGCCAGTGTTAGAAGCAGCGGGGCTCAAGCTACGACCAGTTGATGGCGCAGTTGTTACTGCTTTACCTCTTGCACGATCGCGTTCTGCCAACGATACGGTTGGGCGATTGCTCGATACGTCCACTGGGCCTCGACCAGCTTGCAAGCCAGTTGTACGGTTATTAGTACGTGCAGCTACGGTAGAACCGAAGCGACGTGGTCCGTAAGTAACATTGTTTACGTTGTTGTCATTGTAAACATTGACCGTGTTGTAAACAAAGTTGTTACCCCATGCTGGTGGGCAGTAAAGGCCACCACCCCAGCGGTTATATCCAAAGTTGTTCCAGCCGCCATTCCAGCCACCGTTCCAACCCCAGTTGTTCCAGCGGTTCCAACGATTGAAACCATTATTCCAACCAAAGCCAATTGTTACGGTCGGGCCGAAGCCAAAGGCATAAGGGTTATATCCGAAGTTCCAGCGATTCCAACGGTTCCAGCGATTCCACGAATTCCAGCGGTTCCAACGGTTCCAGCGATTGAAGCCCCATGGTGAATCATAGATCAATACCGTATTGCCACCAAAAGCAAAAGGATCATAGTAGAAGGCGTCTACATATACAGGATCGAAGTAGTCGAACCCATAGAACGGACGATTGAAGCGTCGAATACGTGATGTGTAGTAATAATCATACTGCTGATCATCGTAGTAGTCATAGTCTTCGTCGTCGTAACTGTAGTCGTCATCGTAGTAGTAATCATCATCATAACCATTGTTTGATGATGTGTTGTACGACCCACTGTTGTAGTACCCCGAATCCGTGTCCGGGTCGTAGTACATGTCGTCGTACTGAGCCGAAAGCACGGTGCTTACCAGCATAAGGGCGGGTAAAAGCATCCACGCAGCCAGGTTTCTAATTCTCATATTCAATTTATTTGGCGTAATCACTGCAACACTCATTTTTATATCTTATCAAGCCCTAAATTATTACTTTTGTGCCTGATTTTTAGTTAAGGCGGTATTAAAAGGGCTCTTATGGTCTGTTAAATACCTTTAACATAGTGATTTAACTATTGTTAAGACGCGCTAGGAACTATTTAGTCACCTTCTGGCGTTAGTCCTAAAACCTTGAAAATCAAAAGGCTTCTTGTTAAGAAAACAAACTAATTACCAATCTGGTTGGCTCGCCATCACCAGTAAAAAACCAGGATAGGCAACCCATGGCAAAAGCAATAACAAACCGCAGCGAAGACTACTCACAGTGGTATATTGATATCGTTAAGAAGGCCCAGCTGGCCGATAACTCTGCCGTACGCGGCTGCATGGTGATTAAGCCCTATGGTTTTGCACTGTGGGAAAACATGCGCGACCAGCTCGATACCATGTTCAAGGAGACTGGGCACGTCAATGCGTACTTCCCATTATTTGTGCCAAAGAGTCTGTTTGAGGCAGAAGAGAAGAATGCCGAAGGATTCGCTAAGGAATGTGCCGTTGTTACGCACTATCGCTTGAAGAATAATCCAGATGAAGCTGGTAAGCTGATGGTTGACCCTGAAGCAAGACTAGAGGAAGAATTGGTGGTTCGCCCAACCAGTGAAGCCATTATCTGGAATACCTATCGGGATTGGATCAACTCTTACCGTGATCTACCACTACTGATCAACCAGTGGGCAAACGTAGTGCGTTGGGAGATGCGTACGCGCTTGTTCTTGCGTACTGCTGAATTCCTATGGCAAGAAGGTCATACCGCTCACGCTACTCGTGAAGAAGCAATTGAGGAAACCAAGCGGATGCAAGAGGTGTACGCAACCTTCGCTGAGGAGTATATGGCTATGCCAGTTGTTCGCGGTGTGAAGTCGGAGAGTGAGCGTTTTGCCGGGGCCGATGATACTTATACCATCGAAGCGCTAATGCAAGATGGGAAAGCGCTGCAGGCAGGAACATCTCACTTCTTAGGTCAGAACTTTGCTAAGGCTTTTGAGGTGAAGTTTTTGAATGAAAACAACCAGCAAGAGTACGTTTGGGCTACTTCCTGGGGGGTATCTACCCGCTTGATTGGTGGTTTGATTATGACGCACTCTGATGATGCCGGTTTGGTTCTTCCTCCTCGGCTGGCTCCAGTTCAGGTGGTGATTGTGCCAATTCCAAAGCCAGTTCCAGAGATTAATGAGGTAGCGGAAAAGATCATGGCGGAATTGAAGGCCAAAGGTATCCGCGTAGAATATGATACGGACGCCAAGAAGCGCCCAGGATTCAAATTCGCCGAGCATGAGATGCGTGGTGTGCCAGTTCGAATTGGTATCGGTAAGCGCGATTTGGAGAAGGGCGTGGTAGAAGTAGCTCGCCGTGATACCAAGGAGAAAGAACAGCAGCCACTAGGAGGTGTTGTTGAGCACGTAGCGCAGTTGCTGGAAGATATTCAGAATAACCTCTACGATCGTGCTGTGAAGTTCCGTGAAGAAAAGACCACTAGCGTGGATAACTTTGATGACTTCAAAGCGGTGCTTGAGCAAGAAATCCCAGGCTTTATTTCGGCTCACTGGGATGGTACTGCAGAGACCGAGCAAAAGATCAAGGAACTAACAAAAGCGACTATTCGTTGTATCCCTAACGATGCGCCAGAGGAAGATGGAGTTTGTGTATACAGTGGCAAGCCATCTAAGCGGCGCGTTTTGTTCGCTAAGGCTTATTAACGGAGCGCATTGGCTGTTTTGCTGATGCTACAGCAGGAACAAAGAAATCAGCTAGTAGGAGGAAGTGCACTCGAGTGCTTCCTCCTTTCTTATTTTCCGTACTTTTGCGCTCAATTTCTCGGCAAGGAGGTATAGCTTGAGACACTCTTAAGCAGGAGGTATAAACTCCAGTTAAGTTCCTCGAGATTCTCCCGTTATAAGGGGAGGCGAAAAGAAAAAATCGAATATGGCTCGTCGTAGGCGTTTTCCAGAAATGTTGTTTCAAGTTGCCTTTACCAGTATGGCCGATAAGGGGCGTTGTGTAGGGCGTGATCCCGAAGGGCGGGTAGTGTTCGCTGAAGGTGCTGCACCTGGTGATGTGGCAGATGTGCGTATTTTCAAGAAGCGCAAAGGAGTGCTTTGGGGAAGACCCGAGCACTTTCATCAAAAATCGGAAGATCGTGTAGAGCCATTCTGCGATCATTTCGGTGTTTGTGGAGGTTGCAAGTGGCAACATGTCGACTACAACGCGCAGCTCCGCCACAAGGAGCAAGGCGTTTACGATACCATTCAACGAATTGGTAAGGTAGAGGTGGCCGAGAAGCAACCTATTTTGGGAGGAGCAGAAACAACTTACTACCGTAATAAGCTAGAGTTTGGTTGTGCTAACCGACGTTGGCTAACGGAAGAGGAAGTCAAGGACGAGAGTATTTCTCAGATGGAAAACGTCGTTGGATTTCACCGCCCCGGTGCCTACGATAAGCTAATCCAGATTGACCATTGTTATCTACAGGCAGAGCCTTCTAACACCCTCCGTAATGGGATCAAGGCTTTAGCTATTGAAATGGAGATGCCGTTCTTCGATATGCGAGAGCGGACGGGCATGATTCGGCAGTTGATGATTCGTACCAGCACCCTTGGGCAGACAATGATCCTCATCGCTTTCTTCGAAGACAAGCAAGATATGATCAAGCCGTTTTTGGCGGCGGTTCAAGAGAAGTTCCCACAAGTTACCAGCCTGTTCTACTGCATCAATCCGAAGGTAAATGAGTACCTAATGGATTTGGAGATGCGCTTGTACAGTGGGCAGCCTTTCATGGAAGAAAAGCTAGGCAATGTTCGCTATCAAATTGGGCCAAAGTCATTTTTTCAGACCAACACCAAACAAGGTGAGCGCCTATTCGAGGTGGCAGCGGAGTTTGCTGATTTGAAGGGGACGGAGAATGTTTATGATCTCTACACGGGCATTGGTAGTATAGCACTATTCTTGGCTGACAAGTGCAAGCAAGTTGTTGGTATTGAGGAAATCGCTGCAGCCATCGATGATGCAAAGAAGAACGCGGCACTAAATGAAATTGAAAACGCCGTTTTCTATGCCGGAGATGTAAAGGATATTCTCACGACGGAATTTGCAGAAAAACATGGCAAACCTGATCTGCTAATCACAGACCCTCCTCGGGCCGGAATGCACCCTAAAGTGGTACAGATGCTCATACAATTAGGAGCACCACGGATGGTATATGTAAGTTGTAATCCAGCTACTCAGGCGCGTGACTTACAACTGTTGGATGAGCATTACCGAGTTGAAAAAATGCGACCAGTGGATATGTTTCCTCACACTGCTCATGTCGAAAACGTCGCCCTACTTGTTAAAAGATAATCGACGGTTTCCGGTGATATCAATAAGTCTGTATCTTAGGTTATCGGAAGCTGATAAGTGATATTATGCTGAGCGAGAAAGAATTACACGAATTGCGGAAGGTACTCCTGCCTTATTTGTCCTTACTGGAAAAAACGGCTACTTCTGTACAAGATCAGGATATTTCAAACTACCCGGTCTTCGTTTTATACCAGCAAGAAGAGAATGCCGGGCTGGGTATTCCAGTAGTGGCAGGAACTCCTGAAAATGAAGGTTGGTCGGTGAATGTATCGACTTTAGAGGAGCTAGCGACAAAAAAAGTGGTCGCAATGGAGAACGTTGAGCGCTTTTCTTCCGTATACAAGACCAATCCAGAAGCACTTTGCTGCCTGGTATGGAAAGGAGGAGCTGCTCAAATCGTCTTTATTCCAGGTACCGGGGAGGAGGTGTAGCAACACAAAAATTCTACCATGAGAAAAGCACCAGTGCAAGGTCCAGTGCGATCTACCTTGGCCGCTCAGCGGTCAGTGGTACGGGTGCTTCTTATCGAAGATGATTCCAGTTACGCTGATCTAGTCAAGATTCTCCTGTCAGCGAATCCAGAACAAGAATGTGAAGTAACAGTAGCCAGTACACTTGCAGAGGGCCTTCGCTCCCTGGAGCAGCGCCTGGATTTAGATGCGGTACTTCTCGATCTTTCATTGCCAGATAGTACCGGCCTGGATACGCTATTGGCTGTGCTGGGGGCATTTCCTACCATCAACGTAATTGTTCTCACAGGATCTGATGACCAAGAGCAGGGCATTTTAGCCGTAGGTGCAGGAGCTCAGGATTATTTAGTGAAGGGTGAGTTTGAGCCCAATCAACTGGCACGTGTGCTGCGTTTCTCCATGGAGCGTAAGCAAATTTTGATGCGCCTGGAGGAAGCGCAACGTATTGCCAAGATCGGCAATTGGGAGCTGCGTCCAGAAGAAAGTTACTTTTTTGCTAGCCCGCAACTTTATGAGACCCTTGGACTTGATGCCGCTCGTGACCAAATAAGCTATGGAGACCTTCTAGAAGAGGAACATCCATTGCATATTCTACTCCAACATACCCAGAACTTAGAAGATGATGAGGAAGGTGACAGTTTGGAGTTTGTCCTTAATGATGGCAGTAAACGACACCTGCTGCTCACTAGCAAGCGTCTAGAACAGAAGGATGGCGTACCCGTATACATCGGCACTTTGCAAGATACCACCTTGCAACGAAAAGCTGAAGAGTTACAACGAGCTCAGGAATTGGCAGAGGAAACTGCCCGAGTGAGGGAACAGGTCATTGCTACGGTTAGCCACGAACTACGTACTCCGATGAATGCTATTGTCGGGATGAGTCATTTATTGGCGGAAACGCAAATGGATGAGGAGCAAGGGCAATATGTAACGGCAGTTCAAGAGGCATCACAACTCCTTCTGGGAATTATCAATGATATACTACTGACTTCTAGTCTGCAAAATGATGCCTTGCAACTCGAAGAAGCACCCTTTGATCTCACACTAACGGTACGTGGTATTATAGCCATGTTGCGACCGAAAGCCGAGGCCAAAGGCCTACAGTTGTTATTGGATATACAGCCCTCAATACCAGGGCGTATACTTGGCGATAAGCAACGTATCAGTCAGGTGTTATACAATGTAATTGGTAACGCTATTAAGTTCACGGATGAGGGTGAAGTAGGAATTCAGGTGACTGTGCTTGAGGAGACTTATTCGCTGAAGGTATGGGATACAGGGCCAGGCATTCCGCCGGAAAAGCAGCAAGAAATATTTCAGCCTTTCAGCCGCTTAGAATCCAGTGCTACAAAACAGGAGGGAACGGGCTTGGGACTAAATATTACCCAAGCCTTGGTACAGCGTATGGGTGGTGAAATCGGTTTGGCGTCGACCCTTGGGCAAGGATCGGAATTTGAGATAGTGTTGCCTTTGAAAATTGTAGACCAGAGCCAGGTACCCATAGTGCCTGAAGTTGATTATAGTCCAGTAAGTGAAGTGCCGGCTGATCGTATTCTATTGGTGGAAGACCACAAGATGAACCAGATCGTCTTAAAACAAACACTGGCGAAGAAATGGCCAGATCTTCAGGTTCGAATCGCCTCGAATGGAGCCGAGGCGAAGCAGTTACTATCGCAGGAAGACTTTGATGTAGTCTTAATGGATATTCAACTTCCGGATACGGACGGTTTTACGCTTACGCAGGAGTTGCGATCCCAGCCTGATAATCGAAATGTGAATACACCGGTCCTGGCAATGACGGCGCAAGCGCAGGTGGCTAATGACGATCGATATTTAGAGGTCGGTATGGTCGACTTCGTGTTGAAACCCTTTAACCCTGAGGAATTATACCAGAAGTTAACCCAGCATAGTTTAAAGAACAACACATAACAAACATCATGATCAAGCACAAGTCATTAGATCTTCGCTACATGGAAACCATGGCAGCGGGTGATCAGGAGACCATGAATGCGCTATTGACAAGCCTTCGACAAGAGTTAAGTAATAATAGGGGAGTAGCTCGTCGCCTGTACCAAAACGCGCAGTGGTCAGAGTTGGAGCGTTTTTGTCACCATTTCAAATCTACATTGAGTTTTTCAGGAAATACCCAACTGATTAATGCTAACTTGCAGCTGTGGGACATGGCCAAGAATAGTGGTGGAAATACGGCTATGGCTGATACCGTCCTACGAGAGCTCGAACAAAGGTGCCAAGCAGTGGTGCGAGAGCTCAATCAGATGCTCAAATAGAATTTATCCATGAAAGGAATTATCCTGGCTGGTGGGTTAGGAACACGTCTTTACCCTCTTACACTTGCTGTAAGTAAGCAGCTAATGCCGGTCTATGACAAACCGATGATCTACTATCCGTTGTCGACACTTATGGCAGCTGGCATACGTGATATTTTAATCATCTCTACCCCCAAAGACCTTCCCAACTTCGAGAAGTTATTGGGAGATGGCTCTGAAATTGGCTGTAATTTCAGCTACGTACCTCAGTACGAACCTAATGGTTTAGCTCAGGCTTTTGTGCTAGGAGAGGAGTTTATTGCTGGAGATCCAGCGGCTCTCGTGTTAGGAGACAATATCTTTTATGGGGTCGGGCTAGACGAACAATTGCAAAGCTGCGCTAAGCCAGAAGGGGGAATTGTTTTCGCCTATTGGGTGGCAGATCCGGAACGATACGGTGTGGTGGAGTTCTCAGAAGAATTCCGAGCACTCTCTATTGAGGAAAAACCTGCTAAACCTAAAAGTAATTATGCGGTTCCTGGGCTCTATTTCTATGACAATCAAGTTGTGGATATAGCGAAAAACCTGGAGCCAAGTGCCAGAGGTGAATACGAAATTACGGATGTAAATAAGTATTACCTGGAACAAGGCAAGCTCCAGGTAAATGTATTGGGCCGGGGAGTAGCCTGGCTGGATACTGGAACACACAAGTCTTTGATTCAGGCTGGCCAGTTCATCGAAGTGATAGAAGAACGACAAGGCCTTAAGATTGGATGTATAGAAGAGGTTGCCTATCGACAGGGCTTTATTGATGCCGGCCAGTTGGAGAAGCTTGGCCATAAATATCAAAAGAGCGGATATGGAGAGTACCTTCTCCAATTACTTGCCCGTGAATCATCCTAACTAAATTGTATTTCTCCTTTTTTATTTTCCTTGCCTTAACCGACAAAATCATAGAAAATGAGCATGCCATCCGTAGCTAAACCAGAAGCACACCAGTTCCCCAGTTGGGCCTCTGTCTATATCGATAAAATTTCTGACGACGGTCATGTACTAGACCATTTACAAACAGCTCTGGAGGATCTCGTACAGACCATAGAGCCACTTAGCGAAGAGCAACTTTTATATCGCTATGAAGCCGATAAGTGGACGGTTAAAGAAATGCTAGTACATATCATGGATGCTGAGCGCGTATTCACCTACCGCGGAATGGGGTGTGCTCGAAAGGATAAGACTTCTTTCCCAGGCTTTGATCACAATTCATATGTGCCGGTGTCTAATGCTAATGAGCGCAGTATCTCTAGCATTTTGACCGAGTACAAGGCACTTCGTGCCGCTACTGTCGCATTCTTTTCTAACCTAACTGATGAGGCATTTAATGAGGTAGGAGAAGCCAGCGGGCTTCCGTGCAGTGCGAAGGCAATGGTTTACATGATAGCAGGGCATGAACAACATCATTTAGGTATTATTCGCGAGCGTTACTTGAAGTAAGTAGACACATTTGGGTCACCTAAGCGAGAGAAATTCCTCCCGTTGTTTTGGGGCCAATCTTGACTTTACCTACTTCGCTTCCAAGCGTACCACAATCCGTTTTGAGGCTGGTGTCAGACTATGCTTTGCGTAGCTGTCAATAGGCACGAGTGTGTTAGCTTCTGGAAAGTACGCTCCTAGACAACCTCTGGGAATGTCATATGGCACCAGAAGGAAAGCCTCTGCTACCCGCTTCTGCCCGCCATGCTCATTAATGATATCGACTTGCTGGCGAGCTTTCCAGCCACGCGCCTTCAGGTCTTCTGGGTTGATAAATACAACCCTGCGCTCATTCTTAATACCACGATAGCGATCATTCAGACCATAGATGGTTGTATTGTATTGATCGTGACTTCTGATGGTCATGAGGGTATATTCCCCCTCTGCTAACTGTAGCTTAGGAACGGCATTGACGGTAAAATGAGCTTTGCCGTCAGGCGTTGGGAAGCGGCCTTCACGGGCCCCATTGGTGAGGTAGAATCCACCATCGTTATCACGTACCTTCTCGTTGTAATCTGCAAATGCAGGAATCGTTTTTGCAATGGCGTCTCGAACATGATCGTAGTTTCCTACCCATTGTTGCCAGTTGACGGGTTGATCAGGGCCGAGTACTGCTGCTGCTAAGCGGCCAATGATATCTGGCTCGCTTAATAAGTGAGTGGAGGCTGGAGGTAAGATTCCTTTGCTGCGATGGACAATTCCCATGCTGTTTTCTACCGTAACAAACTGCTCACCTTCTGCCTGAAGGTCTTGTTCTGTACGGCCACGGCATGGCAAAATCAACGCTCGCTTACCGGTGACAAGGTGACTGCGATTGAGTTTGGTGCTCACATGGGCTGTGAGCGCACAATTTTCCAGCCCAGCCGCTGTATACGCGGTGTCGGGGGCAGCCGATAAAAAATTCCCGCCTAAGGCGAAAAACACCTTCACCTTATTGTCGTGCATAGCCTGAATCGCGGGGACGGTTGCATATCCATGTTCTCGCGGAGGATTAATGCCAAACTGTTCGGCGAGGCTGTCGAGAAAGGCTGGTTTTGGAGCTTCCCAAATACCCACTGTCCGGTTGCCTTGGACGTTGCTATGACCTCGTACTGGACAGGCGCCGCTACCAGGCTTACCGATAGCCCCTTTCATGAGTAAAAGATTGACGATCTCTTGAACGTTTGCGACTCCATTCTCATGTTGGGTAATACCCATCGCCCAGCATATAATCATGCTGTTGGCTTTGCGGATCATTTCTACGGCTTCGAGGATCGAAGCTCGCGCGACACCGCTGGCATCGGCAAGTGTGGTGAAGTCTTGTTGACGCAGATCATCCACGAGCGCTTCAATACCTGAGGTATTGTTGGTAATAAAGTCCCAATCCAGAATACTCCCATCACCTTCTCGATCCTGGTGCCAAAGGCGAAGCATTATGGCTTTAAGTAACGCCACATCACCATTTACAGCAACAGGAAGGTAGAGGTCGGTAAGAGGAGTACCACCTGATAGCATTTTGCCTACCCGTTGAGGATTGACAAAGTTCACTAAACCGGCTTCTTGCAATGGGTTGACGGTGATGATTCTTCCTCCGTTTTCCTTACACTTTTCCAAAGACGAAAGCATCCGTGGATGGTTAGTGCCAGGGTTTTGCCCCATAACAATGATGAGGTCCGACTGGTGCAGGTCATCCAGTGTCACAGTTCCTTTACCGATACCAATCGTCTTTCCTAGGCCATAGCCACTAGACTCGTGGCACATATTAGAGCAATCCGGAAGGTTATTCGTACCAAAGCTGCGGACAAACAATTGGTACATAAAAGCCGCTTCATTACTAGTGCGACCGGAAGTGTAGAATACAGCTTCGTCAGGAGAAGATAACCCCTTTAGATCATCTGCGAGCATCTTAAAGGCATCATCCCAGCTAATGGGCTTATAGTGAGTTGCCCCTTCTGCCAATACGAGGGGCTCTGCCAAACGTCCGGCTTTACCCAATTGAAAATCGGACCAGGTTGATAATTCTTCTACAGAATGCTGAGCGAAGAAGTCGGCGCCAATCGTTTTTTTCTGGGCCTCTTCAGCGATGGCCTTGATACCGTTTTCACAGTATTCCCCTAAACTGCTACGCTCGTCGTCTGGATCTGGCCAGGCACATCCTGGACAATCGATTCCACCCTTTTGATTAAGTTTTGCTGCTACTCTTAGGGCTTGCCCTGTTTTCATGTACTTGGTAGCATGCCCAAGCGCAGCAACTACTCCCGGTGTTCCGGCAGCTTTTTCTTTTGGGGTCTTGATTTTCAGACCAGTATGTTCGGTGGGGGTTTCGTATGGCGGTTTCTTGGCAGACATTTCAGCGTCAGCATTTGGTTAGTGGGCCTAAAATACGGATTCGGAGGCTTATTTCTCTTGCAGCCATTCCAAAACCTGATCAATTGGAAGTTGCTCTATGGTACGTCCGTTGCTGGTCATTGTTTCAGCAGCGAAAAGTGAGTTGATGATGGCCTCTTCCGTTGCTTCGATAGTAGCCAGAAACAGGGGTGACATAGCGTCATTGTGCAATACCGTTTGTTGAATTAGCCGCCCTTCATTACGATAGGGGATACGTAGCTCAGCTGCTGTAGAAAAAGCGATTACATAATCTCCGCTACCGTTGGAGGCAATGCCTCCAGTACGGGCAAGTCCAAGCATGGCTCGTTTGGCTAAACGTTCAAGGTTGCGCGCATCGAGCGGGGCGTCTGTAGCTACTACAATCATGCAGCTACCGTCGGCATCATTTTGTAGTTGATCACGAAAATAGTAGCGTTCTAATTTTTGCCCGACAGGTACTCCGCCGATGTTTAATACACCCCCAAAGTTGGATTGTACTAAAACTCCCACAGTATACCCGCCCAGGCTTTCAGGAAGCAGCCGGGATGAAGTTCCTATTCCACCTTTGAAGCCGAAGCATACCGTACCTGTTCCAGCACCAATATTACCTTCCTGTACAGGCCCCGTTGAAGCATTTTCAATAGCCGTTAATACATGCGACTCCATGAGATGGCGACCTCGAATATCATTGAGACGCCCATCGTTGGTTTCTCCTACTAGTGCATTAACCGACCGAACATTTTCATTCCCCTCTTGAGCCAAAGAGTAGCTGATGAGTGCATTGGCAGCAGTAGGAACACTGAGTGTATTGGTGAGAACAATCGGTGTTTCCAAATTTCCCAATTCCTTGACTTGGCTATATCCTGCTAGCTTGCCAAAACCATTGCCAAGGTATATGGCTGCGGGTACTTTCTCTTGGAAGATATTGCCGCCGTGAGGTAGAATAGCGGTTGCACCAGTACGTATATTCTCCCCTTCGGTCAAGCTAAAATGGCCAACCTGTACACCAGCTATATCTGTTATCGCATTCAGTGGGCCAGGTGACATCACACCAAAAGGAACACCAAGGTCTCGTGCTCGAGATTGTGCCATAAGGGAGGAGGTTAGGAGAAAGATAGGTAAGAAGAAGTAAAAAACATTTGAGTGGAAAATGTTTTTTATTTCAACTTTAATTTTATTTATTTGTATTTGAGCTACAAAGACCATAAGTCAAAGGTTTTCATTCCCCTTCGCTCGCTTGGGAGCTCCAGCAGCGATTAATTCAGCGTAATACATTCCCGGTTTTTGCTCGTACATAGGATTGAGTTGGCCTTTATAGTGAATTGTCATTGTAAAGGGTGTGAATCCCATGCTACTATCACCACGGGGTGGAAGTGGTCATGTTCGGCCTTGGTGAGGGTGGGCCCGCCGAAGGCGGCATGCCCCAACACCAAATACCCCATCCTCCCCACTTCAAAACACTACTGCACCACGACCTCCACCGCACGAAATCCTTTACCGTTTCTAATGTAAAGCACATACGTGCCCGCAGGTAGTCCTGCCAGCGACCAATCTGCTACTACTTGGGGGCTTTTCGCATATTCTTCTGAACGCAACAGTTGCCCATTAAGGTCATATAGTTGCACTTCGTAGTCATTATCAGCGTCCGGGAAGTCTATTTCCAAGTGCAGCCAATCATGTGTAGGATTAGGAGAGACAGTGATCTGTGCTTGATCCAAGATGTTTTCTGTGGCTACTTCTATGAATACATTGGCGAAAGCATAGTCGCCTACTAGAAGTTCGTCCGTACGAGCTAATCCTCCATTGCCGAAAGGTGTGATCTCTGCGAACGGATAGACCTCCCACTCGCTGTCAGGAGTTGGGCGGTACATTAGTTGTACGGTCTCTGTACCCGTCTGCACAAGGTCATAGTCGAGATCTTGAAGGCCTCCATAGAAGCGGAAAATTGCGCTCATTAGGAATTCATCCGGTAATACACCTCTTATGGACCAGTAGTGCGTGTTCGACATGATGATGTCGGGGTTAACCGATTCATCGGGAGCCGTCCAATGGTGTACAATGTTCAGGAGGGCTGAGTCAGCTCCTATGTCAGCGCTCAGTGCGAATATATCCACAGTACCCACACTCTGGTTGCCGGACTCATTGATGCTGAAGGTCCGATTCATTCGACCCATGTTTAAGGTCTGATCATGGTTGATGACGCTCATTGTCGGATCAAATGGGATCGTAAAGGTAGCTGTACTGAATTCGCCACTTGCGCGCATTTGAACGGTTTCTTCTGTCCAGTCGCTATCGAAGAAGGTAATGGAAACGGGTTCGTTATCATGAAATTCCTCAGTAGCTCTCAGTTTCTGCTGGACCATTACTTCTACCGCAAATTCATTGTCTGCTGGTGTTACGGTCATCTCTTCTATCTCATAATCAGAGAAGCCAGGACTAAAGATCCAAGCATCAAAGAAAGGTCCCATGTCCAGGCCGCTGACCATACTCAGATGATCGCGATATTCTTCTGCATCAACGGAGCTGAATGCTAGGTCTTGCAAAACCGCAGTTTGAGCTTGCGAAAACAGGGTGTCACCCATGTAGCTTCGCATGTTGTGCAATACGGCTGCTCCTTTATTGTAGGTGTGTACACCGTAAGTCTGTTCATACGGGATACCCGACAATGGCTGGAAACCATCATCTTCTATATGTGCAGTACGTAATACTTCTAGTTGGTTACCACGCATTTGATCGATAAACTCATCCTTGCCAAATGTATACTCGGTGAAGAGGTGTGCGCCATATTCTGCATTACCCTCTTTGATCCACATGTTCGCTGGTGAACTTAAGGTGGTCACATTGCCCCACCATTGATGGGCCAACTCATGAGCCATCAGTCGATTCTGACCAAAGTTTGGGCCAGAGGTTCCAGTAGCTGTAGGAAACGCAATGTTGTGCACATGTTCCATTGCGCCAACTGGTGTTAGTACAAAGCCAACTCGACTCCAGATGTAAGGACCGTACCAACTCTCCAGGCCGTCAATCGCGTCACCTAGGAATTCAAAAGAATCATCCATACTACCGATATCGCCAGGGCGGGCTACCAATTGAATGGGGTAGGTGCCATACTGGCCGGTGTGGGAAGACTCAACGGTTACAAAATCAGATACGGCCACGCCCACTAGGTAAGTTGTCATGGGTTCGCTAATTCTGTAGGAACGGCGAATATGGTCATCCTCCAAGCTCACTTCCTCTATGAAATCACCGCTGCAGTAGGCTTTGCGACCATTGGCGCTAATGATGTTGAGGTCAAAAGTGGAGCGTTCTACGAAATTGTCAAAGCAGGGAAACCAGCTGCGACCATAGTTGTAGGGGTTTTCACCCAAACCAATACCCAGATTGTAAGCGATGCCATTGGAGAAAGCGAGTCCACCGAAATTTGAGGCAGCAACCGTCGGAGTACCTTGATAAAACACCTGTACTTGATGCATGACCTCGGTATCTATATCCTCAGGAAGATCAATAGTGATGAGGTCACCATCATAGCTGTAGTCAATTGTTACGCCATCCAGCTGAATAGAATCGATGACCAGTTGCAACAAGTCTAGTACCATTTGACTAGCGTCCTCTTCCAAAAAAATGAAGTCGATGGTACAGCTTCCAGAGATGCGGCGGCCAGTGAAATCAACGATTTCCAGGTCGATACTATAGTTGAGTAAGTCCAAACTGTCACTGCGTGTACGTGATTGTACCAGACGTGCTTCCTGCTCTGCAGTGAGTCGTTGTGGATGAACATGATTCTTGATAAACCGGCATCCGTAAACGGCAGTTTCCGGTTGTGCAGAAAGAAAAAGTGGTAGGGATAGTAATAGTAGTAGCCCGTAGAAATAACGCATAGCCCCAATGATTTTGCTAACTTTCCTAAAATTAGCAAAATTCAATTCATGCGAACCATCAACTTATTCTTGTTCAGCCTACTCGTATGCGGGCTGACACCAATGACTGCACAAACGACTTATTTGCACTGCGGTCAGCTTTTCGATGCAACAAGTTCTACACTAAAATCCAAGATGACAATTGTGGTTGAGGGGAATACCATCACCAGTGTTCAGGAAGGCTATACCCGTCCAGATGGAGATGCTGAGGTGGTCGATCTTAAAGATCATACCGTTATGCCTGGCTTGATGGATATGCATGTGCACTTGGAAGGGCAATCGAGTCCGACTCGCTACATGGATCAGTTTCGTTTGGACCCACCAGATATAGCGTTGCGTGCTACGCAATATACCAGACGTACCCTTGAGGCCGGGTTTACCACCGTCCGTGATTTAGGGGGAAGTGGTGTGAATGTAAGCCTTCGCAATGCTATTGACAGAGGATTTATCGTTGGCCCTCGTATTGTTACAGCGGAAAAAGCGATCGGTACTACCGGTGGGCATGCTGACCCTACCAATGGGATGAATCGGGTGTTGCGTGGAGATCCGGGGCCGGATGACGGAGTGGTTAATAGCGCTGAAGATGCTCGTAAGGCTGTTCGGCAGCGCTATAAGAACGGTGCGGATTGTATTAAGATTACTGCTACCGGAGGGGTTCTGAGTGTTGCTAAGGATGGTAGTGGTCCACAATTTGTGGATATAGAATTGGACGCAATCGTAGCTACCGCAAATGACTATGGTATGCATACGGCCGCTCACGCCCATGGTAAGGAAGGGATGATACGCGCCGTTCGTGCAGGTATTACCTCTATTGAGCATGGTACAATGATGGATCAAGAGGTGATTGATCTAATGGTGGAAAAAGGAACCTACTATGTACCTACCGTAAGCGCAGGTAAGTTTGTAGCAGAAAAGGCGCAAATTGATGGCTATTTTCCTGCAATTATTCGCCCCAAAGCATTAGCAATCGGCCCTATGATTCAGGAGACTTTTGCCCGGGCTTATGCCGGTGGCGTAAAGATTGCTTTTGGAACAGATAGTGGTGTATCTCCACATGGTGAAAATGCACAAGAGTTTGAGTATATGGTAGAAGCGGGTATGCCAGCAGTAGAGGCGATCCTCTCTGCTACTGTTGTGAGTGCTGAACTAATAGGCCGATCAGATGAGTTGGGCACTATTGAAGAAGGCAAGTTGGCTGATATTGTAGCGGTTCCGGGTAACCCATTAGAGGATATCAGTGTAATGCGCGAAGTGTCTTTTGTTATGAAGGATGGCAAAGTCTATGTGGACTAAGATATAAGTAACATAGTCAATGATAAAACAAGGCCCATGGTGCAAACCGTGGGCCTTGCTGCATTATAAAAGTTATCCAATTCGTATGCGCCTTTTAGGTGTAGGCGATCAACTTTCTAAAAGGTCGAGCAGGATTTAAGTAGATAGTAGTATAAATGCGAATAAAATAATTTACATTATTTTCAATAATTTCTGAAACAAAAGAAAATTAATGAACGTTATAACTATAGACACCAACAAAATAGCCTTATGACAGCTCATAAAGTAATTCTATATGACGACAATTGTCCCTTGTGCTGTTGGTATACAGGGGCGTTTGTAAAAACAGGCCTTCTTCCACAAAATGGTCGCCAGGCTTTCACGGAGCTTGATCCCAATAAGCTCAATTGCAAACTCGATATTGAACGAAGTAAAGACAAAATCCCTTTGCTGGATACGCAAGGAGGCCCTACCCTTTACGGTATCGATAGCCTACTTTACATTTTAGGAGAACGTTGGCCATGGATGGAGAGAGTAGCTCGCTGGTCTCCTATTAATGGGTTCTTGCACCGACTCTACAAGTTTATTTCCTACAATCGCCGAGTTATTGTAGCCAGCGAAACGCCAGCAGGTGGTTTTGATTGTAGTCCGCAGTTTAATGTTGGTTATCGCTTGTTGTACTTAGCATTTGCCGGCTTGCTAGGCCTAACTACAATAACCTATAGTTTGCAGGCGGGTGGGCTAACAAACCGAGCTTGGATGATCTCATTAGGTCTATTGTTAATAGTAGCCGGCCCCGCGCTCTCCCTGAAAAACTACCGTACCCGCCTCAACTATCTCGGTATCATGCTGACGCCATTTTTGGTACTTGGATTACTCTTCATCGCTAGTGTAGCTGCCGCATTGCCCTTGTGGCTAGGAGGAGGAGTTGCCATGCTGATAGCTGGTCGGATGTGGAGTCGGCGTTGGGGTGTGGCTAGGAGGGTGTTGTGAGTCGGGGGACTCATAACGAACGCTCATAGCGAACAGACTCACAACGAACGGTATCTACTAATGAAAATGTTGTATTAGTCTTAGAACAAGAAGGGCCGAAGCGTAATGCTCCGGCCCTTCATTTTTTGATATTTAAACGCTAATACTAGCGGTTAATAACATTCTTGAAGCGTGGGCGCTTAGGTGTAACATCACCTAGCTTTTCCTTCTTCATCGCTTCGTACTGAGAGTAGTTTCCTTCGAAGAAAATTACTTCTGCTTCATCTTCAAAAGAGATGATGTGCGTAGCCAGGCGGTCGATAAACCAGCGGTCGTGCGAG